>JALYZN010000073.1 GCA_030948845.1 Candidatus Dormiibacterota bacterium
CGCGTCCGCCCTGGGCGTGGCTGAACGGCTCACCGCTTGCCGGATGCGTGCCACCGAGAAGGCGGCGCAGCTCGTCGCCGCTGACCTCGCCGCGCAGGGCGAGGGCTCGCGCCCCAGCTCCCAGCCATTGACCCGGCGCCTCGCCAGCGTGAAGGTAGTAGTCCTCCACGCCGCTGGCCACCGTCTCGAGGTAGTACTCGGCAGCGTCGTGGCCCAGCTTGCCGATGTTCAGCATGGGCACACCGACGATGGCGAGGTGGTGGCGGTGAACACCTCCCCAGGCTCGCAGAGCGAGCAAGTCTGTGCCTAGTTGATGTCGATACTGGCGTGAACTATTGTGGACGAATCTAGAATGAGTGGGCAGCAACGTTTTAATGGCCTTGGTGAGGCATGCAGCGGGCAGCCGAACGTGCTCCATGATTGAACAACGTGCTGGGGCGCAGTCGAGCGCTGCGAGAGCAACGACATGTGGCAGAGGTCACCCACGTCCCACCGCTGCCCGGACGCCAATCGGACGGGCATGCTCTCGGCGGGCGGCGTTGACTGGCCCCCACTGTCCTATGAGAGCACACTGTTGGCGCGCGATACACCCCACCACTGAGGGGTCGCGGCGTGGACCCGATCGAGCGTTTCAGCGACGCCGCCAAGACGGCACTCGTGCTCGCACAGGAGGAGGCTGAGCGCGCTCACCATTCCTACATCGGCACGGAGCATCTTCTATTGGGAGTGCTCCGCGAAGGCGCGGGCGGCGCCGCCGTCGTTCTGAGAAGTCTCGGGGTCGAGATCAATGCGGTGCGTTCCGCGATGGCGGAGATCCTCGGCCGCAACGAGCCCATCACCATCCGCCAGATCGTGCCGACGGCCCGTGTCAAGAAGGTGATCGAGCTCAGCTTCGAGGAAGCTCGATCGATGGGCGCTGAGGAGGTGGGCACCGAGCACCTTCTGCTCGGCGTGCTCATCGAGGGTGAGGGTCTCGCCGCGCACCTTCTTCAGGGTCTCGGGGCCGGTCTCGACAACGTCAGGGACCAGCTCTCCCGGCGGCCACCCAGTGGCCTACCGGTTCGCCCTCTTCACGACGACCGACAACTCGTCGCCGGGCTGCCTGACGACGCCGATGACCGCGCTTTCGATGAGCTCAGGCGCCGCGCCGTTGCATTGGCTGCCCAGCGGGGCGAGGTGCTCGGCTCCGAGCATCTCCTCTTGGCGCTCGCCGATCCTGCTTCCGGCAGACCTAGCGAAATCTTGCAGCGGCACGGGCTGACTATGTCGGCGATCGGGAGGCTGCTCGACAACCGATCGGGTCCGCCGCGGGCTTCTCCTGGCGAGGATCCGCAGCCGCCAAACTGACATCACGGGGACGTGTCCCACACGTGTCCATCGGATGTCCAAGGCCTGACTCGTGACTGGCGTGAACTATTGTGGACGAATGTGGACTGGTGATCAGCGGTTAGCCGCAGCAGCGGTTACCGGGCGGGTCCGGAAAGGGCACCCGGGGAGTCGCGCACCAGCGCATCGTGCCCAACCGTCAAGCCGTGGTCGCTCCAACTTGCGTCCTTAAGTCCGCTATCGACCTGGATACGCGGTTCTGAGGGTTGAGGG
The DNA here is from genome assembly GCA_030948845.1 of Candidatus Dormiibacterota bacterium. GTDB lineage: Bacteria > Chloroflexota > Dormibacteria > Aeolococcales > Aeolococcaceae > Aeolococcus. The sequence continues at coordinate 1,600 of JALYZN010000073.1, forward strand.
CCAACGAGCATCTCAGGCCTCGCCGAAGCGTGCGACGAGGTCGAAACTGGTCACGTGCGGGGCAAAAAGCTGTGGCTCCAGAACCAAGTGTCCGATTGAGGGGCCCAAACAGAGGTTAACTGAGTATGGGAGCAGAGCATTCCGCCGAGGAGCTGGTGAGCATTCAACCGCCCGCAAACGCCGCCCTGTGGAGTGCAGCGTCCGGAAGGTTCCAGCCCGTGCGTCTGCGGATGGCGATCGTGGCCCGTGGTTGGACCGTATCCGAGTTCGCGACCGCAGCCGGCGTCAGCAGGGCATGTCTGTACAACGTTCTACGCCACCAGGCCGCGAGTGACCGGACCGTCATCCGCATCACCCAGACGCTCGCCGCTCGCGAGCCGCTGAGCCTGGTCGGGTAGGAAGTAGGACATGCGCGGTGCCGATCGCGGGCATTCTCAGCCCCTGCTGGCTGTTTGGGAGGCGGCCTCCAGTCCGACCTGCCTTCGACTCCAGCGCCCAGGCCTGGGCGTGGCGCCACGTTGGTGCCGGTCAGCGCCGACGCTGCCTCGGCACCAACGGCTCGCCAACAGAACTCCAACACTTCCGTCGCACGGTGCCTGGTGCGCACCCAGCTTTCCGACCGCGTCCACCCCTGGCGGTTGACAGCGCATGCAACTCGAGCTCGGACCGCCGCTGCATGCCACCGAAACTCCGCTGGGACCCCAGCGGACCAACCCGCCACTGCGCAGGGCTGCACAGCCGACGCCGCAGGTGGATCGCCGGTCGATTTCCGCGCCGGCGGCGGGTCGCGGATCAGCCCCAGACGGCGATCGTCACGAGCGGGTTTGGAACGGGGAGGATCGTTGCTTCAACACGGGCACCCTGAGGGAGGTCATGGTGATGCGCGGCTTAACCGCCGACTCCCTGGCATTGGCAGCGGGTGTCAGCCGCGGCACGATCTACAACGCCCTGACAGGGCGGCCGACGCGGCTGGCGACGGCACGCCGCATCCTGGAGGCACTGGCGACCACTGCGCCGACCCTGCTGTTTAGCACCGTTACCGCAGGTATCTAGGACCGGAACCGGTCGAGGGAGTTGATTGCCTCGATGTCCGATGCTGTGTAGTACCGGCGAACCATCTCGACCGATTCCCATCCACCCAAAAGTTGCAGGTGGAACATCGGCATGCCAGCGTCGGCGCAGCGAGTAGCCCACGTGTGGCGCAGTCGATGTGGGTTGCAGCGCACGGCCGCCGTCCTGCCGATGCGCTGCATCAGCTGCTCGACACCCCACGTGGTAAGCGCCTGGTCAGGGTTGGACAGAAAGAGATCACGGAGGTGGCTCCTCGGGCGGCCGGTTGCGGCCCATTCCAGGAGGTCACGGGGGACGGTTCGGTACGCATCGCGAAAGCCGACGATGCGGTCCCGGCCGTTCTTGGTCAGCGCTCGATTGTGGACGTTGCCGACGATCGTCAGTCGTGGCGGCCGGCCCTTCAGGCCGTCCAAGTGCTCCATCGTTAGGGCACACACCTCGCCGACGCGCAGCCCGGTACCGAGCAGAGTCGCGACGATGAGCCGGTCGCGACCGGGTGCCGCGCTCGCGACCACGCGGGCCTCTTCGTCTCGGTTGAGTGCCATCGGCAGCTTCCGTCGGGGTACTCGAGGCTTGGGAAGCTCGCGTCCGTCGCCCAACAGCGGCGCCTCGAACCCGCGGCTCTCGGCGCAGAACTTCGCCAGCGCCCGAGCGTAGCCGCGGAATTTGACAAGTGTGCTGGGCTTGAGAACCTCCGCGTGCACGGCCATGTAGTTCTCCAGGCTCTGCGTGCTCAGCTGGTCGAGGAAGACGATGTCGTGATGAGCCAGGTACTCGGGCCAGCGCCCCTTGATGAGGTAATACTCGGCGTTACGCAGGGTCGTGACGGACCAGTCGATGCGATGGTGATGCAGCAGAGCGTGAACCGCGTCCTGCACCGTGGGCCGGCCGTCGGCGGCAACTCGGCGAGCTGGTCTTGAAGGGCCAGCGAGCTCGGGTCCGGCGTCGTAGTAGTCACGCCGCTTCGGCTTGGGACGAGGGACGAACGTGGAAGCCAAACTTGCCCTCCTGGGCCAGCAGCTTAGCCCACGGACAAGGTCACGGCAAGCGACAGCAGTATCCTTGGTTGCGCTAGACAGCCGAAGACATGCCTACGAAAGGTTGAATTCAGCTGAACGGAGTTCAGGCGACTAAAGTGGAGCGGGGGGGACTCGAACCCCCGACCTCTGCCGTGCGAGGGCAGCGCTCTCCCAGCTGAGCTACCGCCCCGTACTCCGCGCGAGGCCGAGCCGAGTATAGGTCTGGGGGGCATGACGATTAGTGCAACGGGTGGGTCGCGTCAGGCGGACCGGTCACGTCGAGTGCAACGCCGTCGTGAAGAGGCCGTCGCGTTTCGGCGGCCCCAACGGCTTGGGAGGTCTCCCGCAGGGATCATCACAATCAATGAATTCCCCAACAGTAGAAATTGCCCCCGGATCGACCCAGAAAGGCATGCGTCAGCGGCTTCTACCGCTCATTGCAGCATTCGCGGTTGCCTCGTCGCTGCTCGTCATATCGACCCAGTCTGTCTTTGCAGGCGCGCTCACCAATAACACCTGGTCCGTCTCGAACAACCAGGCGGGCGCCGCCGCCGTGGAGTACGCCTACTCGTTCAAGACGGCAACCGCTGGCACCATCGCCAAGATCACCTTCGTGGTCTCCGGCGCCGGACTGGGCGGCGCGCCCGCAATCGTCGTAGCCTACGGCATTGGTGCGGGAACCGTGGCGCGCGCTGGGCAGACGATCACCTACACGGTCACCGCGCCCGCGGCCGTTGCCGCAGGCATCCCGATCTACATTGACTTCTCGGGTTTGACCAACCCGGCGGCGGGCACGTACACCACCGCAATCACGACGCAGACCGGAGTACCGGCCACGATCGACACGATCTCCCCCGGGCCTTCGGTCACCTTCGCCGCATCCAATACGGCCAAGACCATCGTCGTGGCAAAGAGCCTGACGTTCACACTCGACACGCCGTCGTTCACGCTGGCGATGGACCCGAGCCTTCCGGCGCTTGCCGACCAGAGCCGCGTGATCAACCTGACCGTGCTCACCAACGCCAACTCGGGGTACACGCTGACCGTGAGCGACCTGGCCACCCACCTGCAGAGCGCTGCAACGGGAAACCCGACCATTGCTCAGGTGTCGACCGGCAAGGCGACCTCGGTGGCGTGGCCCGGTGCGGCCAACACCGGCTACACCGTCACCGGAACGGGTGCCACCATCGACGCCGGGTTCACGGGTACGAAGTACGCCGGCTACACCCCCGCCGGTGAGGTGATCGCCACTCACGCTACTGCAACCGGCGCGACGGCAGACACCATCGCCATCACCGATCGCACCGCGATCGACTACTCGGTGCAGGCGACGACATTCACCGACACCATCACATACACGGTCGCACCGAACTACACCTGACGTCGGCAACTTCCTTGGCGGGAATCATGAAGCGGTCTTTGGCAGGGGGCATCACGATCACGTGTGTGCTCATGTGCATGCCGCTTGCAGTGGTGGCGGCGTCACCATCGCCGACGGCGGCCCCGCGCTCGATTGCCGTCTCGGTCCCATCGCAAGCGACGCCGCTTCACCCCGGTGAGACCGGCCAGATCGCCTTCAGGGTCCTGGACCCAACCCCCAACCCGGTCACTGTGACGATCATCAGCATGGGCCTCAACCTCGGCGACAATGGTCGTGTCACCTTCACGGGGGGCGCTGACCCGCTCTGGTCCACGCGGGCCTTTTTCCCCTCTGGTCCCTTGGTGGTCCCCGCGATGGGGTACATCGACGCGTCCGTCACCGTGCACATGCCTGCCGTCATCGCTCCCGACCTGTACTACCTCGGTTTCGTGGTTCGTCCGGTCGCCACCGGGTCCGGGGTGAAGATCATCAACGAGATCGGCGGTTTCTTCACCATCGATGTCCCCGGCCCCCGTGCTCGGAGCCTGGCGGCTGACCTCCAGGTGGCCGGTTTCAACGTCGGTCCGATCCACCTGCCCGACCTGGTGGTCGGCGACCAGGTCGCGGGTCAGCTGACGGTGCACAACACCGGCCACTCAGCCGTGCAGTTCTGGGGCGAGAACGAGGTGACGACCTGGATGGCCAGCACCCCGACGCAGCAGCGCATCGGGCAGTCACTCCTTCCCATCGCACGCTGGCGCTCGTTCGGCGTCGGCGGCCAGCCTGCGTTTCCGATCGACCTCGTGACGCTGAGCGTCACCGTGACGTACCCGGCCACCACCACGTCGGGTACCACCCAGATCCTGCTCACCAAGCGGATGCTGGTGATCAGCCCATGGGTGATCATCGCAGTCGGCGCGCTGATCGCCCTTCTGATCCTCTGGCGCCTGCGGGTACGCGCACGGAGGCGGGCCGTGGCCCGCGCCGCGTCGCGGGCGGGGGCATCCCGGGCCAGACAGGCCGCCTGAGCGCCACGTCCGGAGGGCCTGTCCCTGAGCGGGCCAGAGAGGCGGCTGCTGTCTAGCTGCCGTCCTCATCGACGAAGTAGGTCTCACAGGCCCACTCCATGAGGCTGTCGGTCATGGCCACCGGACGGCCGAAGTACCGGGCCGCGTGGATGATGTGATTGAGCAGGTCGCGTGGATGTGACCCGTGCAACGCCCGGCCCTTGGCGGTGTAGTGGCGCTCGATGAGGCGGGTGATCACGTCCTCCTCCACGCGCAGGCCCTCGCTCATGCAGCGCCGCCGCCAGATCTCACGGTACTCATCCTCGGTGGGGTCGGGGACGTGCACCTTGAAATGGACGCGGCGCAGGAACGCCTCGTCCATGAGGTTCTGCGGGCGCATGTTGGTGGAGAGGATGAGCAGGCAGGTGAACGGCACGGCGACAGTGGTGCCGGCGCGGCTGATGTTGGCGTAGTCGACGTGCTTCTCGAGAGGCACGATCAGCCGGTTGAGCAGGTCGCGCGGCGACATGTTCTGCTGGCGCCCGAAGTCGTCGATCAGGAATAGTCCCCCGTTGGCCTTCAGCTGCATCGACGCCTCGTAGAAACCCAGCGTGCTGTCGTAGCTGAGCTCGAGCATGCGCGGGGTCAGCTCACCACCTACCTTGACCGCGGGGCGCTGCACCAGCTGCCAGCGGCGGTCGTGGGCGGGGAGCTCGCGGTCGATGGCCACGTGGTGGATGGGATCGAAGAACCTGACGATCTCGCCGTGCACGTAGAGGGCACGCGGCACGAACACAGGTGGGCCCATGAGCGAGGCCGCCGCCTCGGCGATGGTGGTCTTGCCGTTGCCCGGTGGCCCGTGCAGGAAGATGGCCTCGCGCGCGCTCAGGGCGGGCCCGAGGTGATCGAGCACGCTCTCGGAGAGCACGAGGTTGCTGAACGCGTCGTGGAGGCGGGCGCGGTTGACCACGCCATCCACCCCGGCCTGCTGCTCGGCCATGGCGCTGTACTCGGCGATGGGCACCGGCGCCGGGCCGGCGTACTGGTTGAGCTCCATTAGCTCGCGGGCCTTCTGCCGCCCCGTTCCTGAGATCTGGTGCTCCATGCCGGCGCTCAGGGTTTCGCCGTGAGCCAGCGAGGTCATGCGCACCCCGGTGGTGCTGATGTAGCCCTCGTCGGCGAGGAACTTGAGGGTGCCCTCGAGGAAGGTGAACGGCAGGCAGGTGTGGGCGGCGAGGTCGCGGCCCAGCATGTTGCCGTTGAAGTACAGGACCTTGAGGACCAGGTCGCAGATGAAGCTGAAGGGCAGGCCCGTCTCCTCGGCAGTCCGAGGCTCCGGCGGCAGGGCAATCGGAGATGTCACAGGGGCAGCGGCAAAGACAGCCATCAGCGCCGATTGTGTCATCGGGCACTTCGACGGATTCGAGCCGTTGCCAAGCCGCGTCATCGAGTGACAGGCCGTCGGACAATCGCCGCGCGCTGTCGCCGTCAACTCGGAGCGGGGGCGTCCGGGGGACCGCCTGCTAGGCTCTGGAGCGATGCAGCCCGTTCCCATCGACGAGGGGGCCAAGGACCGCCGCCGCATCGGGCCGTTCTGGATCGAAGAGGGCCTCGGCGTGGTGCTCGCCGGCGGCCTGTTTCTCGCCGTGGTGACGGCCCTCTACGTCCTCGCGGTCCTGCTCCGTCCCGCGTAACCAGCCCCGCCGAGGCCCGTTCCACCGCTGGCGCGAACGCGGTCGGTACTGAGGATTTCCGTGCGCTCCAGATCATCGCGACCGAGCCGTCCCCGCGGCAGCCTGTCCGCGCGCCCACGGCGCGGGCGGCGGCCGCCCCGGAGCTCGGCGCCGCCGTCGCCCCCAAGGAGGCGCCGGGCGAACCTCCACCGGGACCGCCCCCGGCGGCGGCTGCGCGTCCTGCTCATCGTGCTGGCGGCGTTCGGCTCGGTCGCCGGCGGGATGGTGGCCGCGGTCTTCGTCGCCTACGCGTCGTACCGCTCCCAGCTTCCGGACGCCGCCACGGTCGCGGCCATGGAGCCGCCACTGGACAGCCACGTCTACGACGCGCAGGGCAACCTGATCGCGGTGTTCAACGACAACGACGTGCGCCATGTCCACGTCGCGCTCGACAACACATCGATCTACATGAGGCAGGCCACCATCGACGTCGAGGACCGGCACTTCTACAGCGAGGGATCGTGGGATCTGCCGCGCCTCATCAAGGCCGCCTGGGACAACGTGCGCCACACCAACACCAGCGGCGCGTCCACGATCACCGAACAGCTCGCCAAGATCAGCTTCTTCAACAGCCCCGAACGATCCATCGACTACAAGATCAAGGAGATCGTGCTCGGCAATGAGCTCGACTCCAACTTCACCAAGAACCAGATCCTCGAGATGTACCTCAATCGCGTCCCGTACGGGAACCACGCGATCGGCATCGAGACCGCCGCCGAGCTCTACTTCTTCAAGCCGGCCAAGCAGCTCGATCTCGCGGAATCCGCGATGCTCGCCGGATTGCCGCAGTCACCGACGACCCTCAACCCGGTGCTTGACAACGGCGCCAACCCGGAGGCCAAGGCTCGGCAGAGCGTGGTGCTCGGGGCGATGGTCAGCAACGGCGACATCACCCAGGCGCAGGCGGACCTCGCGCTCGCCGAGAAGCTCACATTCCACGGCTGGTCGGAGAGCAATCCGAACTCCTATCCGAGCGTCAAGGACTACGTCATCAACTGGCTCAACGACCACTACGGCGGCAACTACATCAACCCCGGCGGCTGGGACATTTTCACCACCATCGACAAGGCCAAGCAGGAAGCTGCGCAGACCGAGCTCCACAACGGCATCGCCAAGATCCGCATCGGCCACAACGCCAAGGACGGCGCCATCGTGAACCTCGACCCCAAGACGGGCAGGGTGCTGGCCCTCGTCGGCACTTGGGATTACACGGATCCCACCGTCGGCCAGACCAACATGGCGACGACGCCGCGAAGCCCGGGGTCGACCATCAAGCTCTTCACGTACACGGCGGCGATCGCGTCGCACATGTACACGATGACGACGCCCATCCTCGACGCGGCGGTGCACCTGTCGCCGGGACCGGGCCAGCCTACCTACTCACCGCTCAACTACGACCGCCGTTGGCACGGCACCTGCGTGGTGAAGACCTGCCTAGGCAACTCGCTCAACGTTCCCGCGGTGAAGGTGGAGGCCGCGGTGGGGATTCCCTACATCACCAACCTCGAGATCGCCGCGGGGCTCACCTCGCTCAACGATCCCAACAACCGTCCCGGTCCGAAGTTCTACGCAGCCACGCTGGGGTCGCTCCCCTACGGGATCAGCCCGCTCGAGCTCGCCGACGGCGCGGCGACGATCGCCGACCTCGGCGTGCACCACGACCCCAGTCCAGTGGATCACATCGTCGATCGCAGCAGTGGCAAGACACTCTTCACGCTCAATCCCGACGCCACCGCCCGCCGCGTGGTCCCGGAGAACGTGGCCTTCATCCTCGACGAGATCACCAGCAACGACGCCAACCGGGTCATGGACTTCGGTGCCCACGGGGACCTCACGCTCCCCGACCGCCGGGTGAGCGCCAAGACCGGGACGGCCGAGTTCTTCCTCGACAACTGGACGGTGGGTTGGACGCCCGATCTGGTCAGCACTGTGTGGGTGGGCAACCCCTACAACTCATGCCTGCAGGGGCAGGATCGCGCGACCATGGCGAACGCGATCCGGCGGGGCAACGTGGTCTACAACGGCCAGGGCGTTGACGATCCCTTCAGCCCACAGGACCTCGCCCACTACGGCATGAAGCCCCTCAACAACGCGTGCGGTCACCTCGACAACTCGACCGGTATCACCGGGGCCGCGCCGATCTGGCACAAGGACATGATCAAGGCGCTGGCCGGCGTCAAGGCGGACTGGTACACCATGCCCAAGGACATCGTCGCTGTGGGAAGCGGCGACAACGCCGACTTCTATCTCCCGGGGAGCCAGAGTGGCATCGGCGTCCCGGGCGGCGGCTGCTACTACTGGGGCCCCGCCGGCAGCCCCGTGCCCCCAGGGCTTCCCGCGGACTGCCCGTACGCGGGGACCAGCCCGCCGGCCCCGGGCGATGCTCTTCCGACGCCGGTTCCCTCGGCCGGCGAGCCGACGCCAACCGCGCGGCCGAAACCGACCCTTCCCGCCGTCAAACCCCGCCCGCCCAGGAAGAGGTGACCCGGCCTCCAGGCGCTGGGTAGACTGCCCGGAGTGACCGAGGCGGCCCCGCCCCCTCCCCCGCCACCGGGGCTGCCGCCACAGCCGCCTGCGCTCGCGCGCGCGGTCGCCTTGGACCTGGTGACGCGCTTCCGGCTGCGCCTGACCGACCCCAGCGATTCGCGGCTGGGAGAGCTCGGGGACGGCAAGTACGAGCTGGGTGCAGCCAGCTGGACCGGCCGGCGTGCCGTGTTCGTTGGTTTCTACACGCCAGCGCCCAACCCGGCGGGCACGGGGCCGGACCTCGCTGCCCGATGCGCTGCGGCGGCGCGTTGGGGCGCTGAGCGCCTGGCCGTCCAGGGAGCAGAGCGCTGCGACGTCCTGATCGTCGCCCTCGGCTCCGTTCCGGGTGTGCTGACCGGACCGGCGACGAACGCGGCCGTCCAGGTTGGGGCAGTCGCAGTCGACGCAGCGGGTGAGGTGTCGGTACTGCTGCCTCCGCCGCCCGATCTTCCCACCCCGCGCGACATCCGGGCGCGTGCTACCACGCTGGTCGGGGGCCAGGAGGCGCCGACGCTCGCCGCGGTCGACCTCGCGGAGCGCCAGGCGGTGGCCCGTGGCTACAGTGCCCCCGCGCGGGCCCAGCTCAACGCGAGGCCGATTGCCACCTACTCCCTGATCGCGGCGTTCGTTGCTGTGTTCATCGGGGAGAAGATGCTGCTCCGCAGCAGCGGCGGCGACGGCCTGTTCGCCATGGGAGCGCTCTCCAACCTCCAGCCGGACTGGTGGCGCTTCGTCTCGTACGCGTTTCTCCACGATCCCGGCGGCGGCGGGCTTGGATTGTCCGGGCTGCCGCTGCACGTCATCTTCAACTCATTCGCGATGTACATCGTCGGCCGGCTGGTTGAGCAGCTGTACGGGTGGCGCGTGCTCCTGGCGACGTTCCTGGTCGGTGCCGTCGGCGCCGGGCTCGCCACAGTGCTGGTCGCCGCCGTCACCAGCGGCGTGGCGCTGACTGTCGGTGCCTCGGGCGGGATCATGGGGTTGCTCGGCCTGCTCTTCGTGCTCGGCCGAGTCCAGGGCCGCGACGTGCCGGTGGGCATAGCCAACGCCATGCGCCAGTACGCGATCACGTACGCCGCGTTCGTGGTCGTCTTCGGATTCGTGGTTCCCAACGTCGCCAACGTCGCGCACATCGGCGGGTTCATCACCGGCGCCCTGGTCGGGCTGGCGCTCCCTCCGCTGCGTCGCGTCGGCGGCCGCGACCTCAAGGCGTGGGAGCTGGTAACCGTGTACGGCGCCTGCGCCGCCGCGGCGATCGCGTTGATCTTCGCCGCCATCAGCGTGGTCAGCATGCTCGGCACCTCGCCGGGGTTCAACACAGCGCCCTTGTAGCGCGCCGGTCAGTCCACCGCGGCGCGGGCCGCTGCGACAGAGTTCCACAACCCCTCGAGGTCGTAGAACGTGCGCTCGCCGGGCAGGAAGACGTGCACGATGACGGAGTCATAGTCCAGGCACGCCCACGAGGCGTCCTTCAACCCGGTGGTTGACAGTGGACGCACTTCGGCCACGCGGCAGGACTCCTCGATACTGTCGACAATGGCACGAACTTGCCGGTCGGTGTCACCTTCACAGATTACGAAGAAGTCTGCGATGGTGGTCTTGCCGCGAAGGTCGATGGTGACGACGTCCCGCGCCTTCTTGTCAGACGCCGCCACGGCGATCCGCGCGGCGAGGTCGTCAGGCGTCATCCGCGAGCATTATCGCACCGCAGCCGATCGGTAGAGCCCGCTGGCCGCGATGATGTCGGCGACCGCGGCGGGGACCAGCCCCGTGATCGGCTTTCCCTGGGCGACGCGGCTGCGCACCTCGGACGCGCTGACCGGTGGCGGCGTGAGCTGGAGGACCACCGTCCTGCCCAGGTCCAGCCCCAGCGCCCGGGCCTGCGCCTCGGCGAAAGGCGGTGAGCCGGCGCGCTGCACGACAACCAGGCAAATGGTGGCGAGAAGTTCATCGCTGCGGTGCCATTCGTGGATGCGCCGCGCAGCATCGGCACCTACGACCCACCATGGCTCCCTGTCGGGGTACTTCTCGCGCAACGCCTCCAGGGTGTCGATGGTGTAGGACCTACCGCGGCGGCGCAGCTCGACATCGAGGACCGCGACGCCTGGCGTGCTGCGCACCGCGGTCTCCAGCATGGCCAGGCGGAGGTGTGCCGGCGCGACCGGCTCATCGCGCAGGGGCGGCGTGTGCGCCGGCACCAGCCACGCCTCGTCTGCGCCGATGGCGTCGCGAGCGCCGCTGGCGAGAACCAGGTGCGCGTTGTGCACCGGGTCGAACGTCCCGCCGAGCACAGCGACGCGGGGAAACTCAGCTGTCATCGGCGTACACGAACTCGAGCTCGCCGATGCGCACTGTGTCGCCGTCAACACACCCTGCGGCCGCGAGTGCGGCGTCGACGCCGGTGCTGCGGAGCTTCTGCTGGAGGCGCGCGACCGCTTCGTCGCTGTCCATGTCGGTCATCGCGACCAGCCGTTCGATGCCGTCAGCGGTCACGCGATAGACGTCGCCGTCGCGCGAGACCGCCGGCGCCTGGCGGCGGGGACGGCGGCGGTAGAGGCGGTGCTCGCCCGGCTCGCCCGGTTGCGACAGCGCGGCCTCCAGCTCGGCTGTTCGCGCCGCCACCACCAGTGCGGCGGCTCGCTCGAGAAGCTCGGATGTGCCCTCGAGGTCGGCTGCTGCGATCAGCGGCGTGTCGGGGTGGCTCGCACGAACCCGGGCGCGGTGGTCGTCATCGAGCAGGTCACTCTTGTTGAGCACCAGCAATCGCGGCTTGGCGGCCAGCGCCTCGCTGAATGCCGTCAGCTCGCGGTCCACGGCGGTGATGGCGTCGGCGACCGCCTCCTGGGCCTGGGTGGCGTCGACAAGATGCACAAGCGCCCGGGTGCGCTCCAGGTGACGGAGGAAGTCGAGGCCGAGGCCGATGCCGCGATGAGCCCCGGCGATCAGCCCCGGGACGTCGGCGACGACCAGGGTCATGCCCGATGCCGTCTCGGCGACCCCGAGATTGGGGTGCAGCGTGGTGAAGGGGTACGACGCGATCTTCGGGTGGGCGCCTGTGAGCGCCGCCAGCAGTGTCGACTTGCCTGCGTTCGGCAGCCCGACCAAACCTATGTCGGCGATCAGCTTAAGCTCGAGATGGATGCGCCGGCTGGCGCCGCGCTCGCCGAGCTCGCCGATCCGTGGCGTCTGTCGTGTCGCCGACGCGAAGTGTGTGTTGCCACGGCCGCCCCGTCCGCCACGGCCGACCACCGTGCGCGCCCCCGTGCGGTCGAGGTCGCAGAGCAGTTCATCGGTGTCGGCGTCGCGCACGATCGTCCCGGCAGGTACGTGCAGCACGATGTCGGCGCCCGCGGCGCCGTGGCGCATGTTCTTTCCGCCAGCGCCACCGGCCGGAGCGTGGAAGCGACGGCGCTCGCGGAAGCCAGCGAGAGTTGGGTCCGTGGAGTCAGCCCGCAGCACAACATCGCCGCCGCGGCCGCCGTCGCCTCCGTCCGGGCCGCCCGTGGGGACGTACTTCTCGCGGCGGAAGCTCACCGCACCGCGTCCGCCGTCACCGCCGGCGACGTCGATGGTCACCTCGTCGAGGAACGTGGCCGGTGCTCCCGCTACCCGGCGCTGGACGGCGCCTCGACGACCTCGTCCAGCTCGACCAGCTCACCGACCTCGATGATGGGCAGCGAGCGCACGTTGGCGCGGGTCCGGTCCTTGCCGGTGCTGTCGAACGCGACCAGCCCGGTGGCGCGCGCGTACAGGGTGTGATCGCGGCCGACGCCGACGTTCTCACCGGCGAGGATCTTGGTGCCGCGTTGGCGCACCAGGATGGAGCCTGCGAGCACCACTTCGCCGTCCTGGCGCTTGATGCCGAGGCGGCGGCCGGCGCTGTCGCGGCCGTTGCGCGAGCTTCCGCCGCCCTTCTTATGCGCCATCGTTCTTCTTTTCTCGGCCGCGCGCGCTCGAGCCGGTGCGCTTGGGAGCCGACTTGGCGTCGCCCGTCGATGTCGCGCTCGCCTTCGGCTTGGTCTGCGCCTTCGGCCTGGTCTGCGCCTTCGGCTTGGCCTGCGGCTTCGGCTTGGCCTGCGGCTTCGGCTCGGCCTGCGGCTTCGGCTTGGTCTGCGGCTTCGGCGCGGTCGCGGTCTTGACCCCCGCTGGGGCGGCCTTCGGTGCCGGCTTCGGGGTCGGCGCAGCTGTCGCAGACGCGGTGGCGGCACTGCGACGTTGCGCCTTCGGCGCCTGCTCACCGGGCGCGCTCGCGGAACTCTCGGCGCTGCGCGTGCTGCGCGCGGCGCTCGCCCGGGGCAGGGTCGCGCCCCTGGCGAGGATCGACTCGACGCGCAGTTCGGTGAGGTCGCTGCGATATCCGGCCGCCTTGCGCGAGCGCTTCTTGGCCTTGTACTTGAAGATGCGCAGCTTCTCGCCGCGGCGGTGCGCGATCACGGTCACCGCGACGCGAAGACCGTCGACTTCTTTGCCCACCGCGGTGGTGCCCTCTCCGCCAGTGAGCAGGACGGGCTCTAGGCCGACGACACTGCCGACCTCGGCGTCGAGGCGGTCGACGACCAGGCGATCCCCGGCGCTGACCCGGTACTGGCGGCCGCCGTGCGAAAGGATGGCGTACATGCTTGCTCGTGAGAGAGATTGGCGGAACCGCACCCGCGCGGGCGGGTGTGCCGCAGGTTGACGCGAAAGGGCAGGATAGCACAGGCCAAATGCGGCCCGGCGCTAGCTCAGCCGACTGAAACCGGCGCGACCGCGTGCAGGCTGTAGGTGTCACCGGCGCTGTCGGTGATGTTGGCGTCGACCGTGTAGGTTCCGGGCGGGACGGTCGAGGCGGCGCTGCTCGGGGCCGGACCGTTCGAGGCTGTGGCGCTCGGTGTCGCACCCTGATTGTCCGAGTTTCCTGGGGTGGCTGTCGCGGTCGGCGCGGGGGTGCTGAAGCTGCGCCCGGCGCCCAGAACTGCCGCCTTGAACACGATGACCACGTAGCCGGGTCCGGCGTTGCTGAGCGGCGGCAAGGTGAAGCCGTCGTAGTACACCTCGAGCGTGTTGCGGATGGGGTCGACACCGGCGCTGCGTGTCCCGTTGCCGGCGAAGGGGGTCACGCTGCTCGCGAAGGTCATCACCGGTGGCAGGGTGATCAGCACGCCGACGTTCTTGGCGTTCCCGGTGCCACCGTTGATGATCCTCACCTGGTAGGTCACCGTGGCGCCACGCTTGGCGGTGCCGGGGCTGACGCTCACCAGGGCGGTGAGCTTGGCGGCGGGCTGGACGATCACGTTGTAGCCCGTGGCGTTGGTCTGGCCCGCGTTGGTGTCACCCGCGGCATACGCCTGCACAACCGCGCCGCCAGGCTGGCCGTTGATGTACACGGTGAAGGTGATGTCGACGGACGTGGCCACCCCCGCCCCGGCCGCCCCCGGTGGCGACAGCGTCCAGAGGCCGAAGATCGGGGTGGTGCTGTTCACCGCCGCGTCAAGCGGTTGGGTGCGCGTCGCGCCGGGCGCCCTGATCCCGGTGGTGGCGTGGTAGCGGAAGACCTCCGGGAGGGTGACGTGCACCGTGACGCCGGTGACCGTGCCCGGCCCATTGTTGACCACGTGCACCGTGAAGATCGCCTCGTCGCCCGGGGAGTACTGCGGGTACGTGGTCGGGTCGGTGGCGACGTACCCCGTCCTGCCGGTGTGCGCACCGGTGATGCTGACGCTGAGCTGCCCGCTGCCCGACCCGCACGCGGAGAGCAACAGAGGGATGAACAGCAGGCTCGCCGCCACCAGCGCGGCTGGGCGTCGCAGCACCACCCGACGGTGCAGGCCCGGCTCAGGCGCGCTGTGCGGCGCGGAGCGGGGCGAGCGGTCGACGGGCCGAGCGCGGCGGCGCCAACGGCACGTCGGTGGCGGCAGGAAGCGGATCGGGATAACCGGCCTCGGCCAGAAGACGCAGAGCAAGGGGCACGTCCAGTCCGACCACGGTGTCGATGCGACCCGACACCGACTCGACGAGGTCGCCGCCTCCGCCCTGGATGGCGTAGGCGCCGGCGCGGTCGAGCGGCTCCCCCGAATTGACGTAGGTGTGCACCGCCTCGTCGCTGTAGTCGTGCATCGTCACCGCCGAGCGGCCCAGCCCCAGTGTCTCCCGGTCACTCTGGGCGACGATCACGCAGATGCCGGTCAGCACGGTGTGGCGCCGGCCGCGCAGCGCGTAGAGCATGGCCTGGGCACGCTCGGGGGTTCCTGGCTTGCCGAGGGGACCGGTAGGGCCGACGACGATGGTGTCGGCGCCGATCACGAAGCTTCCCGCGGGCTGGGTGGCGGCGACGGCCACCGCCTTCTGGCGGGCGATCAGCTGGGCCGCGAGGTCGGCGCAGATGCCCGGCGGCAGCGCACCGTCGGCGGGCGGCTCGACGACGGTGAACCGGATCCCAGCTCGCGTGAGCAGTTCGCGACGACGCGGGCTCGATGAGGCGAGGACGATTCGGGCCATCAACTCCCCATGTGCGTCTGCAACGTTTTCACACTCAACCGCCGCCGGCCCAGCCGGCGTGCGCTCCAGCACGGGTGAGCCGTATTCATCGTAACACCGCAGAGGAGGCCGGAGATCAGGCCCGGCCTGACCACAATGCCAAAGCTGTGCCACCCAGCGAGCCGATGACGCCGGCGGTGGCCAGCAGCGACACCCCCCAGCGGTGGCGCAGCCGAGCCAGCGCGCCGCTCACCGCCACCACGCCGAGCGCGGCTGCGGCGCATGCGACCGCGGGCGCGCTGTGGAGGGCCAGCGGGAGCACCAGCGCGGCAGCGGCGAGCGCCAACGCCGCC
>JALYZN010000037.1 GCA_030948845.1 Candidatus Dormiibacterota bacterium
GACGACGGGAGGAACCCGGACGCGTGAGCGAGTTGCCGGCCGAGTACCTCGAGGCCGGTCACCTACGTCACGGCTACGCCATCACGGGCCATAAGGCCCAGGGCACGACCGCCGACCGCGCCTTCGTGCTCGGCGACGAGGCGATCTATCGGGAGTGGGGTTACATGGCCCTCTCCCGGGGACGCGCCGAGAACCGTCTCTACGTCGTCGCCGGAGAGCTGGAGCCAACCGATGACAGCGGGCACGGGCGCATTCCCACCACGCAGTCGGAGAGCTTCACCCTAGGCCTGATCGAGAGCGCTCTGATGAAGAGCAGCGAGCAGCGACTCGCCCTCGATCAGTTTCAGAAGGTTGCGGGTCGGCTGCCCACCGCCGAGCCGGCGCCACCGCCGATCCCACCCAAGGACCTCGACGATGCGGGGCTGCGTGCCGCAGCCGCCGCTGCCGAGCGCGCACTCACGCACCGAGAGCCCTTCCCAGATGTCGCCGAACCGAACCTCGTCGACCCGGGACGAACCGTTATCCAGCTGAGCGAGCAACGCCGGTACCTCACCGAACGGCGTGCCCGTCTCGAGGCGGAGATGGAGTTCAATCTGGCACGGCTGACAGATACGGATGGGGTGATCGCCCGCCGCCGTCACCGCGAGGAGCGCGGATGGGTACATGGTTACTTGTCTCGCGGGGCGCGCGACATCGCCGACATCGATCGCCAGCTGCCCCAGCTCGAGACCCGGATCAGTGGAATCCGCGGTGACCAGGTCGCGGCGGACGGCTGGTACCGGTGCCACGCCGACGCGGCGCGACGCTGGCGTGACCTGTACGACGAGGCCTGCGCCCGCATCACCCGCCGGGTACAGGCGGCCGGAGCCGCCCCATCCATCGTCGGCCATGCAGTTCCGCCCGCGTCGTTCAGCGCCCAATGGGAGTGGTGGTCATCCGCGGTCGAGGTGGAACGCTCGCGGCTCTGGGAGGGAGGGCGGTCAGTCGAAGGCTGTGCAATCCCGGGGCCGAAACCGCATGACCAAGCTGCGACGTTACGGGCAGCCCGACCGGGTGTCGCCGACCTCCTCATCCGTTGCGACGAAGCGGAGGCACACGCCGAACAGCGGCGTGAGCGACAACGCCGGCGCGACGCACAGTGGGTCACTGACCCGTTTGCCAGCGGGCACGCCGCGCGAGGGAGGCTACCGCAGGCCGATCAGCGGGCGCAGGTGAACCGCGGCCCATCGCTCAGCCCGTGATAGCTGGCGAGCGTGGCACGCGCCCGTGCTCGCCGCGCTGGCGGCGACGGCCGGAGGCCTCTAGTTGGTGCCGGCGCCACCACGTCGGGCGAATGCCAGGCATCGGGGACGCGCCAATTGAGCGCGCACGAGCTGATCTAACGGAGCGGTGTGAGCACCCCACGACGTGAGGCCGGCGAGCTTTTCCCGTGCAACGATTGTGACCATCCGATGTGCGTCGCTGCGCGGTTCGCGATGAGGATGGACAACTTTCAGCCGACGTTTCTGCAGCCCCCTCGTACGTCGAGCAGCTCATCGCACTGCGAGACCACGGTGCAGTCGCGGCAGTGGGCTGGCCTAACGTGGAGCCCCTGGATGAATTTCGACGAGGCGACTCGCGGTCACAACATTCCGGCCACACCCGGCCTTTATCGGTTTCGAGCGAGGTCCCACCGTGGCGCGCCACGACACAGGCGGCCGCGGGCGTTCGAACATGGTGCATAGTCTGAATTGGGTCTGCGGTCCCTTCCGCAGCCGGGAAAAGGTTTGCATCTTTTGTCAGGTCAAGCCAGCCAATCGCGCTTATTCGTTCGGTGCCCTCGGCAGGCGCGTGGAGCGCGATTGGCGGGGGCCCCTTTTTCCTTATAGGGAGAAGGCAAGATCCTTCTCCCTCGGCCGCCGGCAGAGCCGGGACGGTCTTCACCCTCATCCTCGGTGCGCTGACGCGCCGTTGCACGCTTCGCGCACGGGATTGTCACTCTCACCCTCACCTTCAGCCTTAGGCTGGGCGCGGGTGAGGATTGACCCAATCTCCCGGTGGAAGACCGGATGATCGGCTAGACCAGCCTACTCAGCTCGTCTATTGGTGAGAAAGCCAGTCAACCCGCGTGAATACTCGTCGGCGTGAGTCTCGTGGGGAATGTGCCCGGCTCCCATGTAGGTTAGGCGCTCGGATTGTGTCAGCGTCAGCGCGAGGGCGTCGATTATCGCGGCGAAGAACGGCGGGCTCTGGCCACCCTGCGTCAGTTGTGCTGATCCTTGATACGCCCGCAGGCTATCCAGGTCGATACCAAAGGCCTCCTGATCACCGGCTTCGTCGAGGAAAGTTCGCGCGTTGTGGATGAAGGTCTGCCTGACTTCTTCGGGCAGTTGTCTCCACATTCCGGGGCCGAGGGCCACTGTCTCTACAAAGAGCTCTGCGCCAGCCGCGTCCTCGCCATTGGCCAGCAGCTCAACCACCGCTGTTATGCGACTTTGGACTTCGTCCATCATCGGTGCCACGCTTTTGTCGCCGGCAAGCAACGCCATGAGAGGGGGTTCGTGTACTGACACGGTGCGGCACAGCCCCGGCTGGAACGCGGCCAACCTGAGCACAATGGACCCGCCGAACGAGTTGCCAACCACATGCGTCGGCCCGGGACAAGTGAACCTGATGAGCTCGGCCAAGTCGTTCACGTCGTCACGAACACTTCCCTGACCTGGAGGGACTGTGCTCTGACTATGGCCCCTACGGTCATAGGTGATTACCTTGAAATGCTGCGCCAGAGTGGGCACTGCGAGATCCCAGGTGTGGTGATCAGCCCAGGATCCGTGGACAAGTATCAGCGGATCCCCATCGCCGGTGATCTCATAGAAGATGGATGCACCTTCTAACGTTGCCAGTGGCATTGCTTTCCTCTAACAGCGCGTACTGGGTCGCCGTTGCGGCTACGCGCGCCGATCATGCGTCATCTTTCAGTTCCGCCCGGAGCGCCGCCCGTACGGCGGCTGACGGTGAGTCCTCCAGGCGGCGGCGTACCGGCGGCGGTGCGCTTAGATAGAAGTCGAGCAACGCCCGCTGTCCACCGCGTTCGAGAAGACGGAGACCGATGGGTTGGGTGCTGGGTAGCTGGGCCATCTCCACCGTCTCACCAGCGGGTGGCGACGATGCGCTGGACAGCGCGTGCAGCGCAGCCGCCACCTCATCGGGGTCGTTCCATGCCCGCCTGAAGGCGATCCGCCCGTCGGCATCGAGTACGTAGACGGCGTCCCATGCGGCGCCGTAGGAGCGGTTCACCGTGCCGTCGATGTCATCGACGAGCACGCGTCGCTGCAAACTCTCCTCCATTGCCAGGCGACGCGCCGCCGCACGCTTTTCAACGTCGGTGGTGTGTTGCGGCGTCAATTCCCCGGGGTGCGCCTCGCGCACCGCGATGACGAGGAAGGCGGCCTCCAGGTGCTCGCGAGCCAGTCGCTCCATTGCGGGGACGCGGTCCGAGAAGACGGGACACGTGTACGAGCCGAATTCGATGACGACGGGACGACCGCGGAGGTCGCGCAACCGAACGCTCTCGCCGTCAACGTCCGTCAGGTCGAAGTCCGGGGCCTGTTGGCCCGTCCTCGGGCCAGCCTGCAGCCAGCGCTCGTATTCCTGAGCCTCGAGGGCGAAGGAGAAGGCCGGGTAGTTGTATGGCGTTTGGGTCTCCACGCCGGCAGCGTACGGGTCCCCCGCGAGGGTGTCATCGCGCGATCACGCTATTTTTCGACCGGGTCCGTTGCGACCAGGCCATGCTCGACGGCAAAGATGGCGGCACCGGCCCGGGTTACCACGCCGAGCTTGTCGTAGATGTGCCGAACGTGGTGATCGGCGGTGGCCGGCGAGATGGTGAGCTGGCGTGCCACCTCACGCTTGGAGGCGCCGCGGGCGATCAATCGCAGCACCTGAGCCTCGCGCTCGGTCAGCCCTGCCGGGAGCTCCGCCGCCACCCGTGCACGAGGGTGGCCCGCTGCATCGAGGACCGCCTCCACCGCGCCAGCGTCCAAGCGTCCCGCCCGAACCTCGCTGCGCAGCTCAGCCGCCGCGGTGCGCGGCGGCAAGGAGGGACGATGGGGCCGGGGCTCCGTCATCGCCTGGTACGCATCCGCGGCAGCGAGCAGTCGGGCCATCGGGGGGATGGCGGCGTCGCGCAAGCCGCGGTGGTAGCCGGAGCCGTCCCTCCTTTCGTGGTGCATGCCCGCGTTGAGCGCCAGGCTTGCTAGCGGTGGGCAGCGCGACAGTACGCGCTCGGTGTAGTAGCAGTGGAGGCGCACCAGCTCCCACTCCGATGAGGTCAGCGGGCCTGGCTTCTCCCAAACCGGGTTTGGCACGGCGACTCTGCCGAGGTCTTGCAGCAGGGCCGTGCGTCGGAGCACCGTGGCGTTCTCGGGATCAGCCCGAGCCGCCAGCGCTGCGACCCCGCGCGAGTGCCCCACCGTGAACCCGGTTTTGAGGTCGGCGAAGTCGGCGAAGGCTTCGATCACCTCGTCGACACGACCGGCAGCAACCCAGCTCTTCGGCTCTGGCTCGCGTTCAATCACGGACTCCCATGCCGCCACTCCTTCGAGCCCCATCAGGATGGATTCGCCATGACGCCCGACGAGATCGGCCAGCGCGGGGTCATACGTGCCGGCGCGGCGCCGCCTCGCGATCTCAGCAGCAGCTGCCCGCGGATCCAGTACACGATCGAGTACCTCGAGATCTCTCGAGATCACGACCACCCGCGCCGCAGGCACGATCGCGTCGCCGCGAGTTCCATGCGGGAATCCGTGCCCGTTCCACCCTTCGAACGCCTGGTTGAGACAGCGCCGCACCCCGTCGGGGAGGCCGACTCGCGCGGCCAGGGCTTCACCGACCTCGCAATGCGCTCGTACTCCCTGACGGACCACCGTGCGACCCCGCACCATGAAGCCGACGGTGAGGCGGGTCCGAGCAGGACGCGACACACCGGCACCGACAGACGGGAGGATCGAACGCATCATCTGCGCCGTGCCTGCACCAAAGACCGGCGCGACGGCCTGACGGAAGACGATGTCGTCGCCGGTCAGCTTCGCGGTTTCGTGTGCGTCTGCTGTACAGCCGAGGAACCTGAGCAGGGCGCCGAAGTACACCGAAGGAAGATCCCCAGGCGGGAGCGCTGCCAGTTCGGCGACCTCGAGCGCAATCAAGCAGGTGCGCAGCGCCTGCTCGAGCGGCTGGCCCATCCCGAGGTCCGTGGCCAGTGACAGCGCCGCCATTAGCTCAGCGAGCCGCAGGCCCTCGGTGGTCTTGCTGGGTGGCGTGATCATGGCGAGCATCATCGCTACCTCGGGATGACGCGTGCGCACGCGTAGTCGGGAGCTGTGGCACCAGGGCGACCTTTCGATTTCCCATCAGTGCACCGACGAGAGGCGGGCGCAACAGCGGTGGGGTCGGTCTTCTCAGTCAGGAAACGCCGTCATCGCCCAGGGCTAGGTCAGAGCGCTGCTGCGCTCGCGTGGGCTCCTGCGATGGACGGCCCGTGCCACGACAGGGCCCGCAGTGACATGACCTCACGGAATTCGCTTTCAAAACGGCCTCTCCCAGCCTGCGGTAATAAACACCGCCATCCCGACGATCGGTCTCGCAACGCGGCGTGTACTCGGTGTGCTGCCCAGGGCTTAGACCCAGGGTGTCGGTGAGAACGATGCCGGTCCGGATCACGGCTCTCGCCATCGGACGCTTGAGTCGACCCGCGGACCGATCAGCTGGTCGGTGAGAGTGGCGGCCAGCCAGCTGTCGTATTCGTCAGGTGTCCACCCACGCTCGACCACGAATTCCCGATAGAGCTCCTCGTTGGACAAAGCCCAGAAGATGCCCGCAGCGCGGCGCGGGTTGAGCTCGGGGCGTAGGTTCTGGCCAAGGTCCGCGATGAAAGCGTTCATGACAGAGGCGCGTGACTCCAGGACGCCACGGTAGGCGGCCGCAAACTCCATGTCTGCGTTGGCCGCCTGCCGATGGATGGCGATGATGTCGTAGCTACTCTCCATCTGCTGGCGCGGTCCACCTGGCGGCCAATTCCAGCCGACCGCGAGGATCGGCGAGCTTCCGCGCTTCGGCCATCAGTCGCGGAATCTCTAAGTCGGCCAGCATCGTTTGTCTGAGCCCGGCCAGCAGACCCTTCTTCGAGACGAAGGCTGCGTACACCGGTGCGGAACCACGCCAACCTGCGCCGCGATGGCCTCGATGGTGGTCCCGGCATATCCACGCGCGCGGAATAGCGTCCGGGGGCCGCCTCTAGGGTCCGCTCACGCGTCTGCTCTGCCTGCTGGGTCCGGTACGTCCGCTTGGTCGCCTTGACATCTCGCATGTTGGAGTCGTCGCCATCGCCATCGCCATCGCCATCGCCATCGCCATCGCCATCGGCGTCGTGCTTTTCGGGCTCCGCCGCCGCGGCGTGCGCGCTGGCGTGCTGGCGATCACCTACTTCACCGCATACGCGGTGTCCCACTTCCATGAAAGCGAGCGAAGAAAGGATGCAAGGGGTCGGGGGTTCGAGTCCCCCTGGCTCCACCACGGTGCGAATTGACCAAGCGAGCCGGCGGCTCCTATCCTCGCTCGATGCCCGACACCGCGACACAGGTCTGCGAACTGCTCCACGAGGCGTCGGAGACGCATCACCGTGTCTTCCGGATCGTTGACGGTGACGACGCCGATTGGGCGTCGTGGTACGCGGACTGGTTGATCGACCTGTCAGAGCTGACCGACCTGCTCGGGACCACGCCGGTGCGCAGCGAGCTCGTCTACATGCTGGTCGGACTCGACAAGGAGTACACGAGCGCGGCACAGGCAGGCGCGTGGGAGGACTTCTACGCGCGCCGCTTGATCGAACGCTTCACCGCGCCGACGTGACCAGCGGCCGCGAGGTCCACCTCGCCGGCCATCCCCATGGCGAGCCCACGCCGGACGACTTCGCTCTGGTGGAGGTCGATGTTCGGCGGCCGGGCGAGGGCGAGGTGGCGGGACTCCCGGAGCCCATGGTGGATCCTGTATAGATGCGCCCTGCCCGCATGGCGGGGCTCGACGTTCAAGAGGAGTGAACATGATCAAGGGATTCCGCACCTTCATCCTGCGCGGCAACGTGGTGGACTTGGCGATCGCCTTTGTGCTTGGTGTGGCGTTCACGGCCGTGATCACCGCGCTCGTCAAGGACCTTTTCACGCCCCTGGTCGCAGCCATCGTCGGCAAACCCGACTTCAGCGCCCTCACGTTCACGGTCAACAACAGCCGGTTCCTCTACGGCGACGTCATCAATGCAGTGATCGCCTTCCTTGCGGTCGCCGCGGTCATCTATTTCGTCGTGGTGGTGCCGATGAACAGGCTTGCCGCACGGCGCACCAAGACAGCAGTTGACGTGACCACGCGCGACTGGCCTCGCTGCCTCAGCACGATTCCACGAGCCGCCGAACGGTGCAGCTTCTGCACCGCGGACGTTGGTCGGGTGGCGTAGCGCGCCAGTCTTGTGGCTCACACCTGAACCGCGGAAAACGCAGTTCGGATTGGGGAAGCGATGGTCAGTGGGATCGGCGCGACTGGATCGGACCCACACAAGAGAACCGAGAGCGCCGCTCAATCCTGGGGAACGTCAGTCCAGCAGGTTGCAAAGTCCGCTCACTCCGCTGCATGCGCGGGCAGCCGCAAACGTGTCAGTCCAGGCGGGTGAGAGCAACGGCTGGCAAGCGACAGCCTAGACGCGCTTGTAGGGAGCGGGAGCGTATGCCACTGCACCGGTGTGCGTGCGCGCGTGTGCCTGGACCGACCCGGAGGTGTCTGTCTTCGCGGTCGCCGGGACTGCCACGGCCGCCGTTGCAACGGCACACAGTCCGACGATCACCATCGCCGCTGGTTTGATCTGGCGAAGAATTCTGCTCTGTTCTGGGGATTTCCCTGACTCGTTTGGGCGGATTGGAACGATAATCGTTCGGGTGGTGCGACGACGCGGACAGCCAAGCCATAACAGGCGTGTAACGCGCAGCGCTGCATAGCTGCCGCAGACCCTTGAGGTTCGCTGCCGATGTGTCCACGCGAGGCCAACACCGATGCCGGACGGTGAACGCCAAATAAGCGAGGCACTTCTGGATTGGCGAGCCCACTTCGAGCGGGCAGTACCAACAATGGAACCTGCCGATGTAGCTAAGCCCGCTCGGCGCGGCGCCACCCGCCAGCAGCGGCATTCGCCAACACGATAGTGATGAGACAGACGCTCAGCATCGCAACTAGGATGCCGACGCAGTAGGCCGCGACGCTCGCATAGCCTCCGTTCGCAGGATCTAGAAAAGGATAAGGGTAGTGATTGACGATGGCCCCTCGAATGAGGGTGTAGACAATCCACATCAGCGGAAAACTGAGCCAGAGCACCCCCTGCCGCATGCTCAGACGTGCCTTCGGGGGGGCCAGTAGCCAGTCGGCGAGGATCACCAGGGGCATGAGTTCGTGGACGACGGTGTTGACCCAGGGAATCGCCGTATCGACGTCCGTGTTGGAGAGCAGCAGAGTGAAAACGACGCCCGTGATGCTCATGTAAACGACGGCGCCCCCCCGGACGATATCCAGGTGCCGGGAGTCTCCCCCACTTCGCGTCACTGCGCCCGCGACCAGCACCGCGACGGCGATCAGGTTGCTGTCGATGGTGAAGTAGCTGAAGTAGTTGACCGGATTGAGGATGCCCTTGCCGGCGAGGTCAATCATCTGCGTGGCGATGGCGACCAACGTTAGGCCCGCGAAAAGCGTGCGGCCGGCACCTCTGGTCTGCGCTCTGCTCACCCGCCCAGCGTATCGTGAGCCGAGCGTCCGTGCTTGCCGCTACCCGTTCGCCGTGAGCATGAACACCCCGCCGTGGTACCGGTCGTCATCGAGGAACACGTCTGCCACCGCCGCCGGCGGCGACGCCGCCTTGGTTGCCGTATGCGTGTCGATGATTCCGGCTGCGGTGGAGAACCGGCGTACGAGAACCCCTCACAGGCCCCCGCGGCCATTGTGGCTGGGGACGTGCTGCTGCAGGACAGTGGCCGTCGTTGCTGGACTCGAAGCGATGGTGATTGCGTCTCCGACTGTGTTGCCGTCGTGATGGTGCGGAAGGGCGTCTGTCACATGTGCTTCGCAGACTCGACCCTATGCAGGGCACGAGGCATCGAGAGGGTCGCGGCCGGAGATGGTGGGAGCTGACCGCCGTCCTGGTGGGGTGCTTCATCGTGGGCTTCATCGTTTGCCTATTGGTGGGAGCGGGGGGGTCCACCCCAACCCAGTACCTCGACAACCTCACCGAAACCGCCGCGGCGTTTAGCGCCGCGACCGCGTGCACTCTCGCCGCCACACGCCATCACGGACGCATTCGACTGGCCTGGGCGCTGCTCGGTGCTTCAGCGCTGTCTTGGGGCCTCGGTCAGTGCGTGTGGGACTGGTATCAGCTCGGCCACAACGTGCTCATCCCGTTTCCGTCGCTAGCCGATGCCGGCTACCTGGGAGCGGTGCCACTGGCCATCGCCGGGGTGCTGGCCTTCCCCGTGGCGTCGGAGCGGGCGGGATCGCAGGTTCGGCAGGTTCTCGACGGCCTGATCATCGTCGCTGCCCTCTTGGTGGTGAGCTGGGACACCGTGCTCGGCGCCGTATTCAACGCCGGCGCGGACTCGACCTTGAAGATGGTGCTCAGCCTGCTGTATCCACTAAGCGACATTGCCATCGTCACCATGGTTCTGCTGCGAGTGGGCGACGTCGCACGCGGAGCGCGGTTGCCCCTTCTCCTGGTTGCCGTCGGGCTCACCTGCGCCGCCGTGGCCGACAGCAGCTTCGCCTACCTCAACGCGCTCGGCACGTACGGCGCCGGAAACGCACTCGATGCAGGCTGGGTCGCCGGCTATCTCCTGATCGCCGTGGCTGCCCTTCGCGCCGTATCCCACCCCATGCGGGGCGCACTGCCGCGGCGGCTTCCGTCACGGCTCGGATCGCTACTGCCCTACCCGCCGGTCGCGGCCGCGCTGGGGATGTCGATCGGCGAGAGGGTGGTCACCGGATCGAGCAGTGTCTTCACCTTCTGGGCGGTGTTCGCAGCCGTTGGGCTGGTCCTGATCCGCCAGTACCTGGTGGTCGCAGATAACGTGAGCTTGTTCCGCAACCTCACATCGCGCGAGCGCGAGTTGCACCATCAGGCAAACCACGATGCGTTGACCGGGCTGCCCAACCGCGTCGCATTTCACGAAGCCGTTGTCCGTGCACTGGCGCGCGACCCACGCGACGGCAGGCTGAGCGCCGTACTCTTTATCGATCTCGACGACTTCAAGCGGATCAACGACACCATGGGCCACGGTGTTGGTGATCGCGTGTTGGTAGTCGTCGCCGATCGAATCCGCAGCAGCATCCGCCCGGTCGATGTGGCTGCGCGTTTGGGCGGCGACGAGTTCGCAGTGCTCGTGGAGCGGGCGTCGGATCAGCTCCAACTCGACGCCATCGCGCGCCGGATTCTGCAGGCGCTCCGTCAGCCCGCGCGCATCGAAGGCGCGATCCTCCCCGTCTGCGGAACGATAGGGGTTGCCGTGGCGGAGGACACCGGCGAGACGTGCGACGAACTGCTGCGCCGCGCCGACGTCGCCATGTACTCGGCCAAGCGCGAGGGCAAGGATCGGGTCAGTGTCTACCGGGAGGTGGCCGCGTAGGCCGCCCGGCTTGTCAGTCCCCACCGGCCTACGGTGGGACCGGGAATCCGCCGCCTCCCGAATGCCAGTCCAACGAACGGGTGTTGTGCGCTCACGGATCCGCCATTGTTCATCGGCCGCACCGACCGGGCCCGAGGAGCTGGCCTATGGGCCCGCAATCCCCTTCCAACCGGCTACGTCCGGAGCAATGCGGATCTTCCAGTCCGTTGTACGTCGACGCGCACGCGCGACCGGCCGAACCGCGTCTACCACGCCACCGTTTGAGCGCGAGCCTCACAGTCCTGGCGATCGGTTAGCCTGACCATTCCCCCCTCTCTGGGCGATGAGGTGGCCAGCGCGCGCTGCCTCATCGCCCCTCGTCCGACGGTACCGTCGCTGCCCCGTCGCGGTCCAGGAGGCGTTGCCGGTTGGGACGTCTGTTGTTGTGAATCGGCGTCGGGAGCTTCTGTCCACCTCGCCGGCCGTCTGCGTCTACCCGGATGTGCACCACCCTGCGGGACGTCAGTCTCCGGGATCTCGGCACGAGCGCTCCGCCACCAACGAGCAGAGCGAGCAGCTGGAGCGGCGTGGTCGGGACATCACTCGGTCGGCCCCGTGGCGGGTTCGGTTCGGACCACGTTCCCAGGCGTCCTGGGTTCAATGGTGTCCATGCAGCGCATAGAACTGCTGTCGGGTCGCCTGAGGACGTCGCTACCCGCCTCCTCGAACTCGAAACGTCCGTCCGCGACTAGGCGTACGCTCGCACGGCAGAGGTCGGGGGTTCGAGTCCCCCCCGCTCCACCAGGCTCCGTGCCGCGCCCGTCAGTCCACCTGGACGGCCAGCCGTGTAGCGGCAGTGCGGCGACGGCGTCGCTGCGGCAGCTTCACGATGGTTGCGTCGCCGGCCGCCCGGGCGATCCTGTCGCGGCCGCCCGCCTTGGCCGCATACATGGCGCGGTCGGCAGCGGCGAGCAGCTGCTCGAGGTCGCCCGCGTGCTCCGGGTATGCTGCGATCCCGATCGAGGCCGTCAGGCGGGCGAGCCCACAGCCGTCCGGCAGAGCGATGTCGCGCACGGCGACGCGGATGGCTTCGGCCACCACGGCCGCGCCGTCCGCGTCGCAGTCCTGGAGGAGCGCGACGAACTCCTCGCCACCCAGCCTGACCACCGCATCCATGCCGCGAACGGTGGACCGCAGGCGGGACGCCACGCGCTGCAGCACCAGGTCGCCGGCCGCATGGCCGCCACCGTCGTTGACCCTCTTGAAATGGTCGAGGTCCACCAGCAGGAGCGCCAGGGGTTTGCCCTCGCGGGCAGCGCGCAACAGGTCGCGCTCGCCGGTGTCGCGCAGCCAGCGGCTGTTGTAGAGGCGGGTGAGCGGGTCGGTCATGGCTGCGCTGACCAGCTCGGCGTACAGCTGGGCGTTGCGCCAGGCGGCAGCGGCGATGTGCGCGAAGAGCGATGCCGCCTCCAGCTCACGGTCGGTGAACTGACCCAGGCCGAGCCGCCAGCAGTTGATGATCCCGAGCTTGTGCTCGCCGGCGATCAGCGGGATGAGCAGCAGGGACTCGTTGACGACCGGCGTCCCGGGGACCTGCCGCGCCAGGGGGTGCTTGGAGGTGTCGGGGACGTTCTCCGGCCTGCCGCGGGCGAAGGCCCACCCGGTGAGGCCGGCGTCGAGGGAGAAGCTGTCAGCGAGCAGCTCGTCCCTGTCCGTGCCAGCCGCGTACATGGGCACCATCCGGTGGGTCTCGTAGTCGGCGGCGAAGATGGCCATCTCACTGACGGGCACCACCCCGCTCATCAGCTCGGCCATGACCCCGACGATGCGCACCGGGTCGTGCTCGTTCTGGAGGGCAAGCGCCGCCGAGCTCAGTGCGCGTGGCAGCCCGCGCCCCCGCAGTGACGGAGGCGGCAAGACTGGCAGCGACGATGGCTCAACCGGCCCCGTCGCACTGGGCTGCGGAATCTCGCGGGTTCGTGACACGCGCTGGCGGGCGAACCAGGCGTCGTCGACCACCTCGATGCCGCCGAGGCCCTCGATCGGTGCGGTCAGCACGGGCATGCCCGGCAGCCATCCCTGACCGAACATCACTCCCAGTGTGGAGAGCATCTCCTCCTCCGCCTTGGTCTCGATGCCCTCGGCGATGAGTCGCGCCCCGATATGGCCGCTGAAGGAGAGGAGCGCCACCACCAGGGCCCTCCGCGCTCGATCAGAGTCCACGGCGTGGATCAATGAGCGGTCTACCTTGATGAACTCGGGGCGCAGCTCGGCGATCACACGCATGCTGGCGTGGCCGGCGCCGGCGTCGTCAACGGCGATCCGGAAGCCTGACGCGCGGACCTCGGCCGCAATCCGCTGCAGGCGGGCGAGGTCGGTGACAGGCTCACGCTCACTGAACTCCAGGACGACCGACTCGGGGTCCACGCCCGCCTCGCGCACCGCCTTGTTGAGGGCGGCCATCCCCGCTCTGTCGAGAAGCGTGCCGATCAACACGTTGACGAAGAGGTCGGCCTCGCCGAACTTGGGAGCCTCGGCGAGCGCCGCCCGGACGCAAGCCAGGTCGACCCGGTTCTGCATGTTCAGAGACGAGGCGGATGCGAACAGCTCGTCGGGCGTCCGCACTTGGCCTCGAGGGGGGAAGCGGGCCAGGGCCTCGTACCCGATGACACTGCTGTCATGCAGACGAACGATCGGTTGTACAGCGGCCGTGATCGCGTCGTCCCTGAGCAGGGAATCGAGGGTACGACGCAAGCGTGCGTTGGGCCGCGCCGGCGTCAAGGTGGGGAACCGCTCGACGTCCGGTCGGCGGTCCGGAACCCAAAAGGCCGTCAGCATGGCCGCCGCGGCCTCGATTGTGGTCGTAAGTTCGGCGTGCAACCCGGGCCCCCACACCGTCAGCACCGCGCCGACGGAGTCGCCGCTCATCACCGGTACCGCGATGACGTCGCCCTCCTCCCCGGGAGCGGGCAATGACTGCGCGAGGTCTGAGGCCGCGGTGAGGCTGCGCAGGGTCTGCGCGGCGCCCGCCGGTCCGTGGTACGGGGTCTGCAGCTGCACGGGCACCCGGAAGGCCTCGACGCCACCGAGTGGAATGCGGATCCCCACCAGTCGCGAGGCGAGCGATGGCGACAGCCGCATGTGCAGGTTGGTGGGTACATTGATGGCGACGATCACGGCGACGTCGGAGCGGATCGTTGCAACCGAGGCGGCCACGTCGAGCGGGGCCAGCGCGCGCACGACCTCGACCGCAGCGGTCTCCGCGTTGCCAATCCCGCGCAGGCGCTGCCCGAGGCGCGTGAGGGCGGTCAGCCGAGGGTCGTCGATCGGTAGGCGCACGCGATCAGTGTGGTGGGGCCCGATTTGCGGGCCGTGACGAACCGGTCGCGTCCCGGCGGCGGATCGGCACGCGCGCCCATGTCAGTGGCTGGAGAGGGCCGACGCGATGTGGGCGCGGAGACTGTCGGGGTTCAGCTCACCGACTAACTGGGCGGCCACCCGCCCACCCCTGTCGACGACGAATGTGATCGGCGGACCGGCGACCTCGAAGTCGACAACGACGGTCTGGTGGGCGTCGATGAGGTTGTCGTACGGGACGGCATAGCGGGCGACGTACGCTTGCGCCGCCCCGCGGTCGACGTCTACGCTGACCCCGAGAAAGTGGACGCCGTTGGCGGCCTCCTGCCGGGCCAGCGCATTCACCGCGGGCTGCTCGGCCTGGCAGGGCGCGCACCATGACGCCCAGAACACCAGCACGACCACGGATCCGCGCAGCGCGCCCAGCGACTGCGGATGTCCCTCCATGGAGGTTCCGGCCAGCGCCGGTGCGGTGTCGCCGGGATGCACGCCCACCCGCGGAGTGGCCGCGGCACCGGCGCCTCCACCGCACCCCGCCACGGCGAGTGCGGCGATCAAGCAGAGCTGCCGACCCCGAGGCACGCCCCCAGCCGCGTCAGCCGCCCAGCAGCGCGGCCGCGGCGGCCAGGGCGAACACCGCCGCGAGGTAGACAAGCGAGTAATGGAAGAGGCGGGCGGCCCCGCGCATGGTGCGGCCTCGGAGCGCGCGGACCCCCAGCACCAGGTAATAGAGGTTGAGCCCAACGACAGGGACGGCGTAGACGATGCCGAAGGCCAAGCTGGGCAACAGGCTGACGGGCACGAGCACGAGCAGGTAGGCGAGGATCGCCTGCAGCGTGGCGCGCTCGCTGGCTACCGCGGGCAGCATCGGCACGGTGGCGCCCGCGTAGTCTCGGCGGTACACAAGCGCCAGAGCCCACAAATGCGGGGGCGTCCACAGGAACACGATGGCAAACAGCACTGCGGCCAGCCAGCCGATGCGACCGGTGGCGATCACGGAGCCGACGAGCACCGGGACGGCACCGGCGGCGCCCCCGATCACGATGTTCTGGGAGGTGCGCCGCTTCAGCGTCATCGTGTACACACCGACGTAGTAGGCGGTTCCGAGCAGGGCCAGCGCGGCCGCTGCGGCGCTGGCGGCCCACCAAAGGACGGCTGCGGCCACGGCGTTGAGGACGAGCCCGAACACCACAGCGTGCCAGGCGCGCAACCGGCCGCTGGGGAGTGGTCGATTGGCGGTGCGTCGCATCACGGAGTCGATGTCGCGATCCCACCAGCAGTTGAGCGCACCACTGCCGCCGGCGGCACAGAATCCGCCGACCAGCGCGGCGAATAGTTCGCGCGGGTTGGGCAGCGCGCGCGCCACGACAACCATCGCGGTGAGCTCGGTGATGAGCAGGAGCACGATGATACGCGGCTTGGTGAGGCTGACGAAGTCGCGGGCCACCGCACGCGCACGCGTTGCCGGTGCACCCAGCGGCAGCCGCACCACCGCCGGCCGTGCGCCGGCGCGCGCGCTCAGGCGGGCACCTTGGCGCCCGCCTGGGCCTCTGCTGCGGCCAGACGTGCGTCGTTCTCGAACCAGCGCGCCATGATCCAGGCGAGTGCGGTGACGAACGGGATGCTCGCCGGGACCCACATCACACCCGCCGCCAGCTGCTGATCCGCGGTGGCGGTGAGAGTGCCGCTCCCCGAGTAGGCGTACAACACCGCGGGCGCGTAGCCGATGTACACGGCCAGCAACCAGCTGCCCACCAGCCCGCCGAGCACCACGATCGACCGGCCGATCATTCCCAGCGCGGGTTCGGCGGATCCCCGTGGCAGCGCGGCGGTCCAGAACAGCAGCCCGACAACCAGGAAAGCGGTGTGCTCGAGGTTGTGCACCATCTCGTCACGGAGCGTCACGTTGTAGAGCGCGGGAATGTGCCACAGCCACATGAGCCCGACGAACGTAATCATCGCCGCAGAGGAGGCGAGCGCGCGACGCGAGTGCGTGGTGAGCACGCTCTGTGGCTTCCTCAACAGGGCGCGCAGCCGCGGTCCCAGCGCTTCCAGTGCGGTCTCCCACGGACGCGCGAGCACGATGAGCGGTGCGGCCACCACGAGCAGGAGGACGTGCTGGACCATGTGCACCCACTGGAGGCGCAGCGCCAGGTCGTCGAGCGGTGAGAGCAGGGCGACGAGGATGACGGCCACGCCGACGGCCAGGCAGGCCTTCTGCGCAGCGGTGGGCGCCCGTGCCGGCCCGGTAGCGCCCAGACGCCGCGCGCCCCGGTCGTAAAGGAGCACAGCAACAGCGGCGGCGATCAGTGGGACGGGCTCCGCGTACCAACCGCCGAACAGCGAACGAAGGACATCCATGGCCGGTCAGCCCTGGTGCTCTAGACGAGCCGTGCGAGCAGGAAGACGAACGTGGACAGGGCGAGCAGGTAGCCCCAGAGCTCGGCAAAACCGCGGAAATGACGCGACATCACCAGCGGATGGGCGGCACGCCGACCGGGCAGTACCACACTGAACAGCCAGAGCGTGGCGACCAGCACCTCACCGATGAGGATGCCGAACCACATCTCCGTCACCGCCGTGTAGGTGCCGTTGTTGATTGTCCAGCCGTTGCCGAGGTGGTACTGGTACCAGACCCGTCCCACGCCGGCAGCGAGTGCCAGGAGCAGGGCGATCACCCCGACCACGCGGTGGGTCGAGCCGTCTTCGCGGAACAGGCGGATCGCCGCAATGACAGCCACCAGGCAGGCCGTCTGCAGAACCAGGAGGACCGCCATGCCCATGCCGGAGAGGTCGTCGATGCCGTCGGGACGCCACATGCCGGCGTTGTTGTTGGCGCGCAGGTACAGGTAGGCGAAGAGCATGGCCAGCATCAACATGGTGTCGGCGGCGAGGAAGAGGCGGACGCCGACCAGGAACGTCCGCCGTTGGGTGCTCTCGTCGGTCTGGTACAGGACCGATGTGTCGGTGCTCATTCGGTGACCCCCTCGGGCATGGACATGCCGCCCCCGAGGACCGCGGGTTGGCGATCGTCACGGTCGTAGTCGTAGGGAAGGGTCCAGTCCTGCGGCGGCGAGTCGAAGTTGTGCACTGGGATCGGAGTGGGCATGCGCCATTCGTTGCCGCGCGATTCCCAGATATTGGCCATGCGGGCGCGCGCCGGCTTGACGATGGTGTCGGTGACCAGCATGACCAGGAAGTACAGCATGCTGGCGCCGAGGATGAACGCGAACAGCGACGCCGAAATGTTGAGCCCCTGCAAGCCGGGGTCGTAGCTGACCACGCGGCGGGGCATGCCGAGGATGCCGACCGCCAGCAAAGACAGGAAGGTCCCGTTGAAGCTGAGGAACATCACCCAGAACTGAATCCTGCCGCGCCGCTCGTTGAGCGCATGCCCGGTGATACGCGGCAGCCAAAACGTGATCCCGCCGATCAGGGCGAAAACCTCTGCTCCCATGATGGTGTAGTGGAAGTGCGCCTGCACGAAGTAGCTGGCGTGCAGCTGGAAGTCGCTGGGCACGTCGGAGAGGAAGACACCGGTGAAGCCACCGATGAGGAAGTTGAAGAGGAATCCCATGACGAAGAGCATCGGTACCGTGAACCTCGCCCGGGCTCTCCATAGCGTCCCGATCGAGACCAGGTACACGATGCTGGTCGGGATGGAGATCGCTTCGGTGGAGAAGGTGTAGAAGGGGCGCAGGCTCGGCGCGATGCCGCTGACGAAGAGGTGGTGCTGCCAGACGAACCAGCTGAGCACGCCGACGCCGATCATCCCGCCGATGGCGACGCGATACCCCCACAGCGGTTTGCGCGCGAACACGGGAAGCATCTCGAGCATGAGCGCGAATGCGGGCAGGATGAAGATGTACACCTCGGGGTGACCGAAGAACCAGAAGAGGTTCTCCCAGAGATAGGGGCTGCCGCCGCCGGCCGGGACGAAGAAGGTGGCCCGGCCGATGCGGTCGAGAACCTCCATGCCGATCACCCCCACCAGCACGGGCGCGGCCAGCATGCCCAGGAACGAGGTGATGTACACGCCCCAGACGAAGATGGGCAGCTGGGTCATGCGCAACCCGGGCGCCCGCTGGGTGATCACCGTGGCGATCATGTTCAGTCCGGACAGGAAGATCGAGATGCCGATCAGGCCGAAGGCCACCAGGTACGCATCCATGCCGCGCACCGCCTCGTCGGCCAACGGCGCGTAGCCGGTCCAGCCGGTGGGGAATCCGCCGACGAAGATGCTCGACAGAAGGATCAACGCCGCCGGCGGGAGCAACCAGAAGGTGAGCGCCTCCAGGCGCGGGAACGCCATCCCCCGCGCCCCGATCATGATAGGCACGAAGTAGTTGCCGAACGGCCCGATGATGGCGGCCGAGGCCATGAAGATCATGATCACGCTGTGCAGTCCGACCACGGTGAGGTAGGACTCCGCGGAGGCCACTGAGGGATTGGGACGGAGCAGCTCCGCGCGGATGAACATGGCCCCGAGCCCACCGATGAAGAGGAAGGCCAGGATCACCACCAGGTACTGCACGCCGATCACCTTGTGGTCGACGTTGAGCCGGAGGTAGCGCTTCCAGCCGCCATCCTCGCCGTACAGGAAGGCCTCGTCCTGCGGGGTCGGGCGGCGCAGGCCGAGCAGGCGGGCGATCGGGTAGTTGAAGAAGCCCATGCCCGCCAGGAATCCCACCGCGCTGCCGACGTAGCCGATGATCAGCGCGGCGTTGGAGTTGTTCGAGTTGGTGTCAGCGGGAACGAGGTGCTCACCGATCTGGGCGCCGAGGATGAAGCCCAAGAAGGCGCCGACGATGCCGAGGAGGATGCCCCACTGAGCAAGGAGCTCCGAGAGCTGGCGTGGCCGCGGAGCAGCCGGCGCCGCCATGGTGGTCATGTCCATTCCTCGTTTTCACGCATCGGCAACATCTCTCAGGTCCCGTAGGCGGGTGGATCGGGCTGGTACGTGTGGCTGTACGGCGGCATGTACTTCATGATCGGCGCGTCCAGGGCCCGCTGTTGCTGTGCCCAGGCTGTGAAATCACTCGCGGTCACCACCTGGGCGTTGTTGTCGTCCATCGACCCATGCCACAGGCCGCAGAGCTCGCCGCACACCACCCGGTACGTGCCCACCTCCGAAGGTGTGACGTCGAAGGTGTTGTCGTGCAATGGCACCGCGTCCGCCTTGATCCCGAGCGCGGCCAGCCAGAAGGAGTGGGTGACGTCGAGTGACGTGACGTGGAAGTCGATGGTGCGGTTGACCGGGACGACCAGGTGGGCGCTCTCCATGCCGTCGAAAGTGGGGTAGCGGTACGTGAACTGCCACTGCTGGGCGATCACCTGGACCTCGAGTGGAGTCGTCTCCGGGGCGCCGCCCGTCGTCCCGTTGGCGGTGGCGCGACCCCCCAACCCGAGGCTCTCCGCGGTGGCCTCGTTGGATAGCGTCACCGTCCCGACGATGCCCAGAATCAGCACGATCACCGAGACGATGCCGATCCATGTTCCTGCCAGCCGGGGATTGCCGCGGATGCCGTCGTGTGACGCAGGCGGGGCGTCGTCGGGGTGGCGGCGGCTCAGCATGACAGTGCCGACCACACCGACGATGGTCAGCGTGAAGATCGGCCACGCCGCCCAGGTGATCAGCCTGATCGTGTCTTGGATGCTCTTGGAGACGTTGGACGCCGGGTGAGGCGGAAAGTCGAGCACCGCGATCACCACGGAGCCGGCGGCAACGACGACGATCCAGATGGCGGCGAGCCTGAGGACGAGCCGGCGATTGGCCGGGTCGTTCATGACCCCACCTCGATCTGGCCGTCCATGTAGCCGAGGGTTTGCATTGGACCGCCGAGGCCGTACAGCGTGCCGGCGCCACAGGGCACGAAGCACTGCCAGTGGAAGATGCCGGACGCCGGAACCTTGAAGCTGAACACGATCTTGTTCGACGACCCCGCCGGAGCGCTGGCGTCAACGGCCAGCAGCGGCACGCTCACCCCGAGGTCCGGGACGGAGAAGCTGTGTGCCAGCGTGGCGGGATCGATCGCCCGCAGCGCCTTGCCGTTGACGGTCATGGCGTTGCCCACGGTGCCGCGCACCAGGCCCAGGTAGGGGTTGCGCAGGCCGCTGGCACCGTCCTGCTGGTCGATGGTGACCCGGACGGTGGCGTTCGGCGGCACCTTGACGTAGGTGGTGGGCAGGTAGCCCACCCAGTTGGGATGGTCACCGCTGCCGACCTGCGCGACGGTGGTGAAGTTGACGTCGACGACGGGGCTTCCGTCGGCGCCCGTCTCACTGGATGCCGCCGCGGTCATCGCGGCGGGAGAGTTGTGCAGCCAGCTGGCCACAAAGGCTCCGATGCCCACTCCGACAACCAGGAAGGCGAGCACGGTCAGCACGCCTCTGCGGTTCATGGCGTCACCTCGATGAATGGGCGGCAATGGCTGATGCGACGGCTCCGATCGGCAGCGGGGCGTTGTAGGCGACGGATATCAGGCCCCGCGGATTGACGACGTACAACGACTGGTCATGGAGGACGTCGCCGCTGGTGGGCTGGACCGCGATGTGATAGGTGGCCCACACCGCCTGGAGCTGGGCCTGATCCCCGAGCAGCCAATGCCACCCGGGCTGCCAGCTGACGTGCGATGTGAACTGCGCGACGTCGGCCGCGGACCGGCCGGCGGCGACGCTGACGACGAGGAGCACGGGCCTCACATTGGCCGGAAGAGCCGCTTCGACGCTGCCCAGCTGCTGTCCCATGATCGGGCACTGCGCTGTGCACTGCGGGTCCATGAAGGTGACCAGCACCTCCTGGCCGCGCAGTGACGAGAGCGAGACGCTCGTGCCGTTCTGGTCCGGAAGCGTGAAGTCGGGCGCGACCTCGGGCTGCCGTGACAACGGAGGCAGGTACTGCGCCGACGCTGGCGCCGCCGTGATCACGGTATGGGTGAGCAACCGGCTCACCGCAATCGTGCCAACGAGGCCCACCACCAGAGCCAGACCACTCGCTGCGAGCAGGGGCGTGGAGAATTGACGGCCCATCGCCCGAACGACAAGCGGACCACGCCCGTCGGTGGTCACTTCTCTGTCTCGGCACCTCTGAAAACGGCGACCGCCCCAACGACATCGAAACGAACGGCCTGACCATCGCACTGGAGTCACAAGTCCGTCAAGAGCTGTCGCGAGCGTCAGCCAACCAAGGGAGAAGCCACCGTCGCCGGGATGCCGTACGCGCAGCTTTAACACCCCGCGCGGGTCGTCGGTGCCGTCCTCGAGTCCACCAAGGTGGCCTCCTCCTGCTTGGTTGGGGACTGCTGTTCGCCGCCCTCGGCTGGATCCTCACGATCCGCCGCGACGTTCCTTAAGGCAAGGGGGGAACTGCGTTCCCCCCTCGGGCACCCCCAGCTCCGTGGAGTCAGCTCCGGCGACGTCAAGTTGCCTCCGCTGACGGGTTCTTCTTAGACGAGTGGCGGGCGCTGCCACTTCTTGCCGAGCACGTGCTCGTCGAGGAATGCGAACACGGTCTGGTACCAGAGCCGTGCGTTCTGCGGCTTGAGGATCCAGTGGTTCTCGTCGGGATACACGAGCAGCCGCGAGGGCACGCTGCGCAGCTGGAGTGCCAGCCACAGGCTGTGACTGTTGCTCACCGTCACCCGCTGGTCGCGCGCGCCATGGATCACCAACATGGGGGTGCGCAGGGCGTCGGCGCGCAGGTGTGGTGACTGGTGTCGCCACGAGTCCTCGTCGCGTCGCGGGTCGCCGAACTGGCGCTCCATGAAGAACCCGACATCGCTGGTGTCGTGCTCCATGGTCAGATCCCACACGCCGGCGTGGCTGACGATGGCGCGGAACCGATCAGTGGTGACCGCCAGCCAGTTGGCCATGTAGCCACCGTACGAACCGCCCAGCGCGGTGATCCGCTCGGCGTCGATGTCGTCCCGAAGCGCGGTCGCGTCGACGGCGGCGACGATGTCGCCGGCCGGCAGGGTTGCCCAGTCCGTCCAGGCCGCCGCGATGTGATCGTGGCCGTATCCGGTCGACAGCCGCGGATTGGGCAGCAGCACCGCCCAGCCGCGGGCCGCGAGGAGCGGCGCCGACCAGCGCCAGTGCCACCCCGTCCACGAGCTGATCGGACCGCCGTGGATCAGGACGGCGAGAGGAAGCGGCGTCTCTGAGGTTGCGTGCGGGAGCACCAGCCACGAGTGGATCGCTTCCCCGTCCTCACCTGAGCTGGTGACCTGCTCGAGCCGCGTGCCTACGGAGGTGGAGGGGATGGGGCTCGGCAGCGGCCGCGGACGCTGGTCAGCCCCGCGCACATCGAGCGCGACCGTCGTGGGCGGCTCGTCGATGTGGGAACGGATGGCGTACAGCGTTTCCCCCTCCGGTGACAGCGCCAGGTTGCGGTACGCGCCTGCCGCGGTGAGGCGGGTGACGGTGCCGTCGAGGCCGACCCGAAACACCGGCGTGTGCCCGCTGTCGTCGGCGCAGACCAGGAGTGCGTCGGCGGAACGCGTCCAGAGCACCTCGAGCGCCCGTTCCTCCCAAGCCGGCGCCACCTCCTTGACCGCGCCGGTGGCCGCGTCGACGAGCACGAGGTGAAACCGCGACGGCCGGTCCGGAGCACCGATCTCCGTGGTTGCGACTGCGATGGTCGAACCGTCTGGAGACCAGGCGAGGGCCTCGTGCTGCACGTCCGTGTCGACGAGCATCCGCACGATGCTCTCGGGCACGGTCTCCACCAGTGCCAGGTTCGTCCTGAAGTGGCCGCCCGCGTTCGGCTGCGCGCCGAACGCCACCTTCGAGCCGTCACCCGACAGGGACAGGTGAACCTCCTCGAGCCAGCCGGCCCAGGGCGGGGTGGGCGTCAGGTCGCGTGGCTCGGCGATGTCGGTGCCGTCGAGCTCGATGGCGAGCAGACGCGGCTGGCGGGGGCCGATGTCGTGGTCCCAGTAGCGGTCGGGGTAGTGCTCAACGAGCCGCGCCTGCACGCCGGCGTCCGCGCGCGCCTGCTCGCGCGCCCGATCCTCCTGCAGCGTCGTACTCCCCGGATGCATCGCTGCGGTGACCACCACGGTCGCGGAGTGGCGTGCGCTGAGAACCTCGCCGACGCCCGCTCCCGGCGCCATCAGGAGGCGGGGCCGGTCGTCAACAGGGCCACGCAGGTACAGCGCGTGCGGCTCGCGGGATGAACCGGCATCCGGGGTCATCTCACCACCGCCGCCACAGGCGTGTTCGGCATCCGCTCCGTCGGCGGCAGGGCGGGGCGCGGTGAGCAGCAGCGACCCATCAGGGGTGAAGCCGCGAGCGGTCTCGTCGGCACCATCGTGGCTGAGCCGGCGCGGTGCGCCGTCGCCGGTGGTGGGCACCTCCCAGATGGCCCCCACGAAGCTCTTGCCGTCCGCCGCAACGGTTTGGATGGTGAGCGCCAGCCGGGCTCCGTCCGGGCTGACGTGCAAGTTGAGCAGCCGCGGCATTGCCAGGAACCCTTCGAGGTCGAGCGCTTCAGACACGGCGCCAACCGTACTCAAGCGGCCCTGCCGTGCGACGATCTCAGCCGTGGACCGGCTGTGGGCACCGTGGAGGGGCGTGTACGTGAGTGACGCCGGTGCTGCGGCTGGGTGTTTCCTCTGCGCCGCCGCCTCCGGAGAGGACGACAAGCTGGTCGTCGCCCACGATGCGACCACGGTGACCATGCTCAATCGTTACCCGTACAACACCGGGCACGTGATGGTGGCGCCGATCGCCCACGTCCCCGACCTTCTCGGCGCGGGCGACGGTGGCGCGGCTGCGCTCATGGTGGCTGCGCGCCGGGCGATGCGGGCTCTCCAGGCTGCGATGAACCCGGAAGGGTTCAACGTTGGTGTCAATCACGGCAGTGCAGCGGGGGCGAGCATCGAGCACGTTCACCTGCATGTCGTGCCCCGGTGGGGCGGCGACACCAACTACATGCCCGTGATCGGCCGGACCAAGGTTCTCCCGGAGCTCCTCGAGGAGACCGCGGCTCGGCTGCGGCCCGCGTTCGCCGCGCTCACCTAGCGCGCGGCCGGGTGCCTGCTAGGCGCTGCCGTTCGAGCCGGTGGACTGCTCGGCGGTCTCGGTCGCCGGATCGAGGTGCGCCATGGCGAACTGGCTGAAGCTCGGGGCCGGACCGCCCTCGGCGTTGGTCTGATCATCCTCACGCGACGACGCAGCGGCAGTGGGGCGAGCCCTGGGGGCGGGCGCCGCTGACTTCGCGGGCGAGCGTGCTCCGGTCGCATCGGCGTCGCCGCTGAGGCGGCGGTACACCGCCATGGCCAGCTCGAGCTCGGGGATCTCGTTCTCGACCTCGGTCAAAGAGGCGTGAACCCATTCGAGGGAATGCATGTGGTGGGTGACCTGGCGCAGGTGCTCGGCCCGCGCGTCGGCCTTGCTCAGAAACGCCTTGGCGCCGTCCTCGAGCGATCCGCCTTCGGAGTTGAGACGGCGGTACACGGCCATGGTGAGCTCGAGCTCCGGGATCTCGTGCTCGACCTCACGCCGGGCGGCGTTGGTCCATTCGAGGGAGCGAAGGTGGTGACTGAGCTCGCGCAGATGCGCGGCCCTCGTCTCGGCTGTGTCGAGGAAGGCGAAGTTGTTCATGAGCACAATGGTGCCCCGGCCGGGGCGGTCGGCCCGTTCCTGCACGGTTACGGAGCTGTGCAGATTCCGCCGCGACCGGCGGGTGCGCCGAGGTCCGGAAGGTCAAAGCGCACGATCCGGTATAGTCCCGGCCTCGTGGGTTCTGTCATCAAGAAGCGGCGCAAAAAGATGCGCAAGCACAAGCATAAGAAGATGCTGAAGAAGACCCGCTGGCAGCGTCGCGGCTAGAGCGGACGTACGGCGAGGCGCCATCCAGCGCTGAGCCAGAGCTGGCGCCCATACCATTGCGCGCATGGCTACCCCCCGTGTACTGGTCGCCGACGATGACGCCAGGCTCACCCAGCTGGTCTCTCGTTACCTCACCATGGAGGGGTATGAGGTGGAGACCGTGGCGGACGGCCTGGTCGCTGTCGAAAAGGCCCTCGCCGAGCCTCCGCCTGACCTCGTCGTCCTCGACATCATGATGCCGGGCATCGACGGCATTGAAGCCTGCCGGCGGATCCGCTCCAACTTCGCGACCTCCCAGCTGCCGATCCTCATCTTCAGCGCGCTCGGCGAGGAGGGCGACGCCGCCCGCCTGGCGGGGGCCGACGCGATGCTCAAGAAGCCATTCACCCTGCCGGTGCTCGGCCAGGCCGTCCAGAAGCTGGTTGGCCCCTGAGCCGTCCGCAGCTCAGCTCAGGCGGGAGGGCCTGAGGTCAGCGTGACCGTGGCTGTGTGGGACGCGCCGGCCGTGTCCGTCCAGCTGACCGACACCGAGGAGCCCGGGTCGTGGGCGACGATGGCGTTGCGCAGCGCGCTGCTGCCGCTGATTGCGGTTGCATCCAGCGAGGTGATGAGCGAGCCAACAGTGATGCCGGCGCCCGCCGCGGGGCTGCCGCCCTGGACGAGGACGACCTGGGCGCCGCCGGTGCCGTCCTGGCTTTGGACCCCGAGCACGGCGCGCGTGCTCCCCACATGGACGGTGCTGGTGCTGCGCCCCGACTGGATCTGCCTGACCACGGTCATCGCCTTGTTGATCGGGATGGCGTAGGCGACCGTCGAGGTCTGCTGCGACGAGCGGCCTCCGGCTGACTGGGCGGCAGTGTCCATGCCGATGACCGCGCCTGCGCTGTCGACAAGCGGGCCACCGGAATCACCGGGCTGGATTGGAGCGCTGACCTGGATGAGCCCGCTGACCGTCTCCACGTCGGCACCGCTCTGGTCGCTGGCCGTGATGGTCTGGTTGAGGTTGGTGACGTTGCCGGTGGTGACGGCGGGGGCGGTGTTGCGGCCCAGCGCGTTGCCGAGGGCAACCACGGACTGGCCGACGGTCACGGTGGACGAGTTGCCGAGGCTGACCGTGTGGAACGTGCCGCCGCCCTCAATCTGGACGAGCGCGACATCCTGGGTGAGGCTGTAGCCGACGACATGTGCGCTGTAGGTGTTGCCGGTGGTCGGCACCTGCACCTTGATGCTGGTCTCGCCGTCGATGACGTGGTTGTTGGTGAGCACCTCCCCTGTCGAGGTGATCACCATTCCGGTGCCGGCGGCGCCGCCGCCCCCCGACAGCGTGATGTTGATATTGACGATGCCGGGAGTCACCTTGGCGGCGACGCCGCTCGTGTCGGTCGGCGCGCTGGTGGATGGGGTGCCGTTGCCGGTGTCGCCTCCGATGTTGTCCCCGGGCACGGTGACCGAGGGGATCAGAGTGGTTGTCGAGCCTGCCGTCGACGGCGAGGTGACCCGGGCCGCGGTGACACCGGCGCCCACACCAACCGCGAACAGGCCGGCCAGGACGCCGGCGACGACGCGACGGCTGCGCGCATGGGGCGGAGGCGACGGCTGCCAGGAGGTCTCGCCGGCGAACCCCCATGGGAGCGGCGGTGGGGGAGGAGGGGGCGGCATGGCGCCGTACGAGGGCTGGGCGGGCGGCCCGGCCGGCGCCGGGACCGCCCCGGGCGAGGGAGGCGACGTGGTGCTGGGGTCGAGGCTGTCGTTCTGCACGACGCTATGGTGCCCCCCGCTGCCTTGCAACAAACTGACGAAGTGCTGTGAGGTTGCTGAGACGGACTCGCCCGCGCTCAGTGATCGCCGGGTGGTCGCCCGACGCTGTGCACCGCCAGATGAACACCGCGATGACCATGGCCACCACCAGCACGAGCAACTGGAGCCAATAGCCGACGCAATCCGACCTGACGTCGAGCAACCCGAACGACTTCAGCGCGGGATGGTCCGCACCAGCATCTTGCCGGTGTTCTCGCCGCGCAGCAGCCCGATGAAGGCGCCGGGTGCCTGCTCGATGCCGTCAACTATCGTCTCGCGCGTGCGCACCGCGCCGCTGGCCAGCCAGGGACCGACCTCTTTGATGAACGCGCCGTAGCGATCCATGTGGTCGAGGATGATGTACCCGCGCAGCGTCAATCTCCGCGGCACCACCAGCCCGATGTTGCGAGGCCCCAAGGGCGGCTCGACGTCGTTGTACTGTGAGATTGCCCCGCACAGTGCGGCCCGGCCATGGTTGTTGAACTCGCTGATGGCGGCTTCGAGGTGGTCGCCGCCAACGTTGTCGAAGTACACGTCGATGCCCTCGGGCGCAGCGGCTCGGAGCTGATAGCGCACCGGGGAGGCCTTGTAGTTGAAGGCGGCGTCAAAGCCGAGATCGTCGAGAACGTGGCGCACCTTCTCGTCTGAGCC
This sequence comes from Candidatus Dormiibacterota bacterium, assembly GCA_030948845.1. Lineage (GTDB taxonomy): Bacteria > Chloroflexota > Dormibacteria > Aeolococcales > Aeolococcaceae > Aeolococcus. Next base: position 27,300 of record JALYZN010000037.1, read on the forward strand.
GGCACTGCCGATCACCCGTGCGGCGCCGCGCAGCTTGGCGACCTGCCCGGCCACGCTTCCCACTGCGCCGGCGGCACCGGAGACGAAGACGACGTCACCCTCCTTCATCCGGGCGATGTCGACGAGCCCGATCCACGCCGTGAAACCGGTCGTGCCCAGGACGCCGAGGTACGCCGACGGTGGCGCCAGCTCTGGGTCCACCTTGCGAAACGCGCCCGCCGTGCCGGTGGCGAACTCGCGCCAACCCTTCTGGTGCAGGACAGTGTCCCCGGCCGCGAGCTCAGGCGACCGCGACTCGACCACCACGCCGACGGCGCCGCCGTCCATCACCTGGCCCACCTCGAAGCGCGGCAGGTACGACTTCACGTCGTTCATGCGGGCGCGCATGTACGGGTCCACCGATACGAAGGAGTTGCGGACCAGCACCTCGCCGTCGCTCAGGGCGCGCACGTTGGTGTCGACGAGCTCGAAGTTGTCAGCGGTCGGTTCACCGACGGGACGGCTGGCGAGGCGGACCTCGCGACCCCGGGTCACTTCGACGCGACGAAGTGACCGATCAGTCGGTGTGCGTAGAAGTCCTCCCACGCGGCCTTCTGCGGGCTGCCGGAGTATTCCCTGTCGAGGGCGACCAGGATGTAGACGAGCTCGCTGCGCACTGGAGTTGTGCCCAGCAGCTCGCGCAGCTCGGAGAGGTCGATGAGCCAGTCCGCGTACCACGACGCCCAATCAGGATCGTCGCCGTCGACTATGCGGAAGACGCGGTGGTGTGTCTCCGATGCCTCGTGGAGCAGCTCGCAGATCTGCGTGGCTGTGTCGGTCATGGGCGCCGGTATCGCACCACCATCACTCCTCTCATTGGTGGAGCCAGGGGGACTCGAACCCCCGACCCCTTGCATGCCATGCAAGTGCTCTCCCAACTGAGCTATGGCCCCGCCGACGGATGGTAGCAGCGTGGTGAGCGCCGACAAACAGCGCCGTCTGAGACCGCCCACGGTCGCGAAACATTCATTAACACGCATCGCAATTTGCTCACCCCCCTGTCCAACGCGCACAATGCGGGTCGGGCATGGGGTTGTGCCCTGCGGCGCCCCGACTGGCTGCGCCGCTAAAGAAGGAGAACGGCATCATGCTGCAGGTCGACGGCGCGTCCTCCTCCGTTGACCGTCAGTCGCCCCTGGTTCTCGCTGCCCAACGCCTCGTCGGACGCATCGAAGGACTCGTCCTCGAGGTCGCCAAGCTGCGTTCCGACAACGCTGCGCTGCGTCGCGAGGTGAGAGACGCCGTGGCGCTCCTCGAGACCGCCGGCTCCACGTCAGGCAATGGACGTCGAGCCGCCCGCGCCACGACCGCGGTCAAGTCGGCCGCCGGCCGCCACCGCCGCCGTGGCCGCGCCCCCAAGGGTCGCGCCACTCCCGCCGAGGTGACCACGGACGTGGTCCGCGCCGTCCTCGTCAAGCTGGGTGAGGCGACGGCCGCGGAGATCGCTGCCGAGATCACCTCCGCCGGTGCTCCGGTCGGCGGCCGCGCGGTCCGCTTCCTCGCCGAGCGAGCGGGCGCAACCACCCGGGTGGGGGAGGACGGTCAGCGCCGCTACCGGCTCGGCTAGCGCCGAGGCGTCATGTCGGCGTCCCGTGGCGGGCCACTGCGAGCACGCCGCCGATGATCAGCAGCGCGCCGAACAGCTGCGGCCAGGTGGGCCGCTCGGAGAGAACCAGCGCCGCCAGGCACAGCGCCGCGACCGGTTGCAGCAGCAGCATCAGCGAGGAGATCGCGCGCGGCAGCCGCGGCAGTGACGAGGTGATGAACATCCAGCCGATCGTCTGGCTGGTCACGGCCAGGAGTAGAAGCCAGCCCAGTGATCTCAGCGGCGGCGCCAGCGTCATGCTGCCGAAAACGGCGCCGAACGCAAGCGATCCCACCGCTGCGCTGGCGGTGGCATCCAGCAGCGGTCCGGCCACGTGAGGGGTGCCCGTGGCGCCGCGGAGGATGAGCAGGAACGCGGCGTAGGCGAGCGAGGTGCCCACCCCGTAGACGATGCCCTCGACGGGGTGGCCGCCGAATGTCGGCCGGCCCGCCAGACCGGAGACGAGCACCACACCGGCGATGACCACCGGCAACGCCAGGGCGAACCGCCGAGACGGCCTCTCGGAGAAGAGTACCCAGGCGGCGGCCGACACGAAGACGACCTGGAGGTTGCCGAGCACCGTGGCGATGCCGGCGCCGACCTCGTTGATGGCATGGGTCCAGAGGACTAGGTCGACGGCGAAGAACACGCCGGCAAGGACGGCTGTCGCCCGCGCTCGGGCGGCTCGCGGTCCCCGGCGGGAGCGCTCGCGAAGCGCCAGCGGAACCAAGAAAGGCAGCGCCAGGGCGCAGCGGAAGAAGGCGGTGGTTGCTGCGCCGCTCGCGGCGAGCTCGACGAGGACCCCGGAGGACGAGATGCACAGCGCCCCGATGGCGGCGGTGAGGACGGGCCGGTCGCTGGCGGACCGCCGCCACCCGGCGGATGGCGCCAACCTCTCCACGTCGGTGACCGCCATTCCTCGTACGATGCGCGATGAGGCACGCCAGGGGTCAGACTGATCGTATGTGGCGCCCTCGGCGGCTGATCGTGGGAGTTGCAGCGGTGGCGGTCACGGGCTGCGGGTCCGCCAGCGAGCGGCCGGCGCAGTCTGGCGTCGTGACAGTGACAGCGACGGCGACTCCTTGCCAGGGAACTTCGCCCGCCGCGCGTCCGCCGATCGGTGCTGCGCAGGCGCTCCGCGTCATCCCCGTGCATGTGCTAGCCACCGTACCGGCCACCTCCACGGTGATGGACCTGGGCAGCGCTGCGTGCGTCAACATCGGCGTCTCGCAACGGGTGTCGCTGCACGTGCGGGCGCGCATTCCTCCGTCGCCGTTGGAAACGCCGCCCACGCCACGGTTGCTGTCCGACATCACCGTGACGCCCGCGGTACCGTTGTCGGCCACCGCCCCGCGCCCCGGGGCATACACATTGACGTTCAGAGCGCAGAGTGCGGGATCGACCGCGATCGCCTACCTCGCTGCGACGTGCACCCTCGCACCGGGAGCCTGCTGACCCTGGACTGAGTGTGTTGTCCGCGCTGTGGGCGCGTCACGCGTCGACACTGCCACGCATGACTGCGCTGGTTGGTGCCCTGAGGCGGCGGTTGGGACGGGCCGTGGGACTGACGGTGCTCGCTGCGATGGCGGTTGCGGTGGGGGCGGTGATGACCGCGCGCGGCAGTGATCAAGCGGCGCCCGCGATCACGCCGGCGCTGGCCGCGCCCGGTCCTGCGGCGACCTCGCTTGTGTTTGTCAGCGGAGCGGTGGCGCATCCCGGCCTCTACGAGCTGGCCACAGGCGCACGCATCGCCGACGCCATCGCCGACGCGGGCGGTGTTCTCCCTTCTGCCGACCCCGGCAAGCTGCCCAACCTCTCGGCGCTCGTCCACGACGGACACCAGGTCAACGTGCCGTTCGCCAAGACCAATAGCGCACGCGCTTCCGCGCGGATCGACGTCAATGCGGCAGCGGCCGCCGAGCTGGAGACCGTCCCGGGCATCACCGCCGATTTCGCCCAGGCCATCGTCGACACCCGCGCGCAGTGGGGACCGTTCGCCAGCTTGGCCGACCTGCGCACGGCGCTCGGGCTCGACACCGCCACCGCGCAGCTGATTGGCAAGCACCTCAGCTTCACGACTGCGCTGCCGTGAGCGCGGCCGGTCCGTGGAGGCTCGCGCTCTGCGCGGGTGCCTTCTCGTCGTGCGTCGCGCTGGCCCCGCTCGATGCACGCCTCGGAATCGCGATGTCGATCGCCACATGCACCGTGGTCTGGGTCGCATTGGCGCGCTGGCGGGTGGTGACCGCGTGCCTGGGCGTCGCGGCGTGTTGTGTCGGGACGTGGCGCGGGGCCAGCGCATTCGCTGTCGACCACGGGCCGGCCGCTGTCGCCGGTCATCTCGGCCGCGGAGCGGTCGTCCTGCGCGGCACCGTTGGCGACGCCGGTGTTCCCGGCCGCGTCGACACGATCGTCGTCGATGTCCACCAGCTGGCAACGTCGGCTGGAACGTGGAGCGTTAGCGGCGCGGTGGTGGTCGAGCCGCTCCACGCCGTCGATGTGCTGCCCGGCGACACAGTCGACGTCACCAGCGCCGACCTGCGCGCACCGCCGCGACGTCCGGGAGCGCTGTCGGCCGCCGTGCTCGAACGTGTCGGGGTCACGGCCATCGCCACCGCCGCGCAGGTGACGCCCACCGCTCCCGGCGGGCCAACCCCGGCCAGAGTCGCGGAGCAGGTGCGGCGCGTGCTCACCGCCACCGTGGCGCGGGCGCTGCCGGAGCCGGAGGCAACCCTCCTGCTGGGCGTGGCCTTCGGCATCCACAGCACCCTCCCCGGGTCGGTGCGCAGCCCGCTGCAGGACGCGGGCCTGATTCACATCGTGGCGGTGAGCGGGCTGAAGGTGGTAATGGTCGCGGGACTCGTCAACGGCTTGGCCCGGCAGCGGCGCTGGTCGCGTCGCCATCGTACCGCCGCCACCCTGGGCGTAATCATTCTGTACGTCGTGCTCAGCGGCGCCGGCGCCGCCGCTCTGCGCAGCGGCCTCATGGTCGGCGCTGGCCTGCTGCTCAGCCGCGACGGCCGCCGTCCTCACTCATTCGCCCTTCTTGGGCTGTGTGCGGCATGTCTGCTGGCGGTCGATCCCGCCCTCGCCACCGACGTCGGCTTCCAGCTCTCCTTCCTGGGAACGGCCGGCATCCTTATTCTCGGGGCGCCGATCGCCGCCCGCCTTCCCGGGCCGCGCCTGCTCGCGGAACCGTTTGCTCTTACCGTCGCTGCGCAACTGGCCACCGCCCCGGTGACGGCCGCCACATTCGGCGTCCTGTCGCTGGTGGCTCCGTTCAGCAACGCGATGGTGCTGCCTCTTCTCCCCATGGTGATCACCGTTGGTGGGACAGGGGCTCTTCTTGGCAGCGCGGCGCCGGCGCTCGGCTGGCTGCCGTTGCAGGTGGGAGCGCTCCTCAGCGGAACCATCCTGGCTGTCGCCAGAGGCGCCGCCTCGCTGCCCGGTGCAGCCATCCACCTGAACCTCTGGCCAGCGCAGTGGACGGCCGTCGAGATGGCTGCGGCCGGGGCGGGCTGGCTGGTCTGGCGACGTCACACGCGGCCTGCCCGGCGCGCTGGGTTGCTGCCCGCGGTGGCGGCGGCCCTGGTCGCAGGGTCGGCGACCGCGATCGCTGTCTCCAGCCTGGCCCACGAGCCGCTGCGGGTCACCGTGCTCGACGTCGGCAACGGCGCGGCGGTGCTCCTCCGCCCGCCAGGTGGTGGGGTGGCGCTCATCGATGGCGGCTCCGACGGCCCCGCGCTGCTGGCGGCGCTGGGTCGAGTCCTGTCCCCGCTCGATCGTCACCTCGACGCCGTCGTTCTGACAGCCACCGACCGGGCCAGCTCGGCGGCCATTGCCGGCCTCCTCGGTCACTACGACGTTGGTGCGCTGGTGGTCTCTCAACCACTGCCACCCGCGCTCGAGACGGTGGCCAGCTCGCTGGTGGGGACGGGCACCCGGGTGGTCGTGGCCGGCGCGACGCCGTGGCGCTTCGGCGCAACGACCGTTCGCTGCGTCCCAACCGGTCCGGCGGCGTCAGCACCCTGCGTCGTGCAGCTGAGCGATGGACGAGCGACCGCTCTGATCACGGCCAACCTTGCGCAGACGGCGCAGGACGAGCTCGCCGGCGTGCGGGCCACGGAGCTGCGCTCCGACCTGCTGGTGGCGCCCACGTCCACTGCGCCGTCGAGCGCCCTGCTCGCCGCTGTTCGTCCCGACCTGGTGGCGGTGCCGGCGAAACGAAACCCCCCGGGGCTGAACGCGCTCGGGCTCGACGTTGCCGTCACCGGCACAGATAGCGACATCGAGTACGACGCTGTGCCTGACGGTGGCTTCGCGCATCCCGGCGGCTGAGCGGCGACTCCAGATCACGCATAACGACGGTGCAACGGCCGCGCTGCGGACTGCAGCGCCGCCGAGGCAGCCAGGTTCGCTCTAGGAGCTCCGGACCTCCGAACAGATCTCGATCTGCTCGCCCTTCTCGACGCCGTTCTCGGCGCTGATCTGCACGTCGATGGCCTCACCGGATGTGATCGTCACCGACTTCTTCAAGTGTGAGCCACCGGGCAGCGAAACGCGCAGCTCCCATGACCCCGCAGCCGGATAGAAGAGGAATCGGCCGGACTCGTCGGTGCGCACCTCGGCGGTGTAGTCCCCTGAGGGCCCGATCAGCTGAACGTAGGCACCGTCGACCGGCCGATCCGACCGGGTGATGCGACCATGCAGTCTCACCCGGTCGTCGTCGTCTCGATGGGCACACCCACCAGCGAGCCGTACTCGGTCCACGAGCCGTCGTAGTTCTTCGCCTTCTCCATGCCGAGCAGCTCGTGGAGAACGAACCAGGTGTGCGACGAGCGTTCGCCGATGCGGCAGTAGGCGATCGGCGCGTCGTCGGCGCTCAACTTCCCAGAGTCCAGGTAGAGCGCATGCAGCTCGTCGGCAGTGCGGAAGGTGCCGTCCTCATTGGCGGCGCGCGACCAGGGGATGTTGAGCGCGCCGGGGATGTGTCCACTCCGCTGCGCCTGCTCCTGGGGGAGGTGGGCCGGGGCAGCGAGGGCTCCGCTGTACTCCTCGGGCGACCGCACATCGATCATCGGCGTCTTGCGCACCGCGGCGATGACCTCGTCACGGAGCGCCCGGATGCCCCTGTTGACCGGCTTCGCCTTGTATGTCGTCGGCGTCGGGCTGGGCATGTCGGTGGTGAGGGGACGCTGTTCCAGCTCCCACTTCTTGCGCCCGCCGTTCATGAGGCGCACGTTCTCGTGGCCGTACAGCTTGAAGTACCAATACCCGTACGCGGCGAACCAGTTGTTGTTGCCGCCATAGAGAGCGACTTCGGTGTTCTCGTCGATGCCGCGCGCTCCCATCAGCGCTTCGAACCCCTCCTGGGCGACAACGTCGCGAGAGTCGCGGCTCTGCAACTCCTCACGCCAGTTCAGCGGGAGCGCGCCCTGAAGATGTCCGCGCTCGTAGGCGGCGGTGTCCTCGTCGACCTCGATCAGGCGGAGGTCCGCTTTGCCAAGACGCGCTGCCACCTCTTCGGTCGAGAGCAGGATGTTCGGGTTGGAGTATTCCACGCCATCTCCTTGGTGCGCGCAGTCAGTGGTCTCACCCTAACAGAGCGACGAGTTCGAACCCGGCGGACGGACAGTCGTCGCCGCCGCACACAATTGTCCGGTGAGTGACGGTCCCGGACTCCTGCTGGTCCACGGCGATGAGCCGCACCTCGTCGATGTCACAGTGGCCCGGTGGCGCGCCGCCGTACACGCCGACGACGTCGAGGTCATCGATGCGCCGGCGAGGCTCGAGCCGCTGATCGCCAGCCTTGTCGATGTGCCGCTCTTCGCGAGTGAACGGCACGTGCTGGTCCGCGACCTCCCCCAGCTGAGCGGAGCGCGCCGGGGCACCGCCGGCGTCGACGAGCTGAGCAGAGCGCTCGCGATGCGTGCTCCCACCACGCACGTGTGCTTCGCGATCCGCGCCACAGTGGCTGCCGGCAACCCGATCCTGGCGGCCATCCACGCCAATGGGGGCCAGGTGGTGCAGCATCAGAAGCTGCGGCCCTCCGAGCGCCGCCAGTGGCTCGACACCGAGGTGAGATCGCGCGGCCTGCGACTGCCCCCAGGTGGTACTGACCTTTTGCTGCGTTGCACCGCGGGCGACCTGGGCGCGATCCGCGGAGAGCTCGACAAGATCGCGGCCCACGGCGAACGCATTTCCACCGAGCAGTTGGAGCACCTGGTCGCCGGCACCGAGCAGCTCGAGCTCTACAGGGTGTTGGATCTGCTCGCCGGACCGCAGCCGGCGGCGGGCGCCGCGCTGCTCACCGACCTCATCGCCGAGGGTCGCTCGACGCAGTACCTCCTCTCCATCCTCGCCGGCCAGCTCCGCGACCTGCTCATGGTTCACGCGCTCCTGCTGCGCGGACAACGCGGCACCCCGGCGCTGGCGGCGGCGATGCGCATTCCCGCCTGGCGGGCCGAGCGCGTCGTGCGCACTGCGCAGGCCATCCCCGCGATGCTGGCGACCCGGTGGATGCATGAGCTGCAGCGCATCGACGCCGGCATGAAGGCGGGCGAGGTCGACGACGCGCCCGCCCTCAGACACTGGGGACTGGCTGCGGCGCACTCGGTGGCGGGGCGTCGCCAGATGCTGCGCACCGCCTGAATTGCAGGCGGGACAGCGGGCGACTACTTGCTCTTCGAGCCCGCGGCGCCGGCGGCCTTGCCGGGTGCGGCGGACTTGGTACTGGCGCTCGCCTTGGCCGCCGGCTTCGCCGCCGCCTTGGCGGGAGCCTTGGCCGCGGGCCGCTTCGTAGTGGTCGCCGCCCGCCCCCGCCCCTTGGCTCCGCCGGCCGCGGCCGCGCGCAGCTCGGTGGTGTGCTCGCCGCCCTCCGACGCCGCACGGATCAGGCGCGCCGCCATGGCGGTGAGCCGCGACTTGCGGCGGTTCACGTTGTTGCGATGGATGATGCCCTTCTCAGCGGCCCGATCCAAGGCGCGCACCGCGGCCTTGAGCTGCTCCTCGACGTCGACGGTGTTGCCGGGTTCGAAGCTGAGCAGCGACTGGCGCGCCTTGCCCACGTAGGTTCGCACCGAGGATCGCACTGCGCGATTGCGGATGTGCTTGCGCTCATTGGCGCGGATGCGCTTGCGGGCTGAACGGGAATTGGCCACGTGTCTTCCTGTCGAATGAGGTTGGCGACCGCACATGCGGGAGCTGCGCGCAGACGGCAGGCGCGGTCCGCGGAGTATATCAGCGACCCAATGCTCCTCATCCCGGCTCATGCCAAGGTGAACCTCTGTCTGGCCGTCCGCGGGCGGCGCCCTGACGGGTTTCACGACATCGACTCGGTGGCGGCGACCATCGACTGGCACGACCTCGTGGGAATTCGCCTTTCGCGCGCCAAGGCCAGCAGCGTCCGATTGCGGGTGGGCGGCGACAGAGGTGCGCTGCCCGCCACCGACGACAACCTCGCCGCCCGCGCGGCTGCAGCGATCGCGGCGGTGGCAGGTCCGCTGCAGATCGACCTCTGGCTCGACAAACGCATCCCCAGCGAGGCGGGGCTGGGTGGGGGTTCGGCGGATGCCGCCGCCGTACTGCGCGGCTGTGCGTCACTGCTCGACAGGGGAGGGTTCGGTGCCGAACGCGCGGTTACCTTCGCGCGTGCGTCCCTGGACGATCTCGGCGCCTCGCTGGGGTCGGACGTCCCGATGCTGGTCCGGGGGGGCACGCAACGGATGCGCGGCCGCGGTGAACGGCTCGACGCCATCGCAGCCCCGTCTCTTCATCTTGCTGTCGCGATCGCGGGTGCGGGCAACACCGGAGCCGCGTACGCGGCCGTGGGGCGTTTTGATCTCGAGGACGCGAACCGGGTGGACGCCGTCGCCGCCGCGCTGGAGTCCGGGCAGATCCCGGCTGATGACCTGCTCGGCAGCGGTCTCGAGGGCCCCGCCTGCCGCGCCAATCCGCTGCTGGATGAGCGCCTGGTGGCGTTGCGGGCGGAGGTGACCGAAGGGCGCTGGCATCTCACGGGCAGTGGAGGAGCGGCGTTCGCGCTCGCCGAGAACGCCGTGCACGCGGCAGGGCTGGCCGGCGCCGCCAGGGCGGCCGGCTTCCCGGCGCGCGCGTGCCGGAGCGTCAGCGGCTGAAGTCCTTCCTATACCTGGCGTCCACGAGCGAGTACAACCCGAACGCCAGGAACCCAAGTGCCACCACGCTCAGGACGAGGGCTCCGAAACGCTGGCCGGCGAGCGTGCGCAGGCTGGCGTCGAGGCCCTTGGATCGGCTGGCGTCGTTGGCGAGCGCGGCACTCAACACGAAACCGCCGATGATGGCGAACACCAGGCCGCGCGCGGACTGACCCACGACGCCGAGGATGGTCGCCACGTGTCGCAGCGGCCTGCTCATCGCGCGCGTGTCCAGGGGCGACTCGAACTTTCGACTTGCCGCGTAACCGAAGAGCGCCACGCCGACGCCGATGATCGCGACACCGGCCGCAACGACTACAACGCGGCCACCGCCCGCGCTGAGCAGTTTGGCCGTCCACGAATCCTGGTCACCCTGCGGCGACTTCGTTCCGGAGCCGATCAGCACGCGCACCGCGGTGACCAAAAAGGCCGCGTAGACCACCGCGGTCCCCAGGGCGAGCAGGCGCCGGCCCACGTTGGTCAGCTCGCTCTGATCACTGCGTCGCGTGACGGCACGAAGCAACTGCCAGGCGATGTACGACGCGAAGCCGATGCAGAGCAGCACCAGCATCACGTGACCCGCGACGCCACTGGAGACGGTTTCGATGGCGCCGCGCCTGTCCAACTCCGCGTTGCCGCGGCCGAGCAGGACGGCGCTGACAAGTGCCCCGAGCACGAGGTAGTTGGCCGCGCGGCTCAGCAGCCCGGCGCGCGCGACTCGCCTCACCCACCTGTCGTCGAGCGCCCTGCCTGCAATTGCCTCACCGACCCGCGCGCTGACTGCCGGCGATGGGCTCACAACCCCACCGTACATCGCCGGTACCGCGACACGGTTCACCCGACCATCGCGAATCCTGCCACGAATCGGAAGGCCGAGCGCTTGCCGCCAGCGTCTCGGCGACGGTCTTGCTCGCCACCCGCTCAGCGACTCTCCACCGCCAGCGCGGAGGCGAAGCCGATCAACGCGGTGCCGGTGAGCGCGTCGAGGCCCCGGCGGACACGTCGTCTCTGAAGCCACGCACGAACGCGGTGCAGGAACGCGACCAGCGCGAACAACCAGAGGACACCCAGCACGGCGTGTGTGTACGCCAGCGCCAGCGCATCGATGGTCGGGGCGCCGCCGCGGCCGAGGAACTGCGGCAGCACCGAGAGGTAGAAGGCGAGCACCTTCGGATTGGTGATGTTGCAGAGGAAGCCCTGGCGCAGCGCCGCGAGCCGCCGCGTGCGAGGCACAGCCTCTGCGTGGGGGGATTCCCAGTCGGCGCCGCGCCGCGCCGCCAGCAATGCCTGGACGCCGAGATAACCGAGGTAGGCGACCCCCGCCCACCGGATGGCGAGGAAGAGCGGCTGCGAGCTGGCGATCAGCACGCCCACCCCAAAGGCGGCCAACGTGCCCTGGAGTAGGCAGCTGATCACCACACCGAGACTCGTGAGGAATCCCGCGGTACGGCCCCGGGCCACGGAGTTCTTGACGACCACCGCGAAGTCCGGACCGGGGGCGATGACGACGATGGCCGCGACGATCAGGAAGGTGCCGTACCTCGCCCACGTCACCACCGCATTCTAAGAAGTCGGGATTCCGTGGTGCCCCGCTCGCCGCCGGTACAATCCGGCCTCGTGGCTGCGCAGACGCCAACCGACGGTTCCGCCGGCGCCGTGGTCGCCAGCGCGCCCGCCACCTCTGCGCCCCGACCGGAGGAATGCGTCCATCCGGCGCCGGTGGTCGGGGTGATGGCCCACGAGTTCTCGACATACCAGGGTGCGATCGGGCCCGAGGGCACGCGCCGAACCTCGACCTACTACGGACCCGTGCTTGGCGGCCTGCCGATCTCGGCGTGGCACTGTCAGACATGCGGGTTGCTGCGCCTGACCTTCGTCGACGGCCGCAAAGAGGAGAGGCGGCTCTACCCCGGCCCGCAGCCCGGGCTGCTGGCCGAGCCGACCCCATTCGATCCCCAGCGGGTGGGATACGGACTGCAGGCCAGGGTGTCGGGCGTGACCGTACCGCCGAGCATGTACACCGAGCTGGTCGCTCCATACGAGCGCCCGCCGTTCACTCCGCTCTGGGAACGCGTCGAGCTGCCCGCGTGGAACGCGCTCACGTGGACCACCGTGCTCGGGCTCAGCATCGTCATGGCGGGCCTACTCATCACCGGGATCCTGGCGGTGTACACGTACACCACCCCCGCGTCCGTCGGACCGGTGGTCACCGTCACCGGCGTGACCTTCCTCGCCGTCCTCCTCCTGCAGCTCGCCGGCGTGGCGCAACGGCATTGGTTCCCGTTCCCGCCGATCGCACCGTCGATCGCGGCCACGCAGCGGGGCACTCCCGCACTCGACGGCGCCACCAAGGCGGTGATCACGCTGCTCAGCTTCAGCATGGTCGGCCTCCTGGCCGCCGCCATCCTCGCCGTGTACACCTACTCAACATCCGCCGCGGAGCTGCCGGTGGTGATCATCACGGTCGTCACGGCGCTCCTCGCGGTCATCATCGGCCTCGGCGGATCGATCGCACGCCACATGCGCGGTCGCTGACCTCGCGATGGCGCTCCGCCCGCCGCCGGACCAGGACGTCGTGGTGTTCGGGGCGAGCGGCGACCTCAGCGCACGCAAGCTCCTCCCCGCGCTTTACAACCTATCCAACGAGGGGCTGCTGCCCAGGCGGGGCGACATCGTCGGGGCCGCTCCCGTGACGATGGACCACGAGGCCTTCATCGATTTCGCGCGCAAGGCCATCCGCACCTTCTCGCGGACCAAGCCCACCCAGAGGTCGCTGGACGCTTTCACCAGGCGGCTGCGCTTCGTGTCCCTCGACCCCAGGGAAAACCTGCGTGACCTGCGTGCTGTGCTGAAGCGCAACCGGCGCCTCGTGTACCTGGCGGTTCCGCCATCCGCGTTCACCTCCCTGATCCACGGGATCGGCGAGTCCGACCTCGCCGACGGAACCTCGCTGATCATCGAGAAGCCCTTCGGGCACGACCTCGAGTCGGCGCGCACGCTCAACGACGCCATCCACGCCGTCCTTCCCGAGCGGCAGATCTTCCGCATCGATCACTACCTCGGCAAGGAGACGGTGCAGAACCTGCTGGTCTTCCGCTTCGGAAACTCCGTGTTCGAGCGCGTCTGGGACCGCGACGCAATCGCCCGTGTGGAGATCACCGTCGCCGAGACGCTTGGTGTCGAGCAGCGCGGCGCCTTCTACGAGCAGACCGGCGCGATCCGCGACATCGTTCAGAACCACCTCTTCCAGGTCCTGGCGATCACCGCGATGGAACCTCCGATCGCGTTCGACGCCGAGTCGATTCGCAACGAGAAGGTGAAGGTGTTGCACGCGCTCAAGCCGATCAAGCCCGACGAGCTGGTGCGCGGCCAGTACACGGCCGGGGTCGTGGACGGCAAACGCGCCCCCGGGTATCGCCGCGAGCCCGGTGTCCACCGCCACTCGACCACCGAGACGTACGCGGCGATGCGCCTGTGCATCGACAGCTGGCGCTGGTCCGGTGTCCCTTTCTTCGTCCGCACGGGCAAGCGCCTGGCCGAGCGTGACACCCGCATCGTGCTCACCTTTCGCGACGTCCCCCTTCATCTCTTCGAGCGCCTCGGTGTGCGCTCCGTCGACAGCAATCGCCTGGTCGTGCACATCCAACCGGACGAGGGCATCGCGGTGACCTTTGTCGCCAAGGTCCCCGGACCGGAGGTTCATCTCCAGGACGTGAAGATGAGCTTCACCTATGACAGCTCGTTCAAGACCACCCCGCCGGAGGCGTACGAGCGGTTGCTGCACGATGCGCTGAATGGCGACCACACACTGTTCATTCGCGAGGACGAGGTGGAGCGGGGCTGGGAGGTGGTGCAGCCCGTGCTTGATGCGCCTCCGCCGATCGTGCCCTACCGCGCCGGGTCCTGGGGACCAAAGGCCGCAGAGCGATTGGTCGAACCGCTGCACTGGCACAACGCCCACGTCGGCGACGCCGGATGAGCACGCTCATCGGTGTCGACCTCGGCGGCACCAACATTCGCGCGGCCGTCGCCACCGGCACACACACGCATGCCGCGCCGACGCACGCGGCGACTCCCGGTCAGGACGGCCCGGCCGCTGTCGTCGAGGCGATCGCTCGTTGTGTCGCCGAGGCTGCTGGCGGCACGCAGGCCGACGGGCTGGCGATCGGCATCCCGGGCCCCCTGGACCCGCGCCGGGGCATCGTATACGCGGCGCCGCAGCTGCGCGGCTGGGACAACTTCGAGGCGGCTTCAGCGCTGCGCAAACGGATCGGATGCGAGGTCGTCATCAATAACGACGCCAACCTCGCTGGCTACGCGGAGTGGGTCGCCGGCGCGGGCCGCGGAACAACCGACTTCATCTTCATCACTGCGAGCACTGGCGTCGGAGGTGCGCTGATCATCAGCGGCGACCTGTACGCCGGGAAGTCCGGAACGGCTGGGGAAATCGGCCACATGCCGTTGAGCCCCGAGCAGCCGCCGTGCGGGGAGGGTCACCTCGGCTGCCTCGAGGGCACCGCCAGCGGCACCGCCATCGCCAGGTTGGCGAGGCAAGCGGTGGAGTCCGGCGACGTCACCTCATTGTCCGAGCTGGCGCCCGACGCCATCGACGGCAAGGCTGTGCAGGACGCTGCCCAGGTTGGTGACGAGGTGGCGCTGCGCATCTTCACCACCGCGGCGCGCAGCCTGGGGCGCGCCGTCGGGGGCTTGATCAACCTGTTCTCCCCGGAGGCAATTGCCATCGGTGGCGGCCTCATCAATGCGGGTGAGCTGCTGTTCGGTCCGCTGCGCGCGGCAGTGGGGGAGATGGCGTTTGCGGTGCCTGCCGAGCAGTGCCGTATCGTCGAAGCCGAGCTCGGGACCGACGCCGGGCTGGTCGGCGCGGTCGCCTGGGCGGTCAAGAGCTTCGGCCAGTCGAGCCCGTCGGGCAACGGGTAGCCTCTGTCCATGGGACCGCCCGTCGACCCCCCTGCCCAGCCACCCGCGCCGCCGGGAGCGCCCGGACCGTTGGGGACGCCGGGCGCGCGAGGGTTTCCGGTTGCCCCCGGCGGGCCTCCGCCCTCGCGGTGGACGTGGCAACGGCTTGTGGTCATCGCCGGCGCGGTCGTGGTCGTTGGGCTCGTTGTCGCGGCGGTTGTGCTGGCCACGCGCAAGCCGGCACCGTCGCCGACCCCGCAGGCGATCGTCACTCCATCAGCGTCGGCGTCCGCGAGCCCATCCCCGAGCGACACGCCAACACCCAGCCCGACGCCCCCGGCGACCGCGCCCCCCACGCCGAAGCCCACCGCTACGCCCACCCCCCAGAACACGCCCACCGAACAGGCGGGCCTGCTCTTTCCAGCCAATGGATCGGGCTCTGGATCGGAGTGCGGGGCCAACGGAACCTACTCGGGCTGCCCGGTCACATCGCACCTCATCTATGCCGCCAATCAGTGGCGCGCACACAACGTGTCAGCCCCCCAACCGCTGTGCCGCTGCCCGTCGACGTACTCGTCGCCCTTCGCGCAGCAGAACGACACGCTGTTGCCGCCTGGATACCAAGGCAACCCCGACCATGCCGCCGTCCAGGTTTCGCTGACGCTCTCGAGCGGGACCGAGAACATGGTGGTGCTGTTCGTCCGCCAGGGCGGCACGTGGCTTGCCGACGACACGTATTGCGGCAGTCGGATGAACACCCTCAGCTCGGGCGCTCCCACCACCTGCTAGTCGCGGAACCTCTGCGCTTCAGACCATTCGCCCACGGCGCGGTCACGGGGCGGTTGCCTCGCCCTTGGGAATCGCGGTGCCGTTGCTAGCCTGACGACATCCTCGCGGAGCACAGGCTGACGCATCACGCCTGGGGCGCCCGACCGGGCCCGACGCGCAGGACCCGATCGACCCATGTCTTTGAGGCGCCCGCATGTTCTTCGTACGCAGCCTGTCGCCTCGTCACCGCGCCGGCGCACGCCGCGTCGCCAGCACGCGTCCGGCCTGCGCTCTCATCGCGGTCGTTGCCCTCGGAGCGGCACTCGGGACGAGCACGGTGGCCGTTCACGCCGCAGCCATCCCCTTTGGCACGGTGCTCATCTCGGGCGCGCAGTGGGCTGGTGCGGATACCGGGCTCGGTGACCTCAATGTGTACAGCAACGGCACCCAGAGCCAGGATCAGATGGGCACCTTCGGTCTCCAATACGAGTGCACCGAGCTCGCCCAGCGCTGGGCGTTCTACAAGTTCGGCGAGCCGGCGCAGTGGCCGATCAGCAAGGCAGCGGACATGTGGACCGCCGGCCCGACCATGCCGGTGCCGCTTTCGCAGAACCCCAACGGCGGCGCGACGCCGCCGCAGCACGGCGACATCCTCGTGTTCGCGGCGACCTCGAGCAATCCCACGGGCCACGTCGCCGTGGTGAGCTCTGTGAGCGCGACCGGCGTTACCGCAGTTCATCAGAACTTCACCCTCAACGGCACCCTTGCCGGGCAGTGGACCCAACCGCTGAGCGGGACCACCGTAGCTGCACTCGGCAACGACCCGGTGATCGGCTGGCTGCGTGCCGGCCCCGCCGTCGCTGGTCCGGCTCCGACCCTTCCGGTGCGCGCGTCCTCGGCGCCGAGCACCGCGGTCACACCCGACGGGTCGACGCAGACGGTCTTCTGGAAGGGCACCAGCAACCAGCTGACCGAAGCCTGGTACGCCGGTGGTGCCTGGCACGGTCCGGCCGACTTCGGTCAGTTCGGCACCCTGGTGTCAGCCCCGAGCGTGGCCATCAGCAAGGACGGGTTGACGCAGACCGTGTTCTGGCAGGGTGCCAACGGCCATCTATATGAGGCGTGGTATGCGGGTTCGTGGCATGGGCCCGCCGACCTGACCGCCACCTGGGGTGGCCTGGGCGGGATGACCTCAGCTCCGAGCGCGGTCACCACCAAGGACGGCTCACAGCTTGTGTTCTGGCGCGGCCCGGACAACCGCCTCTGGGAGGCCTGGTACGCGGCCGGCTCATGGCACGGTCCGAGCGACCTCGTCAGCCAGGGCACCATGGCGTCCGCGCCGAACGTCGCCGTGACCCCCGACGGCACCACCCAGACCGTCTTCTGGAGGGGGACCAACGGGCTCCTGACGGAGGCGTGGTTCACCGGGCAGTGGAACGGACCGCAGCAGTTCGGCAACTTCGGCGCCCTCGCCAGCGCACCGTCCGTGACGGTCACTACGGACGGGCTCACGCAGTTGGTCTTCTGGCAGGGCGTTGACAGGCACCTGCATGAGGCATGGTTCACCGGCGCGTGGAACGGTCCCTCCGACTGGACCGCCGCGGCATTCGGTGGCGCCAGCCCGCTGCTGTCGTCGCCGACAGCAACTGTCACCACCGACGGCAGCACCCAGATCGTCTTCTGGACAGGCGGCGGCGGCCTCATGTTTGAGGCGTGGTGGGCGGGCGGCCGCTGGAACGGGCCCGTCGCGGTGCGCGCCGGCTAGCGCTCGCCCGCGCGGATGGGGACGGCCAACCTGCTTGTGGCCGGCGCCAGCGGACAGCGCCAGCGCGGGTCGTGCGCGCACGACGGCGCGTATGCGAAGTTGAAGTCGAGCACGATGCGATCGCCGACGGTGCCCAGGTCGGCGCCCTTGGCGGTGTCGAGCGCGTAGCGTCCGCCGCCATACGTCTGCGCACCCGAGGTGGTGTCGGCGAAAGGGACGAAGAGGCCGCCTGCGTAGCCGTCGAGCCAATACGCGCCGAGCTCGTGCTCGGCGCCGTCCAAAGCGAATCGCAGCGTGCCGATGTGGGTCATCCCCGGCACCTCGTCCTCGCCGTCGAGGTGACGCGGGCGGATCGGAGCCAGCTCAGCAAGAGCTCGCATCGAGGCGTCGTACGCATAGCAGTCGAAGCGATACCCAGTGCGTCGATCCGCGGCCACTGGCGATTGTGGATGGTTTCGGTAGAGACGCTCCTTGCCGGCACACCACAAGGCCCATGCCGGCTCACCCGGACCCAGTGCGCGAACCTCCGCGTACAGCTCGTTCACCATCCGCCGCCATTCCGCAAGCTGAACCGCCGCCGGCGCGTCCATGCCGTGGCGCTTCAGTCGACGAGCTGCGGGAAGAGACCGTCGAGATCGCGTGAGAAGGTCGGGAACGCATGCAGCGTGTCCTCGAGGGTGGCAAGCGGGATCCGACCCCTGATCGCCAAGGTCAGCTCGGCGATCATCTCGCCGGCGCGCGGGCCCACGATGAGCGCGCCGACGAGGACCTTGCGCTCCATGTCGGCGACCAACTTGATCACGCCCCCTGGTGGGCCGTTGATGTATCCCCTTGTGCCGTTGCCGGAGTCAGCGCAGACGACGCGTACGTTGGACAACTGCTTGCGCGCGTTGGCCTCGCTCAGCCCCACCGACGCGATCTCCGGGTCGGTGAAGGTCACACGCGGGATGGCGCGATGGTCGGCCACAGCCTCGTTGCCGCTGAGCTGCCTGCCGATGACCTTGCCGTGATACCAGGCAAGGTGGGTGAAGGCACCGATTCCGGTGACGTCGCCTCCCGCCCAGATGCCTGGCGCTGCAAGCAGGGTCTGGTCGTCCACCTTGATCCAACCCTTCTCGGTGGTGGCGATGCCGGCCGCGGCGAGGTCGAGCCCGTTCAGCTTGGGCCGGCGGCCCACGGCAACGAGGAGGCGCTCCCCGCTGAGCGTCTCCCCCGACTCCAGGCGGAGCTGGATGCCGTCGCCGGCGCTTTCGACAGCAACTGCCCGTGCCGACAGGTGGACGCGGATGCCGTCCTCCTCGAACGCCTTGGCCAGCTCGGCCGACGCCTCCTCGTCCTCGCCCGGGATCAAGCGGTCCAGGGCCTCGACCACGTGAACTTGGCAGCCGAACCGCGCGAATGCCTGGGAGAGCTCGGCACCGATGGGTCCGGTGCCGAGCACCAGCATCGAGCCCGGCAGTTCGCGCATCAGAGTCGCCTCGCGGTTGGTCCAGTACGGGACGCTGTCGATGCCCTCGATCGGCGGAACCGCGGCGGAGGTGCCGGTGCCGATGACGATGCCCTTGCGCGCGGTGAGCTCACGGTCCCCGACCATCACGGTGTGCGGACCGGTCAGCCGGCCGTCGCCACGGACGATCTCCGCGCCCTGCTCCTTCAGCGCCTCGGTGGCTTTGGTGTCATCCTCATCGCGGGCGATGTAGCGGGTGCGCCGGGCGATCTTGGGGAAGTCGACCTCCCACTCGACGCGTGAGGCGGCGAGCTCGCGGGCGCGATCCGCCTCGGCGAGCACTTCCGCGGCACGAAGCAGGGTCTTGCTGGGGATACAGCCCCAGTACGGGCACTCGCCCCCGACGAGCTCGCGTTCGATCACCGCGAAGCTGATGCCGGTTCCCTTCAGCTCGCTGGCGACGCCCTCGGACACGGTGCCGGCACCGATGCAGATGACGTCGAAGGCGTCCCCCGCGGCCTGCGCCACGGCTACAGGGCCAGTGGACGGGTCGGCGCCATCACTGCGGACGGGTTGTTCCTCCAGTCCACCCCGGGAACGTCGATGTAGAGCTCGAGCTCGTTTCCGTCCGGGTCAAGGACGTACAGGCTGTGGCTGACGGTGTGGTCACTCAGCCCGATGATGCGCACGCCCGCTTCCTTGCAGCGGGCCACCGCCTCGCGGAGCTCGTCGTCGTTGTCGCCGATCTTGATGCCGAGGTGATACAGGCCGACATGACGCCCGGACGGGATCTCCTGTGCCTCCGCACCGACCTCGATCAGCAGCAGCTCGTGGTGGGTCCGGCCGCTCGAGAAGGCGGCGGCCGGGAAGCGCGGATCCGGCGCGGAGATCTGCGCCCAGCCAAGGACGTCGCGATAAAACGCCGACGAGCGCTGGATGTCATGGACATAGAGGACTGCATGGCCCAGCTCTTTCACGCGCATGGGCCCAGCGTACCCGGCCGACCACGCCTTCAGTCGGGCGCTGGCGCGGCGCAGGCCGTCCCGCGGGTTCAGCGACCCGTGAAGCGCTGCACGGTGGCGATGAGCTCGTCGAGGTAGACCTCACCCTCGCCGGCCGCGATGCCGTCGGCCACGCAGTTCTGCACGTGGTCGCGCAGTAGGATGAAGCCGATCTTCTCCAGCGCGGCGACGGCCGCAGCGAGCTGGGTCAGCACCTCCGGGCAGTAGCGCTCGTCCTCGACCATCCTGGCAGCGCCGTCCACCTGGCCTCTGACCCGCGCGAAGCGACGCAGGAGATCCTGTTTGCTGGCCTGGTAGGAGCCGCGCTCGCGCAGTGCCAGTGTGGGCGCGCGAGTTGGGCGGCGTGGTGGGGTGGACCGGGGCATCAGGCGGTCGGGTTGTCCCCTGTCGCCGCGGTGGCGACCGGCTCATCGAGGCGCCGCCGGTCGAAGCGCTCCGCGCAGCGGTCCGAGCAGAAGTGCACCGCGGCCCCGTCGTGGATCCGACGTGCCGGTGCGCTGGCGACCTCGACCTGCATTCCGCAGACCGGGTCGCGCGCGAACGCGCTGCTGCCCTGGCGCGCGCGCGCGCGATGAAGCGCGTAGAGGAACGCAAATCCAAGCACAGCGAGCACGTTGAGCACCGTCGTGTAGTTGAGGGTGAGCGACTCCTGCGCGATCTGGGTTGGCCGCGTCGACGGGATCGCGCGCAGGGCGCCGAAGAGGTACTCGATGGCCAGGCCGCTCGTGGACATCACCAGCCAGAAGCCGGCGAGGATGCGCAGCGTCAGCCTGCCGCCGTAATACCCGCGATAGATGAGCAGCAGCGGCAGCGTGATCAAGTCCGCGAACACGAACGCAATCACCCCGCCAAAGCTGATCCCGCCCTTCCACAGGGCAGCGGCGAGCGGGACGTTGCCGACCGAACAGACAAAGCTGAGGATGGCGATGAGCGGGCCAACCAGCACGTTCTCCAGAGAGGATGCGAAACCGTGGCCGCTCACAAAGAGGTGGCCCCACAGCGAATCGGGAACCAGCGCCGCCAGGAAGCCTGCGACCGTGTACCCGATCAGTAGCTCGCGGCGCAGCATGGTGAGGTCCGCGATCGCGTAGCCGGCAGCGTCCGCCCAGCCGGCAAGTGTGGCGATTCGCTTGCGCAACGGGGCCGTGGCCAACTGCTGCTCGTGCACTTCGGTGTGCACTGCCGAGGGGCTGTGGTGCGCGTGTTCGACAGCGGCGGAGCCCGCGCGCACGCGCTCGCGCGCGCCGTCCACCAGGGAGCGGGGGAGAAGGAAGCGTGACAGCAGCCCGAACAGCGCGATCATGAGGAATCCGCCGATGAACTCGCTGACGGTGAACTGCCAGCCCACCAGCAGGGCAAGCACGATGCCGAGCTCGACGACAAGGTTGGTGGAGGCGATCATGAACACGAGCGCAGCCGCGAAATCGGCGCCCTTCGCGAACAGTGACTTGGCCATCGCCGTCGCCGCGTAGGAGCATGACGACGAGACCATTCCCAGGAAGGTGGCGCGCGCCAGCGATCGAGCACCGGGACGGCCGAGGGCGCGCTCCATCTGACCGCGCGTCACGAACGCCTGGACCGCTCCGGACAGCGTGAACCCGACCACCAGCGCCCAGAGCGTTTCCCAGAGCATGAAGAAGCCCTGGGCAAGCCCGTCGCCGACGGCCCGAAGAACTGCGATGAGCGCGCCTCCGCAGTGTGTCGATACCCCCCTAGGGTATCAGCCCCGAGCGAAGGCGCTCACAGGACCGTTGCCAGGAAAGCCTTCGTCCGATCGTGCTGGGGGTTGGCGAGGAGCTCGCGGGGGGCGCCGGCCTCCACGACGGCCCCTCCGTCCATGAAGACGAGCGCGTCACCAACCTCTCGCGCGAACCCGATCTCGTGGGTGACGACGATCATGGTCATGCCGTCCTGTGCGAGCCCGCGCATGACTTCGAGCACCTCACCCACCAGTTCCGGGTCCAGTGCAGACGTGGGCTCGTCGAAGAGCATCAGCTTGGGCTGCATGGCGAGCGCGCGCGCGATGGCGACGCGCTGCTGCTGACCTCCGGAGAGCTGCCTCGGATAGGTGTCGACCTTGTCGCCGAGGCCGACCCGGCCGAGAAGCGTGCGAGCGCGCTCAGTGGCCATGGCCTTCGACTCTCCCTTCACCCGCATCGGGGCCTCGACCAGGTTGGCGAGGGCGGTCATGTGAGGGAAGAGGTTGAAGCTCTGAAAGACCATGCCGATCTCCGAACGCTTGCGGCACACCTCGCGGTCGGGGAGCTCGTGCAGCTTGTCGCCGCGCTGCCTGTACCCGACCAGCTCACCGTCGACGGAGAGCTTGCCGGCATCGATCTTCTCGAGGTGGTTGATGCAGCGCAGAAATGTGCTCTTGCCCGACCCGGAGGGCCCGATGATGCACATGACCTCCTTCGGCGCAACCTCGAGGTCGATGCCGCGCAGCACCTCGAGCCGGCCGAAGCTCTTGTGCACGGCCTGCGCCTGCACCATTGGGGTGGCCATCAGCTGATCCCCGTCATCCGTGCCGTTTCGCGGTGATGGTCACATCGTCGGCCGCCGCCGGCGGTGCCCCACGGAAGTGGAAGAGAGTCCGCCGCAATCTCTGCAGAGGTGTTTCAGGCAGCTGGCGCAAGGCTCCCCGGGCGAAATAGCGCTCCAGGTAGTACTGGCCGAAGGTGAGCACGGATGTCATCAGCAGATACCAGAGGCTGGCCACGATCACCAGCTCGATGATGTTGTAGTTGAAGTTCGAAATCTGCTGCTGGACGAAGAACAGCTCGCCGACGGTGGCGATGACCGCCAGCGAGGTGGTCTTGAGCATGGAGATCGTCTCGTTGCCAGTGGGAGGAATGATCACGCGCATCGCCTGGGGGAGGACCACTCGCCGCATCACCTGCAGACGTGTCATGCCCAGCGCCTGAGCGGCCTCGGTCTGGCCATGCTCGACCGAGATGATCCCGGCGCGGACGATCTCCGCCATGTACGCGGCCTCGTTGAGACCGAGGCCGAGGATGGCTGCCAGGAAGGGCGAGACGAGCTTGTTGGTGATTCCCACCCATTGCAGCGATGTGAAGGGAATGCCGATGGTGACCTTGGGAAGGATGGCTGCGATGTTGAACCAGAAGAAGATCTGCACGAGGACGGGCGTACCGCGGAAGAACCAGATGTAGAACCAGCTCACCGCGGCGACGACAGGATTCTTGGAGAGTCGCATGACGGCGAGCAAGGCCCCAAGCACAACGCCGATCACCATCGCGATGGCGGTCAGCTCCAGGGTGACGACGATGCCGCCAAGGATCTGCGCGTTGAAGAGGTACTGGCCGACCACCCGCCAGTCGAGTTGGGGCGCGCTGGCCAGGATGTCGATCGCAAGCGCGGCAACGCCCAGCACCACGACCGCCGACACCCAGCGCCAGGGGTGGCGCACCGGTATGGCCTTGATCGCCTCCGGCCGCACGCGCGGCACCGACGGTGGCAGCGGCTGATCTGCGGAGGTGTTCACGATTCGGCTCGGGACAGACGGTGTGGCGGCTCAGCTCCGCTCAGCGGACGCCGGCATCAGTACTTCGGTACGCAGGCCTGCGTGCCTGTGCCGGTCGAACTGTTGACGTTCAAGCCGACTTCGCTGCTGGGCACGCCCACGGTGGCCACGTTCCACGAATCGAGGATCTGCTTGTAGTAGCCATGGTCGATCAGGTACTTGATCGCGTCCTGGGTTGCCTGCTGAAGCCCGCCGCCGTGTGCAAGGGCCACGCCGTAGGGGGCGATCCCGCAGACCTGTCCGCCGATCTGCAACTTGCCCGCCCTGATCTTGACCTCGTAATAGGAGACCGAGGCGTCGAGCCAGCCGAAGTCGGACCGCCCCGAGCTCAGGGCCGCGTCTGCCTGGGTCTGGGTGGCGAAGCTCTGCACGGTGATGTCCGCCTTGCCGGCGGTCTTGCAGTTGTCGGTGTCCCCGGCGATCGCGCCGCCGCCCGGGTTCTGGCCCATGAAGCCCCACGCGTCGGACTCCTCCGTCGTGCCGCCCTCGACGGCCACGGTGTGTCCACACAGGTCGGAGGCCTGCGAGATCGTCGGGCCACCGACGTGCTCGACCCACGATTCGCCGACCTTCGCGTAGGTGACGAAGTCGATGCCCTTCGCCTCGCGTGGGGTGGTGGGCGAGTAGCTCGACCACGCCATCACATACTTTGGCGGGCTCTCGAGGAGGGCCGGGATGATGTCCGCAAACGTGACGTTGTTGATCTTGCATTCGACGCCCCAGACCTTGCACACGGCCTTGGCGAGGTCGATGTCCCAGCCCTTGACCTCTCCGGTGCTGGGATCGACGTACTCGTTGGGCTGGTAGCTGGCGTCGGAGGCGATTTGCAGGGGCGCGCTCGACTTGATCGCGCTCGGCACCTCGGCGGCGATGCTCGCCTGCATCGAGATCCCGGATGCCCCGCTGGTTGGAGCCGTGGCGGTGCCGGTCGTGTTGTTCGAGCTCCCACAGGCGGCGAGCAGAAGCACGCTCAGCACCATTCCTGTCGTGATGCGTCTCTGCGGGCGGTTGCCGATGCGGCCCATGTGGCGGCTCCTCGTGGCTGTGGCTGGGAGTTGTGGACGCCTGACGGTAGGTGGGCGATTGTGACCGGCGCCGAGTTCACTGTCCACTCCGGCGCCCCTCGTACGATGCTGTGATGGAGAGCTACGACGTCGTGGTCTGCGGCCTGGGGGCGGTGGGAAGCGCGACCACGTACCAGCTGGCCAAGCGCGGCGTCCGGGCCCTCGGCCTGGACCGCCTCTCCCCGCCGCACCGGTTCGGCTCGACGCACGGAGACACCAGGGTCACGCGGCAGGCGATCGGGGAGGGGTTGGCGTATGTCCCCATTGCCCAGCGCTCGCACCAGCTGTGGCGCGAGATCGAGGCGCAGACGGGCGCCGAGCTGCTGACCACCAACGGCCTGCTCGTGCTGGCCTCCCCCGGCCTGCAGACGCGTCACCACGGCAAGACGAGGTTCCTCGAGACCACCGTCGAGGCCGCTCGCGCGTTCTCGATCGACCACGAGGAGTTGAGCGCGGCCGAGATCAGCCGTCGCTATCCGCAGCTGCGCCTGAGCGGCGACGAGAGCGGCTATTTCGAGCCCGGCGGGGGCTTCGTCCGGCCGGAGGCCGCGGTGCTGGCGCAGCTCGAGCTGGCGCGGCGGTTGGGCGCTGCGATCCGGACCGATGAGGCGATGTCAGGGTACGTCGAGGACGGGGACGGCGTCACGGTCACCACCACGGCGGGGCGCTACACGGCGGGAACGCTGGTCCTTGCCGCCGGCGCATGGCTCGGGGCGGTCCTCGGCGAGCCGTACGCCCGCGATTTCGCCATCAGCCGTCAGCTGTTGCACTGGTACGCGGTCGACGGACCGATCGAGCCCTACCTGCCGGACCGGTTTCCGGTCTTCATCTGGGACAGCCAGCCTGTGTCGTTCTACGGGTTCCCGGCGATCGACGGCCCCGACGGCGGGCTCAAGGTGGCCGCCGAGCAGGCCGTCCCGAGCGCGACGGTCGACGACGTCTTGCGGGAGGTGGGCGCCGGGGAGCTGTACGGGTTCTACGACGCGGTCGTCAGGCACCGTCTGCCGGGTCTGGCGCGACGCTGCATCAAGGCGGTCACCTGCATGTACACGACCACACCGGACGGGGATTTCGTCATCGATCGCCATCCCGAGCACCGGTCGGTGGTCATCCTCTCGCCCTGCTCCGGCCACGGCTTCAAGCACTCGGCGGCGATCGGCGAGGCGGTGGCGGCGACGCTCGCCGGCGAAGTGCCTGCGGTCGACCTCACCCCATTCTCGCTGCGGCGGTTGCGAGCTCAGTCAGTCCCCAGCTGAACCGAGAGAGCGCTCCGCCACTCCGACGCCTGCAGGAACGCTCGGAACGCTTGCGCGGCGGCGCTCATGGAGCGGTCCTTCGCCCATGTGACGTGCCATCTCCGCTGCACCGGGAAGCCTTCGACCCGCAGAGGTCGCAGCAGCCCCAGCTGCACCTCCAACTGGACGGCATGCGTGGACAGGACAGTCACCCCAAGCCCGCCCGCCACGGCTCGCTTGAGCGCACCGTTGCTGGCCATGTCCATCGTGGAGACGGCCTGCACGCCCGCCTTCGCGAGGATGAGCTCTGCCGACTCGCGGGTGCCGGAGCCGCGCTCGCGGAGCAGCAGCGGGCCATCCAACAGGTCGCTTGGCCGCAGAGGCTCGCGTTCGACAAGCGGGTGGGTCGGGGCGCTGAAGCACATCAACTGGTTGTCGAGGAACGGCTCCGCTTCGAGGAGTCCGTCGTCCCAGAGGCGGCCGACGACACCGAGATCGGCGCTGCCTTCGACAACGAGCTCATGCACCCGCGAGCGGTTGACCACATCGAGGCTCAGCTGGACATTGGGGTGGTGCTGGTGGAAGGCCGCCAGTGCGTCCGGCAGGACGTACACACCGACGGTCGTGTCGCCCGCGACCCGCACCGTGCCTGCGCGGAGGCCGGCGAGATCGCCGATGGCATGCTCGGCGTCACCGACAGAGCCCAGGATGCGCGCCGCTCGCTCGTACAGGGCTCGTCCGATGGCGGTCAGCTCGGGAGCACGCCGAGCCGGATCCAACAAGGGGTGACCGACCGCGCGAGCCAGCGCTTGCATCTGGTGAGTGACGGCCGGCTGGGTGAGAGACAGCTCCCGAGCCGCCCCAGTGAAGCTGCGGTTGTCGACGACTGTCGTGAAGATTCGCAGTTGCCGCAATGTCAGGCGGCGTTCCAAGCGTGCTGTCATTAGAAAATTCTATGCAAAGTCACTTGAGAATGCATTGGACTTCACCCTAGCCCAGACCTACTCTCGAGAGATGTCGCTGACCCGCCGTCCGCCGACCGCCACGCACGTGGCCCACGAGCACTCGGATGCAGCGATCCGGCACGGCTAGCCGGCGCGTCATGTCCTACGCCGATCCGCTCGACGCGATCGACAGGGCGAGGAGCGAGGCGGAAGAAGCGGGGCATGATCTCCGCGGGTTCACGCGACGCACGGGCTCGTTCGGCTACCGCTTCGAGGCACGCTGCCATACCTGCGCAGAAAGGGTGATCGTCGCCAGGGTCAACGCCGCCTGGGACTACGACAGGCCGATCGACTCCTGTTCGGCGCAGGCGAGCTGAGCGACCGCTGTGGATCAGGACTTCCGAGCGACCGCGACCAGGTTGGTCGGAAACGGTCGCGGCATTCTCGCTGCAGACGAGAGTGTGGCCACGATGAACAAGCGTCTGGAAGCGACACGAGTCGCTCCGACGGCCGAGAAGCGCTGCGCCTATCGAGAAATGCTGTTGACCACACCCGAACTCGCCGGCTCGATCAGCGGGATCATCCTGTCCGATGACGTCTTCACCGCCCAGGTGAGCGACGGGCGACCGTTTCCGGATGCGTGCCGTCAGGCCGGGTTGCTCCCAGGCATCAAGGTGGACACCGGGGCGAAACCCCTTGCCAACGCCGCCGGGGAGACCGTGACCGAAGGCCTGGACGATCTTCGGGTCCGGCTCGAGTCGTACGCCAGCGCAGGGGCGGCCTTCACGAAGTGGCGTGCGGTCATCCACGTCGGCGAGGGGCTGCCCTCACGTCGTGCGCTGGTCGCCAATGCGCATGCCCTGGCCAGGTACGCGGCCCTGGCCCAGGAGGCTGGCCTGGCGCCTATCGTTGAGCCGGAGGTTCTCATGGACGGCGGTCATGACCTCGATCGGTGTGAGGAAGTCACGCAGACCGTGCTCCACGCCGTGTTTGAACAGCTGGCTGAACAGGGCGTCGTTCTCGAGGGGATGGTGCTGAAGCCGAACATGGTGCTGGCCGGGAGCGACTGCGCGCGCCGGGCCGGCATCGAAGAGGTCGCTGCGGCAACGGTGCGCACCTTGCGCTGCACGGTGCCAGCGGCCGTGCCCGGCGTGGCGTTCCTCTCCGGCGGACAGGGTGTCGACCAGGCGACGGCCCACCTTGCGGCCATCAACGCCCTCGGCCCACAGCCGTGGGAGCTGTCGTTCTCGTTCGGACGCGCGCTGGTCGACCAGGCCCTTCAGGCTTGGCGCGGCGACCCGCAGTGTCTTGACGCCGGGCAGGAGGCGCTGGCGGCGCGGGCTCGTGCCAACGCTGACGCCCGCGCCGTCTGAACCGCGCACGAGGAGTTCAGGGCCGGCCAGGTCAGCGCCGCTCGGCGGCCAGCTGGAGCAGGTGGTACACGAGGATCAGCTGAGTGACCGCCAAGGGCTCGTTGCGCACGCCCTCGATGGAGCCGATCCCGCTCGGTAGGACGGCGTCGTCGCCGAACCCGAGGCCGCGCCAGAGCGCCTCCTCGACCTGCCGGGTCAGCTCGGGCGGTGCGTGGCCGTGGATGTGCAGCGCGTCCACAGGCTTGCCGTCGTCGTCACGGATCAGCTTGAGGTGGATGGCGCGGCGGTTCTCGTCGGTGACGACGGAGGAGAGGTCGGGGTGGGAGACTGTGGGGCGGAGCAGGAGCATGGCGCTGAGGGTCTCCTCCGCGGGACCGTCGTCGTCGTGGCCGTGGCCTTCAGCCGTCTGTTTGAGAGACCCGAACCGCACGACGATGTCGGCCTTGGCGCGCTGCGGGCGGATGAACTTTGCGGACTCCGACTCACGTCTCTCCAGCTCCGCGAGGACCTCCTCGCGCGAATAGCCGCGCTTGCTGGAGTCTCGGGCCACCTTCCAGGCCACCCTGATGGGCTCGGGTGGGTCGAGGTACACCCTCACGTCGGCGCACGCCTGCCCCAGCTTGGTGGAGAGCGGCAGCAGGCCTTCGACGATGACGAACCGGCGCGCCTCGATGAACTCCGGTCGGCCGAAGGTGCCGGTGCTGTGGTCGTATTTCGGCTTGAGGACGGGCTGGCCGTTGGCGAGCAGCTGCATGTGCTGCTCCATGATGTCCATGTAGTTGCACTTGGGATTCAGCGGCGTGAACGGCAGCGACTTGCGCTCCTCGCGGTCGTAGCGGTGGTAGTCGTCGACGCAGACGGCGGTGACGTTCGCCTCGCCGAGGGCATGGACGAGCCCCTGGGTGAGCGTCGTCTTGCCCGCGGCGCTGTCGCCGGCGATGCTGAGCATCACCGGGCGCAGCCCCGTCGAGCTGTCCGACCATGCCGCTCGCTGGATCGCCATGGCCTTGTCCGGCAGGACGCCGTCGGTCATGCCGCCGGCTCCGGTGGGGCACCGGCGGCGGGCCCCGCGGAGAGGAGACGGCTCTTGCGCACGTCGGCCTCCTCGATGAGCATGAGGTCGTCGCGGCCGACCGCTCCTCCGGCGCCGACGAGACGGTTCGCCTGGCGCAGGCGGCACCGTTCCAGCGCATTTCGAACGCTGCGCGCGTTGGCGAACCGAGGCTGCGCCATGCGCCTGTCGAGCAGCTCGCGAAAGGCTTGGATCGCCCCCGGGGAGAAGCGGTAGCGCTGCTGGTCGAGCATCAGGTTGGCGATCTGCACGAGCTCGTCAACCGTGTAGTCCG
The DNA here is from genome assembly GCA_030948845.1 of Candidatus Dormiibacterota bacterium. Lineage (GTDB taxonomy): Bacteria > Chloroflexota > Dormibacteria > Aeolococcales > Aeolococcaceae > Aeolococcus. Next base: position 56,520 of record JALYZN010000037.1, read on the forward strand.
GGAACTCGATGTGGTGGGCGATGCGCGACTGCATACCCGGGTTGCTCTCGAAGAACGTGTCCATGCGATCCTTGTAGCCGGCGAGCACCACGACGATGTCGCTGCGTTGGTTCTCCATCACCTGGAGCAGGATCTCGATCGACTCGGCGCCGTAGTCGCGCTCGTTGTCCTGCTTGTAGAGGTAATACGCCTCGTCGATGAAGAGCACGCCTCCCATGGCCCGCTTGAGCACGTCGCGCGTCTTCGGCGCGGTGTGGCCGATGTACTGGCCGACCAGGTCATCGCGGCTGACGCTCGTGAGGTGACCCTTGGCCAGGTACCCAAGACGGTTGAGGATCTCGCCCATGCGCATAGCCACCGTCGTCTTGCCCGTGCCGGGGCTGCCGGTGAAGCACATGTGCAGCGAGGGCCGTTCGGACTCGAGGCCGAAGCCATGGCGGAGACGATCGATGACCAGCAGCGACGCGATCTCGCGAATGCGCGTCTTGACCGGCTCGAGGCCGACCAGGTCATGCTCGAGGCTCTCGAGCACGTCGGCGATACGGGCTTCGGCGAGCTGCGCGCCCATGTCGACCTGGGCATCGGCGTCCCATTCGGGTTGCGCCTGATCACTAACCGCGGCGCCCCTCGCGGTGTCGTCACCCGCGGCCGGTGCAGTCTCGGGCGCGTCGACGGCTGCGTCCTTCGGGGTCATCCCGAAGCGCCGCCTGCCGTCGGATGCCATCACTTGCCGTACCTCTCCCCCTCGGGTGCGTCCGTCGCGTAGGCGTGGAGCGCGTAGCGGATCTGGCGATCGGGTCCCTCCTCGCGCTCGAGGCGGAAGCCCGGCTCGAGCGCCGGCCGGTTGACGATGAAGCTGAGCGCGGTCGTTTGCCGGCCCAGGGTGCGGTCGTAGGCGTTGAGCCGCACGTAGTGATCGGGGTGCGCCTGGCGGCAGCGGTTGATCTCGAAGAGGACCGCCGAGGCGTCGTTCATGTCGAACATCGGCAGCTCCCACATCTCCCACAGGAAGTTGCGCGGATGCGGGTCGTCGGTGAACTCGACGGATAGTGGCCAGTTGTTGTCGAGGCAGTACTGCACCTGGGCCGTGATCTGCTCGTCGTCGAGATCGGGAAGATAGGAGAAGGTTCCCTGGGTGATGCGCATCGTGGTCCCTCCCCTCAGGCCGGCGTCGGCGTCGACGCCACGTCGGGCGTGTCCGTCGACTCATAGTTGAAGCTGATCTCGCCCCAGACGTCGAGCGCTGCGCGCAGCTCCGGGCTCCACCTGGCGGCGGACTTAAGGATGTCGGGGCCCTCGTTGACGTAGTCACGGCCCTCGTTGCGCGCCTGCACCATCACCTCGAGCGCCACACGATTGGCGGTGGCGCCGGCCGCGATTCCCATGGGATGCCCGATGGTTCCCCCGCCGAACTGCAGCACCGCGTCCTCGCCGAGGTAGTCGAGGAGCTGGTGCATCTGGCCGGCATGAATTCCCCCGGACGCCACCGGCATGACCCCCGGCAGGGAGACCCAGTCCTGGTCGAAGTACAGGCCCTTCTGGGGATCGGCCGCCGTGTAGCCTTGGCGGCACGTGTCGTAGTAGCCGCGGATCATGTTGGGGTCGCCCTCCAGCTTGCCCACGACCGTGCCGGCGTGCACGTGGTCAACCCCGAGCAGCCGAACCCATTTAGCGATGACGCGGAAGCTGACGCCGTGCGTCTTCTGCCGTGTGTACGTGCCGTGGCCGGCGCGGTGGAGATGGAGGATGACGCCGTTGCGGCGCGCCCACTTCGACATCGACGTCATCGCTGTATAGCCGACGGTGAGGTCCATCATCACGATGACGCTGCCGAGCTGCTTGGCGAAGTCGGCACGCTCGTACATGCTCTCCATGTCGGCGGCGGTGACGTTGAGGTAGTGACCCTTGATCTCGCCGGTCGCCGCCTGTGCCTTGTTGACCGCTTCCATTGACGCCAAGTAGCGGTCGCGCCAGCGCATAAAGGGCTGGCTGTTGATGTTCTCGTCGTCCTTGGTGAAGTCGAGGCCGCCGCGGAGCGCCTCGTAGACGACGCGTCCGTAATTGCGTGCGGACAAGCCGAGCTTGGGCTTGGTGGTGGCGCCTAGCAGCGGGCGGCCGTACTTGTTGAGGTACTCGCGCTCCATGACGATGCCGTGTGGTGGGCCCTGGAAGGTCTTGACGTAGTGCGGCGGGATGCGCATGTCCTCGAGCCGGAGCGCCTTCAGCGCCTTGAAGCCGAAAACGTTGCCGATGATCGAGGAGGTGAGGTTGGCAATCGACCCCTCCTCGAAGAGATCGATGTCGTAGGCGATCAGCGCGATGAACTGTCCCGGCGTACTGGGCACCGGGTCGCAGCGGTACGCCTTGGCCTGGTAGTGCTCGTGGGCGGTGAGCCGGTCTGTCCAGACCACCGTCCACGTCGCCGTCGAGGATTCGCCCGCCACTGCGGCGGCAGCCTCCTCCGGGTCGACGCCTTCCTGCGGGGTGATCCGGAAGGCGCAAAGGATGTCGGTGGCCTTGGGCTCGTAGTCCGGCTCCCAATAGCCCATCTTCTTGTAGGGGATGACCCCTGACGCCCAGCGGTCGTCCGCCGGGGACGCGGAGTGGGCGGAGGTTGGTTCGGCGACTGCCATGCACGGTCTCCTCTTCGGCGACCTGAATCGATCGTCGCCTGATTCCCATGGTCCGCGCAGCTCGCATCAATGTCAATTGATTTTCCAGTGATGAATATGTAGGCTGCACTTATGACATTGCGGCAGCTGGCGACGTTCCTGGAGGTGGCCCGCGCCGGCTCGGTCAAGGGAGCCGCCGAGCGGCTGTTCGTGACCCAGCCGGCGGTGTCGGCCGTGCTGGCATCGTTGCAGCGCGAGCTCGAAGTCGACCTCGTGGTGCGCGACGGTCGCGGGCTGCGCCTCAGTGATGCCGGCCGCGTGCTCGCCGACTACGCGCGCCGCATCCACGGCATGCTCGACGAGGCGGCGACGGCGGCCACCGGCGTCCAGGGTCGCGGACGCCTGCGGCTGGCGGGCGTGACCACCGCCGGCGAGCACCTGCTGCCGGCGGCGATCGCAGGCTACCGCGAGCTCCATGCCGCCGCAGAGGTGAGCCTGGAGGTGGCCAACCGGGGCCGGGTGTGGGAGAGGCTCGACGCCCATGAGGTGGACCTGGTGGTGGCGGGACGGCCACCCGCGGCGCGCCTTCTGCGCTCGCGCGCGGTCCGGCCCAACCAGCTGGTGATCGTCGCCGCACCCGGGATGGCCGCGGCACAGACCGCTGCGGCGCTTGCGCGTCAGACCTGGCTCCTCCGCGAGCGCGGCTCGGGCACCCGGGCCACGACCGAGGAGTACCTCGCCGCCCTGGGCATCGACCCTTCGACACTGACGCTCGGGTCCAACGGCGCCATCCGCGAGGCGGCCGCCGTTGGCCTGGGCATCACCCTGATCTCGAGCGAAGCGGTCGAGGCCGAGCTCGCCGACGGCCGGCTCGTCACTATCGCTGCGCCCGACGTGCCGCTGCGCCGCGAGTGGCACGTCGTCACACGCGCCGAGGATCGCCTTCCCGACAGTGCGTTGCAGTTCCTCGCCTACCTCGTCGAGCGCTGCGGCTTCACACCCACCCAGGCGGAGTGACGCGGCCATCACACGCGTGACGGCCCGACCTGGCAGACGTATGCTGAGTGACACGACCACGCGTCATGCAGGGTGATCTCATGGAACCGCCGCCGGTTCAGCCCACCACAGGGGGCGATTCGGCAGGGCCACAGGAGCCGGGCGCGCGCCGTGTGCAGATGGTCACCTGCGGGCAGTGCGGCTGGCCGAGCGCGTGCATCGCCCAGAACGGCATGCGCTTGCTCAGCTTTGTCTGCCACTGGTGCGGCAAGAGCACGGTGGGAGTCGTCGACCCGACGATCCGTCGCAACGTCATTTTCTGACCGGGTCAGCCGCGCCGGGGCACACACGCGTCAGGTGTCGATGGGCGTGTCAGGCGGCAGCACGCCCGTGGCGTGGCAACTGATCAGCCGCGGCGGTACTTGGCGACCGCCAGCGGCGCGAAGACCGCGATGAGCCCGACCGACCACAGCAGCGCACGCACCACGTAGTACGACGCCGGGTGGCCGAGGAGGGCTTCGGCCGGGGCGCCCTGCGTGAGGGTGCGCACGGCGTTGACCATCGCCGTCATCGGCTGGTTCTCGGCGAAGCCCTGCAGCCACGCCGGCATCGACACCACCGGGACGTACGCGGACGAGATGAAGGTGAAGGGGAACACGATGAGCGCGAACCCCTGCGCAGCCTGCGCCGACCCGCCGACCATGCCGATGAGGATGAACAACCACTCGAAGACAAAGCCGAAGAGCACGATGAGCGCGGCGGCCGCGAGGGCCGCTCCGGCGCTGTCGTGCAGACGGAAGCCCACGGCGAAGCCAATGGCGATCGTGATCGCCAGTGACCACATCTGAATCGCCGTGTCGGCCAGGGCGCGGCCAAGGATCACTGCGCTGCGCGGGATAGGCAGCGAGCGCAGCCGCGAGACCAGGCCCGAACCGACGTCCTCGGCCATGCCCACAGCGGCGTACATGGCGTTGAACAGCACGCCGGTGGTGATGAAGCCCGGCACGACGAAGTCGACGTAGTCGATCCCGCGCGTGGTGATGGCGCCGCCGAAAACGTAGCGGAAGATGAGCAGGAAGAGGGCTCCCTGCAGCGTGCCCACCACGATGAACTGCGGGGAGCGCAGGAAGTTGAGCAGCACGCGCCGCGCCAGCTGCAGCGTCGATGTGGCCAGCCCCGCCGGCTGCGCGGGACTCGGTGACAGAACCGTGCTCATGCGGCGACCTCTCGCGGCGTGTCGGTGAGCGCGAGGAAGGCCTCGTCGAGCGTGGGCTGGCGCACCGAGACCTCGTCGAGAGAGATGCCCAGCTCGTCGAGCGGCCGCAGCGTGGCGAAGAGCCGCGCTGTGCCCGACCCGAGCCGGACACGCACGCTCCGCGTCGATTCGTCGACCGCAGGGGGGCCGTCGCCGATCGCCGCGAGCGTCGTGGCCACCCGCTCGAGGTCGCCGGCATCGCGCACGTGCACCTCGACGACGCTGCGTCCGGCGCGTTGCTTGAGGTCGCGCGGCGTGCCGGCCGCCACTACCCGGCCGTGGTCGACGATGGCCACGTGCGAGGCGAGGTGGTCGGCCTCGTCGAGGTATTGCGTGGTGAGCAGGACGTCGGTGCCCTCGGCGACCAGCGAGCGGATCAGGTCCCACAGCTCGATGCGGCTGCGCGGGTCCAGCCCGGTGGTGGGTTCGTCGAGCAGGAGGAGGCGAGGCCGGCCCACCAGGCTGGCGCCGAGGTCGAGGCGGCGGCGCATCCCCCCGGAGTAGGTGCGGACCGGGCGGTCCGCGGCCTCGCTCAGGCCGAGCCGCTCGAGAAGATGGGTGGCGTCGACCCGGGCCCGCGCCTTGGGGACGCCGAACAGGCGGGCGACCATCTCGACGTTCTCGCGGCCGGTCATGGCGGGCTCGACGGCGGCGTTCTGGCCCGCCAGGGCGAAGAGGCGGCGCACCGCCGCCGGCTCGCGAGCCGCGTCGTGGCCGCCGACCCGAACGGAGCCAGCGTCGGGACGGAGGAGGGTGGCCACGATGTTGATGAATGTCGTCTTGCCGGCGCCGTTGGGACCGAGCACCGCGAGCACTTGGCCGGCTTCCATGGTGAGGTCGAGCCCGTCGAGCGCCCTGGTCTTGCCGAAGGTCTTGACGACGCCCTCGGCCTCGATGGTGGCGGCCATGTCCTTACTCCAGTACGATGCGCTAACAGCGGCAGGGCGCTATAGTGACCTAACGATGTTAGGGATGTCAAGGGTGCCCGGCGGCCAGGATCACTGCCCAGGGGTCACGAGGATCGGCATGCCGGGGGACGACGGGAGAGGGCTCAACCGCGACGCTGTGGTCGAGGCCGCCCTTCCCCTGGTGGACGAGCTGGGGGTCGAGGGCCTCTCCATGCGAGCCCTCGCCGATCGCCTCGGGGTGAAGGCCGCCTCCCTCTACTGGCACCTCCGCGACAAGGAACAGCTGCTCGAGCTGCTTGCGGAGGCGCTGCTGGATCGCGTGGAGTTCCCCGAGGGGCGGCGTGGTTGGCGCGCCGAGGTCACCGCCGCCTGCGAGGCGCTCACCCACGTCACGCATCAGCACCGCTCGGCGGCTCCAGTGGTGCTCGCCTCGCCGGCGGTGGTGCGGCGGAGCCGCCTGCGCCGCGAGCTCACGCGCGTGCTGGCCACCACAGGCGTGGAAGACCCGGAGGGCGTGGCCTTCGCGCTGATCGTGCAGGTGGTGGCGGGCGCGACCGCCGTCCCGTCGCCGGCGGCCCATGCGCCGGGAAAGGGGCTGACGCTGCGCATCGACTCGGGGTCTTGGCGGGTGCTGGTGCGAGCCGCCCCGGCCGACGCCCCCGTGGATGTGGCCCGCTCGGAAGGCGGCGGCGGCGCGCCGTACCTCGACATGACCACGGACGGCGAGGTGGTGGTGCGCAACCGGCGCGGCGCTAACCGCGGCGCGGTGGAGCTGAGCCGCGACCATGCCTGGTACATCAAGCTCCACGGCGGCACGTGGAACACCACGCTCGACCTCACCGGGCTGCGGATCACTGGGGTGGAGATGGACAGTGGGGGCGGCAGCGTTACCTGCATCCTGCCAATGCCCCACGGCATCGTGCCGGTGCGCGTCAACAGCGGGATCGTCGGCGTGGCGCTGCATCGCCCACGCCGGGCCGCAGCGCACGCGCTGATGCAGACGGGCTCGGTGAAAGTGCGCTTCGACGGCGAGCTGATCAAGGCGACGATGACAGACGTGCAGTGGGACTCGCCGGGAGGATCACTGAGCGACGATCGCTACGACGTCACGGTCTGCAGCGGCTGCGTCAAGGTGACCATGGATGCGACCGCGCCCGCGGACAGCGTCCCGAGCCCGGCGGTGGTGCGGTACGAGGCGGCGTCGGCGGCTCGCAGCGCGAGCCAGGTCGTCGCGCTGATCCTCGACGGGATCGAGCACCAGTCTGTCGCGCACCGATAGATCGGCCCACCGGGATCGACACGGGGATCCGCCTCGGTACTCCGGATGCGGCTGCGATTCACGTGGAGCTGGCGGCGCAGGAGGTCGACGTCGCGCCATCAGCGTACCCGCCCTCGTGATGGACGGCAGCGCAAGCCTCGAGCACATGCCGTTCATGCGTGCCACCGCGGAGGCGTTGGCGAACGCCATTCCGAACGCGCGCCACGAAGTGCTCGCGGGACAGTCGCACGACGTCGACACGCAGGCGCTCGCCCCGCTGCTGCTCGACTTCTTCTCCGGCCAAACCGCGCCGGTGCACGTAGTCGCCTGACGAATTATTCGGGGAGAGGAGGCGCAGTCCAGCGCGGCCCGGGCGTCTCCGGATATGCCGCGACACCCAAGGTGTCCCCGGGGTCGAGCTCGAGCAGGAATGCGCGGCAGCGACTGGACTCGTCCCGCTCATCAAGCGCGGCGGAGGCCGCCAGAAGCGCATGGAGCCCGCGCAGGAAGCCGCGGTTGGACGGCTGCGACCAGCGCACCATGCCGGTGCCACCCCATCCCTCGCGACGAAGGCGGTCAAGTCCACGGTGGTACGCGACGCGCGCGAAGGCGTAGGCGCTCACCGCGTCACCGCCCGCAAGGGTCACCTCACTGAGACGGGCCCACGCCTCCAGGAGGCTCGGGTGCGCGCCGGCCACGCCGGACAGGGCCATGCGGCGGGCTGAGTCGTCCGTCCCCGCCAGGGCGGAGCAGAGGGCTTCGAGCTGAGCCGCCGGTTCGGGCGACAGCACGGTCTCGTGCCGCGGCGGCGTTGCCCCCGACGCGTCGCCGGCCACCGGCACGTTGCGGAACGGATGCGACGGATCGGACCTCACGCGCGGAGCGTACTCATTGCGACGAGGCGGCGAGCCCGCGTCGAGCGAGGAGGGCGGGACTAGGCACCGCCGCCGCCGCGGCCCGGCGTTGACGCACCCCTCGGCGAGCGAGCACTGTACGAGGCGCTTGATGGGACCGCGGAGGGTGGCCATGTACGGAACGGTGTTTCGGTATCGCGTTCAGCCGGGCAAGGAAGCCGAGGTCGAGAGGGTGATCGAGCAGTTCCTCGCCGACCCGCCCGAGGGATTCGTCGACGCCTGGACATACCGGCTCGACGCCGGCGGCAACGAGTACATCACCGCGGCGGCGCACGTCAGCAGGGAGTCGTACGTCGAGAACTCCCAGAGCCCTGCGCAGGCGGAGTGGTTCGCGAGCTTTCGCGCGCTGCTCGAGGCCGACCCAGAGTGGAGCGACGGCGAGATCGTTCACGGCAAGCCGCACTGACAGGCGCATAGGCACGCTGGCAAGGGGCAGCCGATCCGGGTGCCCGTCATGACTTGTGAGGGAGAAGGCAATGGCGCATCCCAACGTCGCTCTGTTGCGCGACATGGACCAGGCGATGGCACGTGGCGACGTGGAGGGGATGTTTGCGGCGTTCGCGCCCGATGTGATCGTGCATATGGGCGGAGCCAGCAAGCTCAGCGGTGAGTTCCGTGGCGTCGACCAACTTCAACAGATGTTTGGACGATTCATGGAAGCGAGCGGAGAGTACTCATTCGAGAACCATGCATACCTGGCCGACGACGAACATGGCGTGATCCTGCAGCGCGGAACCATGCGGCGCGATCCACAGACCTTCGCAACCAATGAGGTGTTCGTCTACCACTTCAGAGACGGGAAGATCTCCGAGTTCTGGTACCTCCCGGAAGACCAGAGCGGCCTTGACGCCTGGTGGGGACAGTCGCCTGAGAGGAAATAAAGGTTGAACTCCCGATTGGGAGGGGAGACCGCGCGGCTAAGCCGCGCGGTCGAGGACGGAGTCTGCGAATGGCTGGGGAGGAAGGATTCGAACCTTCGAATGCCGGATCCAAAGTCCGGTGCCTTACCACTTGGCGACTCCCCAGCGGGCGCCTCGATGGTAGCGCCGGCCGGCGTGTTGCTCGGGATCTGCGG
>JALYZN010000043.1 GCA_030948845.1 Candidatus Dormiibacterota bacterium
GCCGGGGCGCGCTCGCCGGCAGCCGGCTCGGCGATGACACCCCGGCCGTGCGCCGTCTCGAGGCCGACCCGCTGCCGCCGCTGCTCGAGCTGCCGGCCACACCCCCGGCGCTGCCGGAGATGGACGAGCGCACCCGCGTCCTCACCGAGTACGCGCTCAGCGAGGTGAGCACGGGCCGTCACCTGCTCTCCTTCATCCGCGCTCAGCTCGCCGCGCTGAACTGCCGCCCGCTGGCCACCATCCGCGACCTCGCCGACGGCACCAGGGTGCGGGTGGCCGGGTTGGTCATCGCCCGCCAGGCGCCCGCCTCGGCGAGTGGCTTTCGCTTCTTCACGCTCGCCGATGAGGACGCCCACCTCGACCTCATCTTCCGGCCGGCGGTGGTCACCCGCACGCGCAGGGTGGCCAACCACAACCCGCTGCTGATGGTGGAGGGACGCCTGCAGAACGAGCGCGGCCGGGTCAACTTGGTGGTCGAGACGGTGACCGCGCTCGACGGCGACGGCGCCCCGCTGGACCCTGACGCGGCAACCACGGTGGGCGCCCCTCCCTCACACGACTTCCGCTGAGCCGTCAGCGCCGCCGCCTGCCGCTCCTGCCTTTCCGACTGCGCTGACGGCTCATCCGCACGGCCACGATCAGCATGGCGAACACCAAGACGACGATGACCGCCAGGATCAGGACGATCACCAGAATCGCCGGGCTGCCCCCGCTGGGTGCTGCGGTCCCGCCGGGCGCGGGCGTCTGCCCCTGGGCCACCAGCGCAAAGAGCCCGAGCGTCGGGGTATTCGCCTGGTACGTGGTGCCGCAGCCGCTCTGCACCGTCCTCGCCACCGGCGTCCAGCGGGTGCCATCGAAGTGCTCGATGGCGATCTGCGGTCCGCCCGTGCTCGTCGCCCCCAGCACGATGGCGGCCAACTTGTTGGGGGCCAGCTGCACCGACTGGCCGCCCGAGCGCGCCTCGAAGTCGTAGACGTTGCCGTCGAGGGTACCGTCGGAGGGCTGCAGCGCGGGCGGCTTCACCGGGGCGATCGACACCGTCACCGTCGAGCTGCTCGACGCCGGCGCCAGCGCTGACGCGGTGACGATGAGCTGTGCCTGCGGGGTGTTGGGGTCGTCGGCCAGCTCAAATGTCTGCGCCAGTTCGGCGGCGCTGAACGCCTGGGACACCGACTTGGGTCCTGGGCTCGCGCCCAGCGAGAGGTAGTGCGGCGGCAGGCAGATGCCGTCGTACAGCGGCGGCCCACCGCCGTGGCCGCGCACCACGGCCAGCGCCAGCAGTGCGAGGGCGGCGGCGAGTCCGGCGCGCCGGCTCATCCCACCCACCCCGTGGCGACGTCGGCGAGCACGTGCGCGATGAGCGGCGCGGTGATGCCGCCGGATCCGACGCGCAGGCAGCCGAGGAAGACGCCGACGCAGAGGTCGACGGGGAGCGCCGCGGCACCGTACAACGGGAGATGGATGGCGGCGAAGAGCAGGGCGGTCACCGCGATTGCGACGACGTCACCCGAGCGCACCCTCACCGCATCGAAGAGCGCACCGCGAAAGACCAGCTCCTCGGCTGCGGCCACCACCGTCACCAGTGGCACCCACCACGCCAGCGTGGCCTGCTGCGCTCGGGCGCCGAGAGTGACCGCGGGCACGCCGACCAGCGAGATCGCCACCAGTGCCGCCGCGCCGGCGACCCCGAGCGCCACGCCGGTCCAGGGGAAGCGCGCCGGCCTGGCCCCGCAAAGCGCCGCGGCGGCCAGCAGCGCCGCGCTGAAGACGAGCGCGGCCGGCACGGAGGCGGCCGGTGCAGTCCCTCCGATCACCAGCCGCGCGAGGGTGGCGCCCCCGACCGCGGCCACCAGCACGGGCGCGCGATCCAGGCCCGCCGCGCGGGCGCCGATCACGCCGGCAGAGGTATCAGCTGCGGCGTGCCGGTGGCGTCCACCGGCGGCCACACGGTGACGCTGTGGCGCACCGCTTGCCACTGCCAGATCACCGCGGCAGCGCGCGTGTTCTGGCCGAGCATGGCCGGATCTGCGGAGAACTGCAGCCCGGCACCGTTGGGCAGGGCTCCGCGCGGCATGTCCAGCGATCGCGCCGTGGACGCGATCGAGGCGGCGGTGAGCGCGCCCGCGTGGGGGAGCACGTCGTGGAACAGCGCCCAGGCGGCGGTGAAGCCAGCCAGGCCCTCCTCGGTGGGCGGTCCCCCGGTGAGCTGCTGCCAGGCGCGCGCGAAACGCTCGTACGTGGCCCGGGCGGTGGGGGTCAGGACTGCGGCGTTGAATCCCTGCGTGGGCCGGTCGGATGCGAAGACGCCGATGGCGTCGCTGCCCAGCTCGAGGCCGAAGTCGGGGCCGCACTCCGCCATCGTCGAGCCGATCAGCGCGCCGACGTGGAGGTGGGCGGCGAGCATGGCTCGCCGGAACGACACGCCGTCGGTGATGTACGACGCCAGGATGAGTACGTCCGGCCGCGCCGCCTGCACCGCCGAGAGCACCGCGGGCCAGTTTGGCCGGCGGGCGTTGTAGGTGGTGTAGGAGACGACGTTGAGCCCCTGGCGGTGCGCCGAAATCACCGCGTTGTCGGCGACGGAGTGTCCGTAGTCGTCATCCTCGAGCACCACGGAGACGCGCGTGCCCGGCGGAGTGAGCCCGAGCCGCGGAGCAAGCACGGTCGCGGTGAACGTCGCCGAGTTGGCGCCGAGGTTGGCGCCGCTGGCGCCGACGCGGAACACGTCGGGCAGCGCCCGGCCGGTGACACGGTCGGCCACCGCACCCGCCTCCCAGTAGGTGATGCCGGCGGCCGACGCGGCCGCGCTCGCGGGCACAGACAGCGCCGACGAGTATGTGCCGATCACGACAGGAACTCCGTCGCCACGCAGGCTCTGCACGGCCGCGGATGCCGCCGACGGGTCGTCGAGCTCGCGCGAGTCGAGCTGCACCTTTACCCCACCGACTCCGCCATCCATGTTGACCATGTCGCGCGCGATCTCGACGCCTTGGTACTCCTGTTGCGCCAGCGTGGACTGCGGACCGTTCAGCGGGAACAGCGCGCCCACCCGGATGACCCGACCCGCCGACGTCGGGGCGGCGAGAGCGGCGAGCAGGGTGACGGCGAGCAGCACCGGCAGGAGCAGGCGTCGGAGCACCTCCGCATGATCGCTCGACCGGCGGCCTGGTGGGGCCGTCAGGCCTTCAGCGCGTCCCCTCGCAGTGACCGGGAGCGCCGGCGCTCGCCGGTACTGGCGGCGACCAGGCTGCCGAGCGCCCGCGCGGCCGTCATTGCGGCATCGAGCTGGTCGCGGTCGAACGGGTGGGGGGCGAGCCGTTCGCAGACCACGACGGCGGCCACCTCCTGACCGTCCACCACCGGGACCAGCAGCGTCGAGCGTACCTCGATGTTGGAGCGCCGCTGGGCGCGATGGCCCCCGGCCTCGGTGAACAGCACCCCGCGGCGCTGCTCGACCACTCGCTCCAGGATGCCGGAGGGCAGACCCTCGGGCGTGGCTCCGGTCGCCGGCAGCAGGGTCGTGCGGGTGGCGCCGATCTCGCCGGCCAGTCGCGTGAGAGCGGCCTGGACCCCCTCAGCCAGGGCCACCTCGCTCCACAACCGCGGCCGGCGGCGCACAGCGGCGCGGTTGGCGACGCCGTTGACCACCATCGCCACCACCGCTCCCCCGGCAGCGGCGAGTAGCGGCGGGGCGGCCACACCCAGCAGGGCAGCGTAGGCTGCGAACATGGCCGCGGCGGAGAGGGCGGCACGCTCGAGGTACCGGGCGGTGCCCTCCCCGAGGCCGTGGCGTTGGTCGGCGAATGTCCAGGCGCGGTTGAGGACAGTGTTCCACACCAGGCTGGGCGGGTAGGCGAGTAGGAAGGCGACCAGGGCGGGCACGTGGCCGGCCCCGGTGAGCAGCGCGACCATCGGAAGGAGGATGGCCAGGCCGCTCAGTCCCACGAGTCCGAACTTCCAGGGCCGCGCCGACCCCTGAACCTCGAACACCAGTGAGCGGATGTGGCCGAGGAAGAGCACACCCTGGCGCAGGCCGGCCTTGCTGGTCCCGCCGGCGCGGGCGGCGAAGTCCAGGGGGACGTCGCGCACCCGCAGGCCGGGCACGCAGACCAGCACCTCGAGCAGGATCTTGAATCCCACCGGGCGGAACTCGATGCCGTCGATGACGCGGCGGCGGCAGAGGAAGAACCCGCTGAGGGGGTCGCTGCTGGCCCTAGCCTCGGTGAACAGGCCGCGGGCAACCGCGCCGGCGACGCGGCTCACTAGCTGGCGCCCGGCGCCGTTCAGGCCGCGCCGGCTGCCTCCGCGAACATACCTGCTGGCGATCACCACGTCCGCGCCCTCCTGGGCCACGGCGAGCATCCCCGGGATGTCCTCGGGTGGGTGCTGGAGGTCGGCGTCCATGACGCAGACGAACTCACCGTGGGTGCGGTGGATGCCCGCGACGACCGCCGTGCTGAGCCCTCCGGCGCGGTCGTTGCCCTGGCGATAGAGGAGGTCGATACGGGCGTCGCCGGCGGCGGCGGTGGCGATGGCGGCAGCGGTCCCGTCGTCCGAGTCGTCGACGAAGAGGATCTCGTGGTCCACGGCCGCCAGCGCCCCGGCCAGCCGGGCCAGCAGCGGGTCGATGTTGGCCGCCTCGTCGCGGGTGGGGACGACCACGCTCAGCAGCGGGGCGCGGGCCATCGGCCGACAATAGGGCGCTCCAGGGCCGGTTCGAGCAGCGTGGCCGATTTGCCACGAGCCGTGACCGGACCGCAACCGCCAGCCTTCGTCTGAGTTCGCGGGCTGCAAGCTTTGGCCTTGGAAAGGCGTCTAACTAACGGGGGGACGACAAACGAGCACAACAGGATCACCATATGTGTTCCTGATAGCGGCGACGTGAGGTTGGAGCGATGGCACGTTGGCGACGGCTTTGGCCGCCGGCAGGCCGGGTGAGGTGAGGGTCCGATGATAGACCGCGGCCGGCGCGGGTTCACCACGCTGGGGGACCAGGCTCTGCTGTTCGCGGCTGCCTTCCGAGGCGCCTTCCAGCGCCCCTTCTACGGCGCGGAGTTCCTCGAGCAGTGCCGCTTCATCCTCTTCTCCTGCGCCGTCCCGCTGGCTCTAACCGGCCTTGGCTGGGGCACCATCGTCGCCCTCGAGGCGGGCAACTTCTTCAAGCTGGCCTCCGCGGAGTGGCGCATCGGCGGTTTCATGGTCCTGGCCAATGTCCGCGAGTTCGCCCCGGTGGCCACCGGGCTGATGGTGGCGGCGGTCTGCGGGACCGCCATCACCGCCGACCTCGGGGCCCGCAAGGTGCGCGACGAGCTCGAGGCGATCAGCGTCATGGGCATCAGCAACGTCCTCTTCATCGTTGTGCCGCGCTTCCTCGCTCTTGCCTTGATGACGGCCCTCTACAACATCCCCATGATCATCTTCACCTGCTTCTCCGGCTACGTTGCGTCGGTCGCGCTCGTCGGCGTCAATAGCGGCGCCTTCATCAGCACGTTCTACACGCAAGGGACCCTGCAGGACCTGTACGGCGGCGAGCTGAAGTGCGTGATCTTCGGGATGGTTATCGCCACGGTGTGCTGCTACAAGGGCATCACAGCGAAGGGAGGTGCCGAGGGGGTTGCTCGCGCTGTGCACCAATCCGTGGTGGCGTGCTTCGTGAGCATCCAGATCATCGAGTACCTCTATACACCGACCGTCCTTGCCCTTTTCCATTCCAACAACGTGCTGCGTTAGGAAACTACGTGGACATTGTTGCGGCCCCGAAGAAGCCACCGGCACCGCCACAGAAGGTGGCGCGGCCGTCGCGCTTGTCTGGGGTGCGCAACGGACTGGAAACCCTTGGCAAGGTGGTCAACTTCGCCGGCGGTGCCATCGGCCACATCCCCAAGTCGACCCGGTACATGCGCGAGGTCTGGTGGTACGCCGCGTTCCTCGCGGTCGGCTCCACCCCGATCGCGCTGGTGCTGACGTACTTCACCGGCAGCGAGTGCTCGATCGAGGCGTACTACTCGCTGTCCCAGATCGGTGCTCAGTCACTCGCCGGCGTCTTCAACGCCATCTGCGACACCCGCGAGATCACCCCGCTGTTCTTCGGGTTCGCGATCGGCGCCAAGGTCGGATGCGGGCTGGTAGCCGAGCTCGGCACCATGCGGGTCAATGAGGAGATCGACGCCCTCGAGGTCATGGGCATCCCCTCGAAAATCTACCTGGTCAGCACGCGGATGCTGGCCTGCTTCATCGTGCTGCCCTTCATGTACATCTTGGCCCTGGCCGTCAGCTACCTGGGCTCCTACGTGGTGCAGATGGTCCAGGTCCCCAGCGGCACCATCTCCAGTGGCGTGTACTCCGACTACTTCTTCCGGTTCCTGAATGTCCAGGACCTGTTCTTCTCCATGATCAAGGCGGTCGTCTTCGCCTTCCTGATCGTCTGCGTGGCGGTGTACTACGGCTACAACGTCACCGGCGGTGCGGTCGGCATCGGCAAGGCGGTTGCCAAGACCATGTCTGTTGCGCTCGTGGTCACCGTCGTCGTTAATGCCTTGCTTACCCAGATCTTCTGGGGCACCAACCCCAATCTCCCCATCGCCACCTGAGGTCAGAGTGTCCAAACCCCCCGCCACTGCAAAGACGAAGTCCCCCGACCGGGCAACGGCCACGGCTCCGCCCCCGGCCCCGCCTTCGAGCACGGCACCGGCGCCGACGTCGACGTCCCTCGCCGAGCCCTCCAGCAACGGCCACAAGAACGTGCCGGGGCAGAACCATCCCGCCTACAGCGACCTCAGCAAGCCGCTTGGGGAGAAGCCGGACACCCAGTCGCAATCGACCTGGGACAAGGAGGCGGTCATCGAGCTCCGCAACGTCCATAAGGCGTTCGGTCAGTTCAAGGTGCTCGACGGGGTGACCTGCCGGATCCCCAAGGGGGAGATCAGCGTGCTCATGGGGCCCTCGGGGACGGGCAAGAGCGTCACCCTGCGCCACATCGTGGGGCTTCTGCCACCGGACAGCGGGGACATCTTCGTGGCCGACCGCGACGTGCCACTCCTCAACGAGGACGAGCTGCTCGAGCTGCGCCGGGGCATCGGGATGCTCTTCCAGGACGGGGCCCTGTTCAGCTCGATGAGTCTGTACGACAACGTGGCCTTCCCACTGCGCCAGCACACCAAGAAGGGCGAGGGGGAGATCCGTGAGATCGTCATGGACCGGCTCACCGAGGTGGGCATGGCGGGCGCCGAGAAACGCATGCCCAACGAGCTCAGCGGGGGGATGCGCAAGCGTGCCGGGTTCGCTCGAGCCCTGGTGATGGAACCCAAGATCCTGCTGTTCGACGAGCCCGATTCGGGGCTGGACCCCGTCCGCACCACCCTGCTGTGCGACCTCATTCGCGAGATCAGCGCCAAGTACAACGCTACCTCGATCGTGGTCAGCCACGACGTCGGCGCAGTCCGCCGCTTCGCGGACAACATCGGGATCCTCTACAAGGGAAAGATGAGACACTTCGGCAACAAGAAGGAGATTGAGGAGTCGGACGACGAGTTCGTCCACCAATTCTTCAACGCCTCTGGTGAGGGGCCTCTGGGGATGGACTGACAGGAAGGTGAGCGTGTCCAAGTCGACGATCGCGGGAATCGCAGTCGCCGCCGTCCTCGTGGGAGGAGCGGGCTTCGCGATCACGTCGCCGCGCGCCTTGGGCACGAAGTATCACCAGTTCCAGGTCACCTTTCCAACCGGTGACGGTCTCGTCGCCGGCAGCGACGTGCTCGAGGCCGGCTCGAAGATCGGCACCATCAGCGACATCCAGCCCACCCAGGACAACAGCGCCCTGGTGACCGTGCAAATCACCGCTGACCACTGGCCTCTGCACATGGGGCTCACAGCCGATATCCGGCCCAAGTCGCTACTGGGCGAGAAGTACGTCGACATCCATGACGGCGCCACCAGCAAGCCCGCCTTCGACGCCAGCGTGGTCCTGCACGAGACCCAGCAGGCCGTGCCGGTGGAGCTCGACCAGTTCATCAACAGCCTCGACGCGCCGACCCGCAACGCGGCGCGCGTCCTGCTCAGCGACCTCGGCGCCGGGGTGGCGGGTCGCGGGCTGAGCCTCAACGAGGCCATCGCCGCCGGCAAGTCCAACCTCGCCAACCTCGCTGTGTTCGGGACCACGCTCCGCAACCGCGACCCCGACCTCGACCGCATCCTGGTGGGTCTCGACGGTGTCCTGAGCAAGCTCACCACCAGTGATCAGCTCACTCAGCTGAGCCAGCTGATCACCAATGGTCAGCAGACGCTCAACGCAATCGAGACTCAGCAGGCCGCGTTCAGCCGCCAGTTCGTCGACGCGCAAACCGCACTCGGCGAGCTCAACACCGCCATCGACAGCGCGGTGCCGTCGCTGCGCACCACCCTCAATATCGCGCCCCAGCTGCTCAACGCCACCAGCCAAGAGGCCCGCCTGCTTGCCTTCCTCGGCTCGGTGGCCAATAACAACACGGTGCTGAGCGCGCTCGACAGCGGACTTGCACAGGGCCCCACGACCACCGGTGGAGCGCTGGAGACGTACGCCAATGGCGCACCGTCGCAGCCGATCTTCCGCATCTGCCTTGTCAACCCCAACAACGCCGGTGGCTCCTCGTGCCAGGGCAATGGTTTCAAGCCTCCCGGTAAGGACTCGGTGCCGGCCTCATACAACCCCGGCCAGGGCGATATGAATCTGCTTGCCGCCTGGTTGGGCGCCTAGCCGTGCGCAGCCGCTGGAATCTTCCGATCTGGCTGCTCTACTGCGGCTTCTGTCTGCTGGTGCTCGGCTTCATCGTGCGCGGCCTGCAGTTTGGCGTTCCCTGGAGCCATCCCTACGAGGTGACAGCACACTTCGCCGACGCCGGCAGCATCCTCGCCAACAACGAGGTGTTCATGAACGGCACCAAGGTCGGCTACGTCAAGTCCGTTAGCGTCGCCAACGGACAGGCGCAGGTGGAGATGATCTTCGACGACGCCAACGCGGTACCGCTGCACTCCGACGCCACCGCTCAGGTACGCAAGAAGAACTTGCTCGGCGAGACCTACATCGACCTCACCCGCGGCACCGACGCCGCGAAGATCCAATCGGGCGGGGCGATCCCGGTGAGTCACACCGTCCCGATCACCGAGATCGACCAGGTTCTGGCCATCTTCGACCCCGCGACCGTGCACCGTGTCCAACTGCTCATCAATGCCCTCGGTGAGGGCACCACCAACAACGGCGACCGGATGAACACCTCGGCCGCCTCTCTCAACACCCTGGTCACCGTGCTCAACGGACCGGCGACCGAGCTCTCGATCCGCAGGCAGCAGGTCAATGACATCGTGCTCGAGCTGCAGAGCTTCTACGACGTTCTCGCCAATCAGCGGGAGCAGGTGCGCCAGGAGTTCGGCACCTGGACCGCCGTCATGCAGCAGCTCGCCAACCAGGAGCAGGCGATTGGCGGCACCGTTCGGCAGGCAGACACCCTCCTGCAGAACCTCGATGTGCTGTTCAACGGCCAAGGCGGCAACCTCAGCTCGACGCTCAGGCAGCTACCGGGCACGCTGACTCAGGTCAACAACTTCCTCGATCAGAGCACAGGCATACTCGCCAACATCGCCCAGTACCGCACAGCGATCCACGACGTGTTCCCGCACCTCGGCAGCTCATTCTTCGACAAGGACCCGAGCAACAACAATCAACACTTCTGGTCGGTCTTCTCCGTCAACTGCGGCAGCGACTGCAGCTCGCAGGCCTCGCAGGTCACCCCAAGTTCGAGCGCACCCAATGCCAGCTGGGCTGCGGCGATGGGGGGCTGAGCGTGGACCGCAAGCGCGTCTACATGAACGGCGGCATCCTCGCCGGGTTCACGATCTTCTGCTTCCTGGTCATGGAGTTCCTGGCCATCAACATCGGCCAGCCCAACCCGCTCTCATCCAACTACACCCTGCACGGGGTGTTCGCCGACGCCGACGGGATCCCGACCGCGGCTGACGTGCGCGTCAGTGGTGTGGGCGTCGGCAAGGTCACCACCATTTCCCACGACCCGAAGAGCCCCGGTTTCACCGTCGTGACCATCCAGATCAGCGATACCAAGGCGGTGCCCGTCTACAGCAACGGCTTTGCCAAGGTGCGCCCCAAGACGCTGCTCGGCGAGAAGTACATCGACCTTACTGTTGGATCATCGGCTGCGGCCGAGGCGATCGCCTCCGGCGGCTACCTTCCGGTGGCGGAGACCGGCAAGGACGTGTCCAACGACGAGATCTTCAACGCCTTCGACAGCACCACGCGCGCCCAGCAACAGCAGGTGCTCGCGGCGCTCGACACTGCCACCAAGGGCCGCGCCGGCGACATCCAGACCATCCTCCCTCAGCTTCAGCAGGTGGTCGCCAACCTCACGCCGGTGGCCCGCGTCTACGAGAAGGACCAGCAGCAAACCGACAGCATCTTCGTGCAACTCAACACGATCATGCAGGCACTCGCTGACGAGCATCAGCAGCTCGGCGGCTTCCTTGCCAACGGCAATGTCGCCCTGGGGGCCATCGCTCAGAAGGATCAGGCGCTGGTGAGCACGCTGCAGGAGGCGAGCAACGTGGCCACCGAGCTCAACACCGCGATGACCCCGACCGTCGCTGCGCAGCGGAAGGCTCTTGATGAGCTCGCACCCACGCTCGATTCCGAGAACCAGCTTCTCTTCGACATCGTCGGGCCGAAGTGCAACGGGCACGCCTGTGGCATCGACACGGTCATCGCTGGAACCCTCAACGGGCAGGTGGCGTATCCGAACGATCAGCTCAACGTCACCACCCCCAACGGTGAAGCGGTGACCGGTATCTGGGACTCGATGTTCTCCCAGCCAGGGCCTGCAGGGCCGAACCCGCCGGGCACGAACCCGAGCAATGGGAGCGCGGCTTGCAGCAAGCCCACCGTGGGCTCCACTGGCACCGGCACATGCGCGCTCAACATCGTTCTCTCGTTCCACTGCGACACCGTCGCCCAGACGCTCTTCGGGTTCCTGAGCGCCCTGCCCACCACCGGCCCGGTGACGCAGAAGACCCTCTACGACGCGTGCCAGCTCGCCACCGGCCACGCCAGCTTCCCGGCCAGCACCTATGTCCCCTCCGCGCCGGGTATGAACACGGCGGCCTACCTCGCGGGATTCTTCGGATGATCGTGCGCATCGTCCGAGCGCTCGCGTCGTCGAAGGGGTTGTTCGCAGCCGCGGTCCTCGCTGGTGTCGTGTCCGGGCTCGGCCTCGCCTTCGGCAACTCGTCGCACACTGTCATCGCTCAATTCAGCAACGTCAACGGCCTCGTTGGCGGCAACGAGGTCCGCATTGGCGGCATCGAGGTGGGCAGCGTGCAGTCGCTCCAGGTCAGCGCGGATGCACAGACGGGCCAGCAGTCCGCTGTGGTCTCGTTCACCGTTGACAGCGAGCACTGGCCCCTACGTGAGGGGACCACCGTCGCGGTCCGGCCCAAGGGCGTGCTCAGCAACGTGTACGTCGCTGTCGATCCCGGCTCGCCGCAGGCCCCCTCGCTCGGGGACAACCCGCGGTTCGACGTGAACCACACCAGCAGCCCGGTGAACCTGGACGAGCTCTCCAACATCTTCGACCCCAGTGTTCGCACCTCGATCCGCACCCAGCTCCAGGAGGGGGTAATCGTCTTCGGTGGCACTGGGATCAGCGACTTCAACCAGACCATCGCCAACCTCAACCCGCTGACCGCTGACGCCGTCCCCATCACGTCGGTTCTGGGGCAGCGGTCGCCGGAGCTCGACCGCCTCAACTTCGAGTTCAACAAGATTAGTGGCGACCTGGCGCGCGAGGACAACAACCTCCGCGGGCTGATCGTCAACGGCGAGCAGTTCCTCGGTGTGCTCGCCAGCCATCAGGTCTCCCTCCAGGGAACGCTGCTGCACGCGGCGGGCACCCTGACGTCGCTCGACCAGGGCCTGAAGGGCGAGGAGAGCAACCTCGCCTCAATCTTCCAGAAAGGCCCGAATGCGCTCAACCAGGCCAAGACGTCAGCGGACCTGCTGGCGCCACTGATCTCCAGAGTCGACCCCTACATCGCCGACCTGGACGTGCTTCTACATGAGTTCATCACCGCGACCGGGTACGTCAAGTCCGGTACCAACAACGCATGGGGATTCCCGCTCGACAACCTCCGTGTCGACGGCTCGCTGCCGCCGAGCGACAGGTCCGCCAATGCGTGCGGCGGCACCCCGGAGAACCACTGCTGATGAGCGGAACGGGCCGTCGCGGCGGGTTCAACCCCTTGATCGCCGGCTTCATCGCCGGGGCCGTGATGGTGTTCGTGCTCGGCATTCTGGTGAAGATCAACCTCGACTTCGCGGCACCGTGGAGCGCCACCCACACGATGAGTGCGCAGGTTGCCGACGTCGACGGCATCAGCGCCGGCAGTGACGTGCGCATCGCCGGCCGCGCGGTGGGTCAGATCACCTCCGTGAACGCGCAGGGCGACTACAGCACCGTCACCTTCCACGTCAACGACAGCGACTGGCCGCTGCCCAGCGACACCTCGGCATCGATCAGGCTGGCGACCCTTCTCGGACAGAAGTACCTCCAGCTGAACCCCGGCACCGACCGAGCGCATCCCTTCGGAGACAACGCAACCCTCACCCTCAAATCGACCAAGCCGGTGGTGGACTTCGATCAGATACTCAACACTTTCAACAAGCCAACGCGTGACGCACTCACGAGCCTGATCCGCACCGGGGCGAGTGCGGTGCAGGGCCAGGAGGGCACCCTGCAGCAGCTCATCCCCGACCTGCGCGACCTCTCCGTGCACAGCGTGACCCCGACCGGTGAGCTGGTCAGGCGCAACCCCGAGATCAACAACATCCTGGTCAACCTCGGCACAACCGCGGACCAGCTCAACAAGAGCAGCGCCGACCTGGTTGGCGTCATCGACAATATGAACAGTATCACCGGTGCGCTGGCCCACAACCAGGGCTCGCTCGAGGGATACATCACCAATACCGACAACCTCAACCGGGTCACGGACGCTGTGCTCAGCGACGGGCATGCGGCGGAGCTCAACGCCGGCTTCCAGCGCTTGAGCACCTTCGCCATCCAGCTCAACCAGCTGATGACCACCCTGGTCCCCGAAACGTTCCATTTCGCCAACGACCACAGCAAGGCGACCGGTCAGTTCATCTGGCAGGACGCGAAGAACCTGGTATTCCAGATCGGCGCAGCCACCGCCCAGAGCAACAAGTCGGGATTCTTCCTGCGACAGTACGCCAACGGAGCTGATCCCTGCGGCCTGCTCGGCCCGACCTGTGTTGCCACTAACGCACCTCCGACGGCGCCGAACCCGCCGGCCTTTCTCAACTGTTTGCCCAACGTGCTCAGCTGCCTTGGGAACGGCGGGTTGCCATCGCTCCCGTCGGGGCCGTTGCCCATACCGCCGCTGCCCCCGCTCCCGCCGTTGCCGACGGTGACGCTGCCTCCAACGCCGTCTGCGACTCTGCCCCCTGTGCCGACGCTCACCCCCGCACCAACGCTATGCGTCGGACCGCTCTGCGTCCAACAGGCCAGCGAGCACGTCGCCGCACCGCTGGCGTTGTGGGGTTGGTTGTGAGAAAGCAGCCGCGCGTCCGGCCGTTCGTAAGCGGAGCGATCGCTGCTGTGCTGCTGGCCGTTGCCATGGTGTCGGTCGTGATCGGCGGCATCCCCGGCGGCCCGGGCATCCCTCTGCCGTGGAACCACACCATGGTTCTCCACGTGCAGCTGGCCAATGCCGATGGGCTCGCTCCGCACGCGAGCGTTGACGTCGCCGGCGTGAAGGTCGGTGAGGTGCACGACGTGGCGGCGCAGGGTGACCTCGCCTTGGCGACCCTGAACATCGACCCCAAGTACGGCGATCTCCACAGCGATGCGCGCGTCCTGCTCCGGCCCCACGGGCTGTTTGGTCCCAAGTACATCGAGATGACGCCGGGGTCGAACGCCGGACGGCTGCTTAGCGACGGCGACACGATCACCGTGGGCAACACGGTCCAACCTGTCGACCTGGACCAGGTGCTGCAGGCGCTGCAGGCGCCGGAAGCTCAGAACCTGCGGACCGCCATCGTCGAGCTGGGCAAGGCGTCAGCCGGCCGGGGCGATGATGTCAACCACCTTCTCGGCGCTGCCAACACCCTGACGCAGACACTGCAGACCCCGCTGCTGACGCTCGACAAGGTGTCCGTCAACTTCAACGATTTCATCATCAAGAACGAGGCTTTCAACGCCAGCTTCGCGCAGACGCCGCTCGATCAGCTGGTGGCGAGCAGCAACACCACCCTGGCGGCGTTCGCGGCCAACTCGGTGCAGCTCGGCTCGCTCCTCGACCACGCGGACAGCACCCTGACCACACTTGACAGCGCCCTGAACGGTCAGGGGACCAACATCAAGCAGACCATCGAACTCCTCGGCAGGCCCAACGGCACCATCGACAAGCTCAACAGGTTCAACGGTCTCATCGGCCTGTTCGCCGCCAATCTCACCGGCAAGGAAGCGGCTCCGGGCCACAAGCCGAGCGACGTCACTCAGGGCATCATCGCCGCCATCGAGAACATCAAGTCCGCGTTCTCATCGTACGACTGCTCGGTCACGGTGACGTCGCTGAGCGCGTGCCCCGAACAGGACAAGGAGTACTACCTGCGAGTGCAGGTGTTCAATCTCGGCGGTAGCGCCCAGGCTCTTCAGAACCTTTGCACCTTGCCCATCCAGCCAATCCTCGGCTTGCCCGGCCTGCCCCCGGTGCTGCCACCATGTCCAACGACGGGCTCGACCGGCAGCAGCCCGGGGGCCGGCGTGGTTGCAGGCGAATACATTCACCTCGGTTCTCTGATCGGCCCCTGATCCGCGCTGACCGAGCGCGCCCTCGTAGCTGGCGCGGCACAAATTCGTCGTCCGCGTACATCATGGCCGGGGCGATGCCCAACTGGCGGCATGCCGCCAGACAGTTGCGCTGAACGGAGGAAGAGTGCTGCGACGAGTCGCCAGATCGATGGCGCGCCGACCCTTGATGGTGCTGCTGATCGCGCTGCTCGCCTGTGCCGGGCTGGCGACCGGCTTCGTGCGCTTCGGTGTGGACGCCGGCCAGTCCCTGCTGGTGGGCAGCAACTCCTCCGCCGGTCATGCGAATCAGGGCTTCACCAAAAGCTTCGGTGCCGATCCGATCGTGGTGGTGCTCACAGCGGGCAATCCCACCGCGCCCTACCTCGAGAAGAACCTGCAGCGCCTCACCGCGCTCGAGCAGGACCTCGCGCACGACCCCAGGGTTGCGCAGGTTCTCGGACCCGGAACCGTGGCCAACTCGGCTCTGTCCGCGACAACCGCCGAGGTCAGCAAGGTGCTCACCGAGTACCCGAACTTCGTTGCCGAGACGGCGTATCTCGACGCCCGCCAGAAGGGCCAGAACGACGCCACCAAGCTGCAGGCGCAGTTCCAAACCAACGTCACCAACGCGCTGCAGCTGCTCGAGCTGTACGTCGCCCGCGCGGCCGCCGACGCGCACCAGGCTCGGCAAGCGTACGCGCAGAAGCCGATACCCGCGGGGGACAGGATTCTCGACAGTCAGGAGAAGGCGGCCGAGAAGGCCGTGGTCAGCGACCCGCTGCCCCCGCTGTTCGCCGAATACCTGGCCGGCCCGGGCAACACCGTGGACACCCCGTCGTCGCGCGTCTTCTTCGATCGGCTGACCGCCGCCTTTGGCGACTGCGACAGCTCCATCGCGCAGCTTCTTGGGATCAATCCGACGTGCCAGATCTACGTCGCGCGAATCCTGCTCGACCTTCCCAACTGTCCCACCGAAGCGACCGTGCAGGCGGCAAGCGCCAGGGGGCAGGAGGTGTTCTGCAATCCCAAGAGCGCGTGGGCAGCGGTGCTGCCGACGCCGTCCACCAACGCGAACGGAGCCATCGTCGCCCGCGAGGTGCTGACCGTGCGGCTGACGTCGGCCGCCGCTGCCGATCGAACCTCCGTTCTCGCCATCCGCCAGAAGATCAGCGACGAGCTGTCGCAAGGCATCGCCGTCGATGCCTTCACAAAAGGGTTCAGCGCAGCACAGCTGACCCAGCTCAAGCAGCTGGGTCCGCTGGCACCGTCCGATTGTGGAGGTACCAGTCAGCAGCAGAACGCCACCTGCTACACGAGGTACCACGACCGTCCCTTCCAATTCGTCATCGCGGGCGCGCCACTGCTCACCTACGGCGTCGTCGACTCGATGAGCCAGACGTTGATCATCCTGCTCCCCGTGGTCATGGTCCTCATGGCCCTTCTGCTGGTGGTCGCCTTCAGGGTCCGCGGCCGGCTCTGGCCGCTCCTCGCCGCCGTCGGCGCGGGCGGCGCAACCGTGGGCCTGTCGCTGTGGTTGGGCATCCCGGTCACGCCGGCGGTGCTCGCCGGGGTGCCGGTGCTCGTCGGCCTTGCGGTCGACTACGCGGTGCAGTTGGTGGCGCGCTATGACGAGGGGCGGCGCCGCGGCGCCACCCGCGAGGCGGCGATTGAAGAGGCGATGCTGCGCAGCGGCCCCGCGACGTTCACGGCCGCGGTGGCGACGCTGGCCGGCTTCGGCACGCTGATGGTCTTCGCCGGCATCGACGCGGGACCCTTAGTGGCCATCCCTCTCGTCGCCGAGTTCGCGCTGGTGCTGTTCATCGGCGTGATCGTGTCCTGGCTGGCCGCGCTGTTCATCGCCCTGCCGGCGGCCGCACTCTGGGGCCGCGCGGGAGCGGAGTCCGCGACGGTGCCACCCGTGGAGACGCGGCCTGAGCGCACGCTGGGGATCGCCGGCGCGTGGCGCGGCGTGGTGGTTCCCGCCGTCATCGTCGCGCTGCTCGGCTGGGTGCTTCTACCGCGCATACCTGTGCAGACCCAGGTCGACTCCCTGCTCGCCTCGTCACTGCCGCAGCTGCAGGACATCAACACGGTTCGCGACCAGACGGGCTACGGCAACGAGGTTGACATCTACCTGCAGGGCCCGGTGGCCGGTCCGTACAACCAGCCGGGGATTCCCGGCACCGTGACCTGGCAGTGCCAGGTCTCGCAGGCCATACGCACCCACGACGCCAACCAGGTGGCTACAGCGGTCTCGATCGCCGATTTCTTCATCGCCGCTTCGTCATCCGCCTCGGCGCCGACGAGCGCGCCGTGCGTCTCCGCCGTGCCCGCCGCGACGAACGGGGCGACGCCGCCGTCGCCTGGCGCGACCCCCAGCACTGCACCTTCGGCGACCGCGTCGCCCGCAGTGTCGCCGAGCGCGTCGTCGTCACGGAAGGCCATCCACGACGACACCGGCAGCATCCAGCTGGCGGCGACGACCCTTACCCCGAGCCCGGCGACGCAGCCTCCCGGCACCCTGGCCACCGCGTCAGCGTCGCCGTCGGGAACGGCGTCGCCGTCCGCCAGTGCATCGACGGGCGCAACGCCGCAGCCGAGCACCGTCGCCCCCCGTCAGACGAAGACGCAGACCGCCTTCCTCTGCGACCTGCGGCTGCTCCCCGCACTGGCGCGCAACCTGGTGCAGGACATACCCACGAGCACGCAGGGCTGTCCGGCGATCGACAAGTACCTGAACACCTGGCTGACCACCGATACCACGCCGATCGATCCCAAGTCGGCGCGCATCGTCATCGGGGTGGTCGGCACCTCGATCGCCGACCAGGCCCGGCTGATCGACAGCGTGCGCAACGAGATCGCCAATCCACCGAACGGGATCACTGCCGCGCCGGCCGGAATCGCTGCATTGGCGGCACAGGCATACGACAACATCGTCGCGCGAAGCCTGTGGCTCAACCTGCTTCCGTTGGTGGTCGTCTTCCTCGCGCTGCTCGCCATCGAGCGCAACCTGCGTCGCGCCGCGCTGCCTCTGCTTCCCACGGCGATCGCGGCGGGCTGGGCGCCGCTCATTCTCCTACTGCTCGGCCTCCTTCCCGGTGAGCTCGGCAAGACGCTGGGCTCATTCAACCCCCTCACGGTTGTGCTCGGCGCGCTGGTGATCGCGCTGGCCACGGAGTTCGGTGTCGTGCTACTCCGTCGCTTTGACGAGGAGTGCGCCAAGGGGCTGCATCCTGACGATGCGGCTGCGGCGACTCTGGCGGTGACCGGCAAGGCGATTCGTGTCTCCGCGCTCACCCTGGGCGCCGGTTTCGCGGTGCTCGCCTTGAGCGCGCTTCTGCCGCACGGCCTGCCACTGCTCGGCGCATTCGGGCTCACCGTGGTGATCGACCTCGGGCTCGCCGTCGCGGCTGTGTTCGGCATCATGCTGCCGGTAGCGGTGGCGATCGAGCGCTCACGCTGGGAGCCAGAGCGCGCCCCGGCGTCGGCGTCGCCGGCGCCGGCCACGCCCGCCCTGTCGCGACGCCGTCCCGACCCAGAGAGCGAGGTGGTCACCCCGCGCCGCCGCCCCTCGCCGGCTCCCCGTACGGAGACGGAGGCCGACCGGCGACGGCGAGGCGCCACCGCCGCCGCTGGATCACCCCCGCCGCCAAGCGATGCGGCCGGCGAGACCACGCCAGCTCGCACCGGCGGCAGCGGGTTCCGTCGTC
>JALYZN010000083.1 GCA_030948845.1 Candidatus Dormiibacterota bacterium
GGGCGGGGGGGCGGGGAACGCCGCGTAGCACAGCCACGGGATGGGAGGCGGTCGAGCCGGTAGTGCGCCGGACGGGCACGGGCGGAGCGGGCGGAACCGGGGGACCGTCGCCGCGCCCGATCACACCCTCCGCCGTCTCGAGGCAGGAAAAGGCCACCACCTCCTTGATGTCGGGGGCGCGGTCGAAACGGACGATCGCCGTCTGGCTCAGGACGGTCTCGACCCGGCCCAGGGAGCCGACCGGGTAGTCGCCGATCGGCGTGCCCGTCCGTGGGCGGATGTTGGAGGTCAGACGCACCCGCTCACCGATGTCGAAGGGAGGCGGAGGCTCCTCCTTGGCACTCGGGGGACGGCCCGGCTGGGGGCGCGGAGTCGACCGCACAACCGCGACGGGGGTGACCACGGCGACCTTCTCTCCTTCGTCGTCGTCGTCGTCGTCATCGTCCTCCTCGTCATCGTCGACGACCACCTCGACGTCGACGACGTCCACCTCGGCGACATCGTCGACGACCTCTGGGTCCACCTCCTCCTGGGCGCCAGCCTCCTCGGGCTGAGCCTCGGCAACGGGGGTCGTCTCGTCCTTGTCGTCGGGCGTGCGAGCGGGCATATGTGAAGACCTGTCCTGGAGTGTGCGCAGCGCCTGCGCGGGGCTGACGAGGATAGCCGTTCGCGGGCGGGCGTCGACGCCGCCGCGGCGAGGACCGTCCAATCAGTGGAGGCCCCGTGCGAGGACGCCCACCTAGACTGGCGCGGTGATCGCCCGCACGGCAGCGCAACGCCTGTCGCCACACGCCCGGCAGCGGTTGCTCGAGATCGTGCCGGGTGCGCTCACCTGGACGGTGCTGCTCCTGCCGGTCGTGGTGGCGTTCGCCATCCGCCTCAACGACCCGACCAAGTTGTGGATCCTCGGTCTCGGCGCCGTCCTCCTGGACGCGTATTGGTTCGGCCGCACTGCGCTGACCGTGCGCGCGGTGAGTCGATCGCTACGCGTCCTGCAGCGAACCGAGGAGATCGATTGGTGGGCGCGCTGCCAAGCCCTGTCCCCCGCGCCGGGGCGCCCGTGCCCCGACCAGGTGGTGCAATGCGCTCTCATCCCCACGTACACCGAGAGGTACGAAGTGCTGCGCGCCACCGTCGCCGCGCTCGTTGACCAGAACTTTCCAGACCAGCAGCGGGTGTGCGCGATCATCACGCGGGTCACTGACGGCGGCGGCTGGGAGAACGTCGATCGGCTGCGCGATGAGTTCGGTGATCGCTTCCGCGCCTTCATCCACATCAAGGACCCGCTGCTGCCCGGCATCGTCGTCGGCAAGTCGGCGGCGATGGCGTACGGCGGGCCGGTGCTCAAGAAGGCCTGCGACGAGATGGGGCTCGACCCTGCGCACACGGTGGTGACAGATCTCGACTCGGATTACCGCCTCCATCCGCAGTACTTCGCGTACATCACCCACGAGTTCTGCACCACCGAGGACCCGCTGACGTCCATCTGGCAGCCCATCCCGGTGTTCCTCAACAATCTCTGGCGCGTGCCTGCGGCCGTGCGCGTGATGGCCACGGCGGCAACCCAGTGGCAGATGTTCCTGCACCAGAACCCTCACCGCCTGGTGATGTTCTCCTCGTACACCACCTCACTGAAGCTGCTCGATGACGTCGGCTACTGGGACTCGGACGTCATCCCCGAAGACTCACGCTTCTTCTGGAAGAGCTTCTTCCGCTTCGGTGAGCGCCTCCACGTCCGGCCGGCGTTCATCCGCGTGTTCGGCGACGCCCCGCGGGCGCGCAGCTACGCATCCACGCACGCGTCGCAGTACAACCAGATCAAGCGCTGGGCGTGGGGAGCCAGCGACGTGCCCTACGTGACCCTGCGCATGCTGGAGCACGGGGAGATCCCGTTCCGTCTTCGCTTCCGCCGCTACATGAACCTGGTGTTCAACCACCTCACCTGGACCACGCTGCCGATGCTGCTGTTCTTCGGGGGTGCGCTGCCGGCGCTGATCGACCTCGACTACAGCCTGACCACCGAGGCGTTCTGGATCGGCTGGCTGACCGCCGCGATCCTCACCTTCACCCTGCTCAACACCCTCGTTCTCATCCGGGTGGACGCGACCATGTGTCCGAAGCCGTCGGACTGGCCGTGGTGGCGGCGCCGCTACGCGGAGCTGCAGCTCTTCCTCTACCCCGTGGTCGGCCTGGCGCTGAGCGTGATCCCCGCCCTGGAGGCACAGACCCGCCTGATGTTCGGTGCCTACCTTGAGTACACAGTCACCGAAAAAGAGTGAGGGCGAGGGCAGCCTCAGGCGGCGGCGCGGCGGCGGTCTGACCCGGAGGCGTTGCCCCAGGTCACGCTGCCGTTGGGCCAAACCATCGCGGTGGTCTTGGCCGGCCGCTCGACGACCACTTCGCCCTCGCTGATGTAAACGGGCATTCCCTGCTCGCGGGCGAAACGGCGAGCACGGTCGTAGACGTCGGGGCTGGTGGCTAGCTGCGGTCGCATGGCATTCCTCGGGCCGGGGGAATGAGACCCGGTCACGAGCAGCTTACCCGGCCGACGATCCGGCCAAACGGTCCGGGGCCTGTTGCGCTACCCGGCCGCCTCGTTGCGCATCGCCTTCTGCTGGGCGGCGAGGTCGGCGTCGACCATCATCGTCACAAGTTCGCCGAAGGGCACCTTGGGCTCCCAGCCGAGCACCCGTCGCGCCTTGGAGGCGTCGCCGATGAGCAGGTCGACCTCGGCCGGCCGGAGGAAGCGGGCGTCGTCGCTGACCACGTGGTCGCGGTAATCGAGGCCGAGATGCGAGAAGGCGATGTCGCAGAACTCGCGGACGCTGTGGGTGACCCCGGTGGCGATCACGAAGTCGTCGGCACTCTCCTGGCCCATCATCAGGCGCATCGCCTCGACGTAATCGCCGGCAAAGCCCCAGTCACGCTGCGAGTCAAGGTTGCCGAGCGAGATCTGCTTCTGGAGGCCGAGCTTGATCTTGGCGGCGGCGCTGGTGATCTTGCGGGTCACGAACTCCAAGCCGCGGCGCGGCGACTCGTGGTTGAAGAGGATGCCGCTACAGGCGAACATGTCGTAGCTCTCGCGGTAGTTCACCGTGATGTAGTGGCCATACACCTTCGCCACCCCGTACGGTGACCGTGGATGAAAGGCGGTCAGCTCGGTCTGCGGCGACTCGCGCACCTTGCCGAACATCTCACTGCTCGAGGCCTGGTAGAAGCGAATCTGCGGGTTGACGGTGCGGATCGCCTCGAGCATGCGCACCACGCCGAGGCCGGTCACCTCGCCGGTGAGCAGCGCCTGCTTGAAGCTGAGGCCCACGAAGCTGATGGCGCCGAGGTTGTACACCTCGGTGGGTTGGCAGCTTTCGAATGCGGCCACCAGTGACGAGTGATCGAGTAGGTCGCCCTCGATGAACTCGATCCCTGGGCAAAGTCGGGCGACGCCTTCAAGCCGCGGGTTGTTCTGGCCGCGCACCAGGCCGTAGACGTGGTAACCCTTGGACAGCAACAGCTGGCCGAGATATGTCCCATCTTGGCCGGTGATGCCGGTGATCAGGGCTGTGCCGGGCACGCGCGTTCTCCTGTGGTGAGCTGGCGGTGCGCTGCGCACCTGCCTCGCGCACGCCTCCGAGGTGGCGCTGCGGGGGACAGCGCATGATACCGCGCCCTGCGCCGCCGTCCCGGTTGTTCGCCCGACGTCAGCGCTGCGCGAGAACCCGCTGGTACACGCGCAGCGTCGCCGCCGCGGTCTTCTCCCAGGTGAGCTGTGCGGCGCGCTTGCGCCCGGCGGCCCTCCGGCGTTCACGCTCCTCTGGGTTGGCGAGCAGCGCGCTCACCTCGGCGACCATCAGGGCAGCGTCACCGTCCTCGACGACGAGGCCTGCGTCCCCGACCACCTCGCGCAGCGAGGAATTGTCGAAGACCGCGACCGGTGTTCCCGCCGCCATCGCCTCGAGCGGGGGCAGCCCGAAGCCCTCGTACGCAGACGTGAAGAGCAGGCACTCGCTCACCTGGTACAGCATCCCCAGCTCGTCATCGGTCACGTGGCCGAGCATGCGGACGTGCCCGCTGAGCCCGGCGCGGGCCAGGCTGCTGTCGACCGCGGCGGCGAAGTTACCCTGGGAGCCGGCGATCACCAGCCCGACATCGTGATGCCGGCGCAGTCCGCGCACCACCTCCGCGAGGAGGTCGATGCGTTTGCGCGGATCGAAGGTCCCCACCGCGAGGACGAAGCGTTCCGGTAGCTTGAGACGCGCCCTCAGCGACGCCGTCTCGCTGTCGGAACGCTGCCGATGAGGCGCTACACCCTCGTGGATCACCGTGATGCGCGCGGGGTCGACCCCGGCGATGCGCTGCACGTCGTCGGCGGTCGACTGCGACACCGCGACCACCGCGTCGGCGCGGCGGAACTGGCGCATCGGCAAGGCCCGCTCGCGGCGCATCCAGGGGTACTCGCCCGGCATCACGAAGGGGATGAGGTCGTGGACAGTGACCACCACCGGCATCGAGGGACGCAGCGGCTGGCCGTACTCCACCGCGTGGTACAGGGCCGGAGGTCGAACGACGAGCCCCCGGCGGATCTGCAGCGGGTCGAGCAGCGGTCGCACGTGGCGGTTCAACGGGCGCAGTCGCGCCGGGTGCGTGGCAATACCGGCAGCGACACCCCCCGGGGGGAGCGCGGAACCACGCTCGAGCAGTAGGCCGACGTCGTTGCTAACCCCCAACGAGGCGTAGCCGCTGAGCAGGCCACGCAGGTAGGTGCCGATGCCGCGCACCGACGATTCGTCCTGGAGCGAGCGCCCGTCGAGCAGGTAGCGGATCACCGTGACGCAGCTGCCAGGAGAGTTCGCAGACGCTCTTCGGCCAGGTCCCATCGGTAGGTGGCGGCAACGTAGGCGCGCCCGGCCGCCGCCATCGTCGCGGCGTGCTCGGCGCTGTCGATGAGATGACCCGCCTGCGCGGCGAGCTGGCTCGCGTCATGGAACGTCAATCCACCGCCGCTGCGCGCCGTGTGGCCGGCCAACACGGGCGAGGCTGCGTTGAGCAGGCACGGACGGCCCATCGCCCAGGCCTCGAGCGCCAGCAGCGACAGGGACTCCATCGAGCCGGGCACAACGACCGCCACCGCCCCCGCGATCGCCTCCCACCGTTCCTGTTCGTCGAGGCGTCCGACCCGGCGCACCCCGGCTGTGTCGTCGCCATCGCCCGCCTCGCCGCTCAAGACCAGCCTCGCCGACGGGTGCGACCGGTGCAGGAGCGCGCCCGCGGCGAGGAGCGGCTCCAGCCCCTTCCCACCGGCGACGCGGCCGCCGTAGTAGACATACGGACCGTTGATTCCATGCCGCCGAGCGAACGCCCGCGAATCGATGCGGCCCGGTGCATCGACACCGACGACGCCGCACGCCGACGGCAGAACGCGTGCCGCTGGGTGGATGCTGGCGACCAGGTCACGTTCCTCGGGACTGTGGAACCAGAGCCCATCCGCAGCGAGCATTGCCCGGCGCACCACCGCCAGGCGCAGCGCCGGCTCGTCGTGTGCCGCGGGCGCGAGGATGCGGGGGTGCGGCGCGGCGGGAAGGCCGAACAGCGTGGGATGGAAGAGGTAGGGGGAGAACAGCGTGGGCATGGGCGTGGCCTGTGACAGCGCGCGGATCAATGCCGGCGAGTACGGACCCTGTGCGATCGACCACAGGTGCTCGGCACGCAGCGCGCGGGGCAGGTGGTAGGCGGCGGTCGACAGTCGGGCGAAAAGCCATGGATGCCGGCGCAGCACGACCGGGAACCGACGCACCTCCACCGGACCGTCGCGCTCGACACCCGCGGTGAATGCGCTGCCCCAGGTGGCCTCGTCGAGTGCGGTGGTGGTCCACACATGCACTGTCCACTCGCGCTCCGACAGTGCATGGGCGAGCCGGCGCATGGCGCTCTCCGCGCCGCCGACCACCTGCTCTCCGTAGCGAGGCACCACGATGCGCAACGCGTCGGCTGCTGCGTGCGGATCGCGACGGTCGGGCTCTGCCTCGGGCACGCTCATCCTCGCGCGGCTGGCGCGCTAAGCGCCGGGCACACCGTGCTCACGAATGGAGGCGAGGTATGCGTGGAGCCCATCGCGCCAGTCCGGTAGCGGGCTCTCGCCGAGCAGCCGCCACACCAGGTTGTCGAGCACCGAGTAGGCGGGCCGCGGAGCCGGCGTCGGCCAGTCCGCGGTGGTGATCGCGGCGACGTCGGTGGCGATTCCGCTGGCGGCGAAGATCTCCTGCGCAAATCCGTGCCAGCTCACCTGGCCGGAGTTGGTGAGATGAAACGTGCCCGGCAGGTCCCGGGCGATGAGCCGGAGCAGCGCCGGCGCCAGGTGGCCGGTCCACGTCGGTGTGCCCACCTGGTCGGATACGACTCGCAGCGGCTTGCCCTGAGCGGCGGCTCGCAGCATGGTGAGGACGAAGTTCGGCCCGTGGCTTCCGTACAGCCACGAGGTGCGGACCACCTGGTGCCGCCGAGCGAGACCGCGAACCTCAGCCTCACCGGCGAGCTTGCTGGCGCCGTACGTGGAGCGCGGGGCCGGCCCCTGCCACTCGTCCACCGGGGCGATGGCCGTGCCGTCGAACACGTAGTCGGTGCTGAGGTGTACCAGCAGCACATCGCGTGCGGCGCAGGCGGAGGCGAGGACACGCGGTCCGAGCGCGTTGGCGCGGAACGCTCCGTCGCGGTCCGCTTCGGCGGCGTCCACCTTCGTCCAGGCGGCGCAGTTCACCAACACATCGGGAGTGGCTTCGTCGAGCGTGCTCGCCACCGCCCCTGCGTCTGTGATGTCGCACCCTGCTCGGGTGGTGGCGTGGACCACATGCCCCGACGCCGTCGCGGTTTCGAACAGCTCGCGGCCGAGCTGACCGTCCGCGCCGGTGAGGACGATTCTCACAAGCCCTGCGCTGCTCCGGCTTGGAGCGGCTTGTAGTTACGACGGTAGAAGTCCCAGAACTCGCCCGACTTCAGTGGACGCCACCACTGTTCGTTCTCGCGATACCACTGGACGGTCTCGCGCAGGCCGTGATCGAGCGGGACCAGCGGACGCCAGTCGAGGCCGCGCAGCCTGTCACTGTTGACGGAGTAGCGCCGGTCATGTCCGAGCCGGTCGCGGACATGCTGCTTCAACGACGCCGGCTTGTGGAGCGCGGCCAGCACAAGGTCCGCCACCTCCACGCCGCTGGTGGCACCACCGTATCCGACGTTGTAGTCCTGACCCGGCGCGCCGTGTCGCAGCGCCGTGTCGATCCCACGAGCATGGTCGGCGACATGGATGTAGTCGCGAACCGCACTGCCGTCACCGTAGATCGGCAGCGGCTGATCGTCGATGGCGTTGGTGATGAACAGCGGGATGATCTTCTCGGGGTACTGGTAGGGACCGTACGTGTTCGAGCCACGGGTGGTGATCACCGGCAGGCCGTAGGAAGCGCGATACGCCCACACCATCATCTCGCCCCCGGCCTTGCTGGCCGAATACGGGCTGCGCGGACGCAGCGGGTCCTGCTCCAGGCTGCTGCCCTCCTCGACGTCACCGTAGACCTCGTCGGTCGACACCTGGAGGAACCGCTCGACTCCGCCGGTGCGCGCCGCCTCCAGAAGAACGTACGTTCCGAACACGTCCGTCTGGATGAACTGCCCGGGCGCCTCGAGGGAACGATCGACGTGTGACTCCGCGGCGAAGTTGACGATGGCATCGACATCGCGGACGAGCTCTCCGACCAGGTTGCCGTCACAGATGTCGCCCTGCACGAAGCGGTAGTTCGCGCTCTGCGCCACCGTGTCGAGGTTGTGCACGTTGCCCGCGTAGGTGAGCTTATCGAGCACCACCACGCTGTCCTCGGGGTGGTTGGTGATCGTGTGGCGCACGAACTCACTGCCAATGAACCCGGCGCCGCCGGCGACGAGTAGTTTCATGCGGTGGGACGAGGCTGACGACGCATCAGATGTTCTCGATCCGCCAATCGAACCCGATGCGCTGGTCATTCCAGGCGATGCGTCCTTCATCCGGCTGGCTGGGGTTGTACGGCTCGGTCACGTAGTACACGAGGTGCACGTCCTCCAGGCCCAGGCATTGGTAGCCATGGGCGACGAGTGGGGGGATGGCCACCATGCGCGGGCTGTTCTCGCCGAGGATGAGCGCCTGGATGACGCCGCACGTCGGCGAATCCGGCCGCAGGTCGACGAGCACCACGCGGGCATTGCCGACCACGATGTCCCAGTAGTCCCACTGCAGCTTGTGCCAGTGGAATGCCTTGATCAGCTCCGGCGGGTTGCCACCGCGTGCGTATACCAGGCTGCGTGACATTTGCGCAAACGGCTGCTCGCCGATGAACGGCCGGCCGTCGTCGTCGAGGTCGCCGCGTTTGAGCTGTTCGATGAAGAAGCCGCGCTGGTCGGCGTGCTTGACGAAGGTCTTCACCCGTACGTCGTGGATCCGCCCCAAGCGCTCGGCTGCGGGGCGCCCCTGCATGCGGATCAGCGCGGTCTCGATCTCTGGGGTTGGTTGCATCCAGGCCATCAGCGCAGCTCGACCCGGCTGTGGTCGCCCACCATCAGCTTGTAGGCGCGCGGACGGAGCGGGGAGCGGCCGATCAGGCACTCCTTGCCGATCAGCGATGACTCGATCTTGCCCTCAACGTTCTCGATGATGCTGTTCTCGAGCACGATGCTGTGCTCCAGCTCCGCGTTGCGCACGGTGCAACCGTAGTAGATGGAGGTGTAGGGGCCGATATATGCGTCGTCGACGACGGTGTTCTCGCCGATGATCGCCGGGCCGCGCACCGTGCAATTGGACAGCTGCGCACCCCGTTCCACGATCACCTTGCCGTGCAGGCGCACGTCATCGCCGATAGTTCCCTCCATGCGCGGCGCCAGGTCATCGAGAACGATGCGGTTGGCCTCGAGCATGTCCTCGAGTCGGCCAGTGTCCTTCCAGGTGGCCACCAGCGCCTGGTGCGGTTCGACGATGAGGTGTGGATCGACTCGCCGGCCGGTGTCGATCATCCTCTGGATGGCGTCGGTGATCTCGAGCTCGCCGCGGGCCGAGTATTCGATGGCGTCAATGGCCTCGAAGACCGTGTGGCTGAAGAGGTACACCCCGACGAGCGCGAGGTCGCTGGTGGGTTTCGCCGGCTTCTCCACCAGGCGCACCACCTTGCCCTCGCTCAGCTCGGCGACGCCGAAATGCTGGGGTTCGGGAACGCGGGCGAGAAGGATGAGAGCGTCGGGTTGAGTCTGCGTGAAACCCTCGACGATCGGTACGATCCCATGGCGGATGAGATTGTCGCCGAGATACATCACGAACGGCTCGCCGGCGAGGAAGTCTCGTGCGCACAGCACCGCGTGCGCGAGGCCCAGGGGTGCGTCCTGGGCGATGTACGTGATGTGTGCGCCGAACCGTGATCCATCGCCGACTGCAGCCTCGACCTCTGCGCCGGTGTCGCCGGTGATGATGCCGATCTCGTCGATTCCCGCTGCAACGATGGCCTCGACGGCGTAGAAAAGAATCGGCTTGTTGGCGATCGGCACCAGTTGCTTTGCCGATGTATGCGTGATCGGCCGCAGCCGGGTGCCCTTGCCGCCGCTCAGGATCAGACCCTTCACTTGCTCAATGGTACACGGCACCATCGAGATGGCGGCTACCATGTAGGCACGTCCGCCACCGTCTTCCGATGGAGATCAGAATGTCATCCGCGAAGCGTTCGCACCTGGCCGGGTGGCTGACCGGAAAGGGCATCGAGCTGGGTGCCCTCCATCAGCCGCTGCCTGTTCCGCCCGGTGTGGAAGTGGAGTACGTCGACCGCCTCAGCGTTGCCGATCTGCGTCGTCAGTATCCCGAGCTGGAGGCGCTCGACCTGGTGCCGGTGATGCACATCGGCAGCGCTGAGAATCTCGCCGGCATCGCCGACTCGTCGATGGATTTCGTGGTCGCATGTCACGTGCTCGAGCACATCGAGGATCCCACACGCGCAGTGCGCGAGATCCATCGCGTCCTGCGTCACGGCGGCATCTTCTTCTGCGCACTTCCCGAGCCGCGGGTCACCTTCGACAGGGAGCGTCGGCCGACCACCATGGAGCATCTTGTGCACGACCACGCCGACGGCTCCACCACGCGTCGTGAGCACTTCGTCGACTGGGTGGAAAATGTGGAACGGCATCAGCCCTGGTGGGCGATCGAGCATCCCGATCCGGAGGAACGCGTGGCGTTGCTCCTGGAGATGGACTACAGCATTCACTTCCACGTGTGGCGCCCGGACACGTTCGTCGACTACCTCAGCGCAGTGCGTCGCCGCGACGGCATCGTGTTCGAGCTGCTCGACTTCGCAGGATGCGAGCCGGGCGTCGACGACGAGTTCATTTTCATCCTGCGCAAGGGCGTCGCGTCTGTTCCGGTCACCGCCCCGTCGCTGACCAGGCCCTGGTCTGGTGCCGCGCCGGCCAACGGAGCGGTCCTTGCACCACATCCACAGGGCGCGCGCCAGGCAGTCCGTGAAGCGGTTCGAGCCGGGCGGGTCGCGGCCGCGTCTGTCCGCGCTGCGGGGCAACGCCGTCTTCGGCGAACGCGCTCCGGACGCTGAGTGGAACTCGGACGACTGCAACTGTGACCACCGAAGACTCGCCCGTGCCAGGCCACGTCGTCCGTGGTGCCAGGGTGCCCGCGTCGCCTGAGGTGTCGATCGTCGTCCTGGTCACTGAGAGCACCGCGCGCGTGCAACGGTGCCTGGACTCCATCGTTGCGCACGTCGCCGGAGGTCCGGTTGCCGAGGTGATCGTCCTGGCCAATGGCACTTCGACCAGCGCCCTGCAACCACTGATCGGGCGCGACGACATCGTACTGGTGCGTTCCGCCGTGAACCACGGATTTGGTGGGGGGTGCAACTGGGCGGTACGATTCGCCCGCGCGGACCGATTGGTGTTCCTCAACGACGACGCCACCGTCACCGCTGGATGGCTGGCTGCGCTTGGCGACGCCATGACAGACGATCCGCGGATCGGCGTTGCCGGTAGCCGCGTGTTGTTCGGCGATGGCCGCCTCCAGGAGGCCGGCGACGTGATCTGGCGCGACGGCAGCACGTCGCACCTCGGTCGCGGACTTGCCGGCGACGACGCGGAGCTCATGAGCAGGCGCGACGTGGACTACGTGTCCTTCTGCTCGGCGATGGTGCGCCGGCAGGCGTGGGACGACGTGGGCGGCTTCGACGAGCGCTATTTTCCTGCGTACTACGAGGATGCGGACCTGTGCATGGCGGCGCGCGCCCAGGGATGGCGCGTGGTGTGTGAACCCGCGTCTATGGTGATCCACGACGAAGGTGGCAGCACACCAGTGCCGCTTCGTCACTTCCTGAGCCGTCGCAACCAGGCCATCTTCGTGAACAAGTGGCAGCACGAGCTGGCCCGGTTCGACCAGCGACCGCCACGCGCCGGCACGCGTGCCGTCATGGCCTTGGCCGCCCGCCGGATCTCGGCGACCGATGCCGCAAGGTCGCCAGCGTCTGGCCGCCGACGGACGTCTCGCCGTCTTCGGCAGGACTCTGTCGCGGAGGTCGAGGCGCTCGCGGTCGAACTGCGCCACCAGGCCGACGATGTGGCGCTCAAGGAGGAGTACATCGCGTTTCTCGGCAACGAGCTCGCCGGTTACGGTGCAGCCGACGTCGCGCGCCGGCGCTACCGTGCGCTGCGCGGCGAGCTGGGTCGCCAGGTACGGCGCCATCCTCGTCTTCTCAACGTGGTCGAAGCGCTGAGGACACGAATCCGGGAACGCACCTCACAATGAGGCCATTGCCTCAGTCCTGGACACCCGATGATCTCTGATCCGACCCTCCCCGAGCGCCCGCTCGCCGTGCGTGCTGTCAGCCCGCGTGCGTCCGCGTTCCACAGCAATCTGAACCTGACGCGCGAGCTGGCCGTGACCACCTTCAAGCTGAAGTACACGGGCTCCGTGTTGGGCTACGCGTGGTCGCTGGTGAAACCGCTGCTGATCTTCGGGATGACCTACCTGGTCTTCGCGGTCTTCCTCCTGCGAGGCAGGACAAGGCCAGGCGAGAACTTCGCCGTCGAGCTTCTGCTCGGCATTGTGGTCTGGACGTTCTTTGCCGACGCCACCGTGTCTGCGGTCAGCGCGATCGTCGGCAACGCTCACATTGTGCGCAAGGCGTACTTCCCACGCTGGATCCCGGTCGTCGCCTCGACCTTGAGCGCCACCATGACCCTGGGCGTGAACCTCGCGTTGATGCTGGCCATCGGGCTGCCGCTGGGATGGTTCCACATCGGCTGGTCGACGCTGCTGCTGCCCCTGCTGTTTGTCGAGCTGTACGTACTCGTCGCAGGAATTGGCCTGCTGATGTCCGCGCTCTTCGTTTTCTACCGAGACCTGGGCCACGTCTGGGAGATCACGCTGCAACTCCTCTTCTACGCAAGCGCGATCGTCTTCCCCTTCTCGCTCATCCCCGAGCGGTTCCGTCAGCTGATCGCCTTCAACCCGCTGGCGCAACTGATCGAGGACATGCGTAGAGCCCTGGTGACGTCGGTGGTCCCGTGGTCGTCCGACATCCTCGGCGGACTGCTCATCGTTCCATTGGCGGCGGTGTGCATGCTCTTCGCCGTGGGCCTGCTGGTGTTCCACCGGCTCACCCCGCGGTTCGGGGAAGCGCTGTGAGCGAACCGGCGGTCAGAGTCAGCAACGTCAGCAAGCGTTTCCGCATCCCACTGGATCGGAGCTCGACGTTGAAGTACCGTGTCACCCATCTGCGCAGCGCCTCGCGCTACCGTGACCTGCTCGCGCTGAACGACCTCAGCTTCGACGTCGGCGCCGGCGAGTTCCTCGGTATCACCGGGCCGAACGGCTGCGGCAAGAGCACCCTGTTGAAGATTCTCTCGCGCATCTACTCACCGGATTCAGGTCAGGTGCGCCTCGCTGGTCGGGTGGCGCCGTTCCTGGAGCTCGGCGTGGGCTTCAACCCCGAGCTGTCGGCGCGCGAGAACATCTTCCTGGGCGGAGCCGTGCTGGGGATGACACGGAAGGAGCTTGGCGCTCGCGTCGACAGCATCCTCGAGTTCGCTGAGCTCGAGGAGTTCGCCGACCAGAAGGTGAAGAACTTCTCGTCGGGCATGGCAGTGCGCTTGGCGTTCACTGTCGCCATCCAAGCCGATGCCGACGTCCTGCTGATGGACGAGGTTCTCGCCGTCGGTGACGCCCGCTTCCAGGAGAAGTGCTTCGACGTGTTCTCCGACTACAAGCGGCACGGCCGGACCATCATCCTGGTCAGCCACGACCTCTCGGCGTTGAACCTCTATTGCGACCGCGTCCTGCTGCTCCAGAAAGGCCATCTGGTCGCCGACGGCCCGGCGGCCGACGTCACCGCTCAGTACCGCCGCATCGTCGGTGCGATGTCAGAGGCCGACGATCATGAACACGATCCCGATGACGGCATGGTCACAGAGAATCGCTGGGGCACACGCGAGGTGGAGATCACCGCGGTGCGGCTCCTCGACGACCATGGCAACCAGCACACATCGTTCGCCACCGGCGGCGGTCTCACCGTGGCCATCGACTACGCGGTGCATTCCGACGTCGACGATTTTGTTGTCGGCCTCGCATTCAAGCGCAGCGACGGCATCAACATCTCGGGGCCGAACACCCGGACCGCCGACAGCCACGTCAGGGCGTCGGGGCCGGGCACGCGCGGCACCATCAGGTACGCGATCCCCCACCTCGGCCTGCTCGGCGCCAAGTACGACATCACCGCCGCCATCTACGACGGCTTCCTCAACCACGCGTATGACCACATCGAGGACGTGATGACCTTCCGCGTGGTCGACGAGAAGGGCCGGCTCGGCATGGTGGATCTCGACGGCATCTGGGAGCAAAGGATCGACGGCGAGGCGCGGGCCTACGGGAAGGCGGGCTAGCTAGCCGGCGCTGAGGTCGGCGGGGCCGAACCAAGCCCCGGCGTACCACGCTTCCCAGAGCGTCTGCCCGGCGCCCTGCCAGAAGACCAGCTGCTGCGAACCGTCGGGAAGGACAGCGACGCTCGGCGCCGATGTCAGCGGGCCGACCCCGCGGAACGACGAGCTCGTCCAGTCCGCGGGACCGTTCCAGCGACCGCCTGCCCACCACGCCTGGAACAGGTGACCGCCCGGGCCGGTCCAGAACACCAGTTGCTGGCTCCCGTTTGGGAGCACCGTGGCGCTGGGCGACGACGTCAGGGGAGCCGCACCACCGAAGGCGTCGGCGGTGAAGTCCACCGGTCCGTTCCAGCGCGCCCCCGCCCACCAGGCCTCGTAGAGATGACCGCCCGGTCCCGCCCAGAAGACCAATTGCGAGGAGCCGTCCGGCGTGTCCGTCGTGCTCGGCGCCGACGTCATCACACCCCGGCCACCGAATGCCGTGGCAGTCCAGTCCGACGGTCCATTCCAGCGACCGCCCGCCCACCAGGCCTCGTAGAGGTGCCCGCCCGGTCCCTTCCAGAACACACCCTGGGTCGAACCGTCGGGGGTCATGGCCACGCTGGGCGCCGAGGCCAGCTGCGCAGACGGACCCAGTGCTCCCGCGGTCACGTCGATCGGCCCGTTCCAGCGCGCGCCGGCCCACCAGGCTTCGAAGAGGTGACCGCCGCTGCCGGCCCAGTAGACGGTCTGCGTGGACCCGTCCGGCGTGACCGCGACGCTCGGCGCCGACTGCAGAATCGCGGCCGGGCCGAGGACATTGGTGAGGTCGATCGGACCGTGCCAGTACCCGCCGGCATACCAGCCCTCGAAGAGGTGGTTGCTGAAGCCGTTCCAGAACACCAGCTGCTGCGAACCATCCGGAAGCACGGTGACGCTCGGCGGCCCCACGCCCTTGGGCTTGAACGGCGGGAACTTGGTGACCGTGAACTTGGCGGTGATCTCGTTCCAGAGATCATTGCTGCCGCCGTCGTAGCCGAGCGCCCAGATGGCGATGCCACGCAGCCCGCGGTTGTTGACCAGGTCGTACTTGATACCCAGCGACTGCGCGTTGTCGTAATACAGCTCGCGGTACGAGCCGTAGTTGCCGCCACAGGGGTCGCCGCTCGGCGGGCTGTACCACGATGCCCACGGCTCCTGGAAGGTGGCGTCCCAGTGCTGCTGCAGCTGCTGGGCGCAGCTGAAGTCCGAGACGGCGCCGGCATACGTGTCCGCGCTGCTACCTGACGTAGTTGGGTCCTGCCCGGCGGCAGTGACCGTGCTCACGCTCCACTTGTAGCCGTAATAGGGTACACCGAGGAGCAGCTCGCCGGCGGGAACGCCGTACCTGGTCATGTAGTCGCTGACCGCTTGGGTAACGTTGTACCAGCAGCCGCCCATCGGGGCTGTCGGACCGGAGTGACCAGACACGCACGGCGCGAAGCCGTAGCCCATCAGGTCGAGCGCGTCGACGTGGTGCCAGAGCGCGGCAAGGTCGTACATGGTTCCGCCCTGGCCTGCGCTGGCGTATGTGTCGGCGGTCAGGTACGACCGCCCGGCGGCGCGACCGTTGAGCGCGGCCTGCAGCTCGGAGATGAAGGTGGTGAAGTTGGCTCGCAGGCCCGAACTGACGCCTTCGAAGTCGATGTTGACCCCGTCCGCAGGCCGGTTGACGACCTGATTGATGATCGCGTTGATCAATGTCTGCCGCGACTGCTCGGAGCCCGTGGACCCGGCGATGGTGCTGTCGTTGAATGCCTTGATGGTGAGCACGACCCGGTCACCCGCGCTGTGCGCCGCATTGATGAGGTTGGTGACCTGGCTGCTCCACCACGTCGAGTAGCCGGAGTCGCCGGTCACCAGGGTGCCGTCGGCGTTGACGTTGACCCCGAAGTACGCGACCGTCGACAGCAGGTTGAGGCGCAGGTCGTTGGACCACGCTCCGGACGCAACCTCACCCTGCTGCACGAAGCCGAGGACCTCAGGGTCCGGAGGGGCGCCTGGCGATGCGGGAGCGGTCGCCGCCGTGTTGTTCGGTTGTAACGCCGGGCGCGCCAGGGTCGCCTTGGTGTGGGTCAGCGAGCTTGCCTTGGCGCCCGGCACGAGACCGACGGCCGGCCGGCCGGTGGTGTCGTCGAAGAGCACGTGCGGACCGGGCACGGTCGCCGCCGGGTTCGCCGCCGCCGCAGGCCCGGCGGCCGCCAGTGCCGACCACATGACCAGCAGGGACAAGCCGAACAAGCTGGCGCGCACTGCTCGAGATCCGGTCATGCCCATCTACCCCGCGCTGAAGTTGACCGGACCGTGCCAGGCACCGCCGGCGTACCAGGCTTCCCACAGCGTCGCGCCGGGTCCCTGCCAGAACACGAGCTGGCTGCTGCCATCGGGGGTGACGGTGGTGCTCGGAGAGGACGTCAGGGCACCCCTGCCGCCGAATCTGTTGGCGGTGAGATC
Organism: Candidatus Dormiibacterota bacterium; assembly: GCA_030948845.1. Classification (GTDB taxonomy): domain Bacteria; phylum Chloroflexota; class Dormibacteria; order Aeolococcales; family Aeolococcaceae; genus Aeolococcus. The sequence continues at coordinate 16,399 of JALYZN010000083.1, forward strand.
GAGCGGGCCGTTCCAGGAACCTGCGTACCACGCCTCGAGGAGATCGCCCGCGGGGCTCTTGTAGAAGACGAGCTGGGTGGAACCGTCGGTCGACACGACCACGCTCGGCGGTGAGCTGATCGATCCGAGGTTGGTGAACTCCACCGGTCCGTGCCAGGAGCCCGAGAACCACACCTCGGTGAGGCGGTTGTCGGTGGCCTGCCAGAACACGAGCTGCTGGGACTGGTCGGGGGTGATCGTGGCGCTCGGCGACGAGGCGAGCGTCCCCAGGGTGGTGAAGTCAGCGGGCCCGTTCCAGACGCCGGTGTACCAGGCTTCCCAGAGGTGTCCGTCGGTGCCTCGCCAGTACACCAGCTGCTCGCCGTCCTTGGTGGGCACGACGCTCGGCGCCGAGGCGAGCAGCCCCCTGCCGCCCCATGCCGCGGTCCAGTCGACCGGCCCGTGCCACGAGCCGGCGTACCAGGCCTCGTAGAGGTGGCCGCCGAGGCCCTGCCAGAACACCAGTTGAGTGCTGCCGTCCTTGGTGACCGCGACGCTGGGTGTCGAGCTCATGGTGCCCAGCTGCGGGAAGGTGATCGGACCGTTCCACCAGCCGGTGTACCACGCCTCGGCGAGCTGGTTGCTCGAGTTCTTCCAGAAGACGAGCTGCGTGGATCCGTCCGGCGTCACCGCGACCTGCGGCGCGCCGACGCCCTGCGGCGAGAACCGCGGCGGCGGTGCTGGCGGGGGCGTTGGCGCTGGGGCCGGAGCCAGCACGCACGCGCGCTGCTGGTTGCTCCAGACTTTCTGCACGGTGTACGTGACGCCATCGCCACCTACGGCAGTTCCGTCCCGTTCGTTGCAGATGTCGCCATTCTCACCGAGGTTCGAGTCGTACCAAGCCATCGGTGGTCCCGGAGCGGAGCTCGGCGGAGCCAGTCCGACTTCAGGATCAGTTATCACTTCGGCCATCTCGTGGGCTGACACCGCCGTGACGTTCTGAAATTCAGTGTTCGCTGGCGGCCCGCATCCGGATGTGATCGTCGCGAAATCCGGAACAACGCTGTAGTACATTTCGGGCGACGAGGTCGTTCCATGGTAGGCGCAGAAATCCACTCCCGAAGCTGACCCACCCATGGTTATGACGACGCCGGCGGGAAAATACACCGCGTACAGCGTGTTGCCGTCCGGAGCGGGAAGGTTGCCTGCTGCCACCTGAGCTTTTAGCTCCGCTTGAATGTTGGTGTCGTCCACCCTCGCCCCGCTGTTGGCAAGTGATGGGGTTATCCGCACCTGGTTCGCAAACGCACCGCGCTCGATGAGCTGACCCGTGCCGGAATCTCCGTTCGCTGCGGTTACGTTCGTGTTGTACTCCGACAACGAATCAAGGTAAGCTGAGTTCGCGATTCCGGCGTAGAACGTCTTCACATTCGGTGTGACGGTGCCCAGGACGTAGGGACGGTATGTCCCGCTTCCGTACAGCACCTGGATGATCTTGATGGCCGATACGACATGCCCACCGTAATACACCAGGTGTGCTGTGGAAGCCGTGGCTGCGGCCGCCGTCGCCGTCGGGTGGACGCGCACGAGGGGGGTTATCCCCCGGCGGATGTGCGCCGCGGCGGCTGCGCGCGTCACATGACCCGTCGCACGGATCGGGGCGGCGTGAGCCGTGGGGCCAGTGCCGCCGCCGACGCTGACGCCCGAGGCCACCAGGCCGGCGGTGACCATGGCCAGCCGAACCTTCCTGAGCCGGCCCATGCAACCTCCAACCAGGACCATTCCGCCCGCCGTCGTGGCGGCGCCGTGGGCCGCGGGGACGGCGTCAGGGTAGCGCCTCTCGCGATGCCTAGGCGGTCCCGCCGCCGCTTCGTGACCGAGGCGGCGCCGACGAGTGGCCCCGTCTGTTGACAGCCCTGTCACCTGGTGATCCACTTCCGCCGTTCCCGCTCGGCCAGCGACAGGACAGCGCCGACCATCGCTGAGAGTTCCGCAAACTGATCCCAAGGTGGCCGGGGGTGCGCGGCTCCACTCTTTTTTCGTTTCCTCTGTGAGAATGAGCACCCTTGAGCGCCCTCCGATCCCGCCTGGCTGCCGCGCTCGTTGTCGTGGTCGCGCCTACGTTGCTTATCCTCAACGCGCCGACCACAGCGCGAGCCGCCGGATCGGCGAGCCTCCCCGTCACCCCGGTGGCGCAACAGTATCCGCTGGACTGTGAGGCGGGCGCCCTGCAGATGGCGCTTTCGGCCGTCGGAGTGAGAGTCACCCAGGATCAGCTCCTCCAGGACTTCGGGGTCGACCTCAGAGGCCCGGTGATGCGCAATGGCGAGCCGGTCCAGTGGGGCGACCCGTACCAGAACTTCGTCGGCGACGTGCGCGGCAACTTCGTGGCGACGGGCTACGGGGTTTACTACCCGCGCCTCGTCGACGCGGCCAGCAGGGAGGGCGCCTCGGCGTACGGCAGCGAGGACTGGCAACCGCAGCAGCTGTATCAGGCCGTCGCCGCCGGCCACCCGGTCGTGGTGCGCGTCTCGCACCTGCTTGCCCCCGCCGCCGTGGGGTACTGGACCGCGTGGGATGGGCGCCGGGTCTGGTATTCACACCGCGATCACGCCCAAACCCTGGTGGGCTTCGACTACGGAGCCGGCACCGTGACGCTCGCGGACCCGCTCGACGCGCAGCTTCACACCTTCACGATGGCCGCCTTCGAGGGGGCATTCGCGACCTTCCACAGCCAGGCGGTTGTGGTCAGCCCCGGCGGCCACGCGGCGTCGCAGGCCATCTCGCCCACCAACGGCAGCGTCAACGTTGCCGTGCAGGGCCCGGACCACTCGCTGTTCTTCTTCTGGAACGTCGCCGGCACCTGGCACGGGCCCCTCGGCATCGGCGGTCCCAATTCCACGTTCTCCGCGCCGGCCATCGTCGCCGAGGCGAGTGGCAACTTCGACATCGCCGTACAGGGCCCGAACAACACGGTCGACATGTACTGGGACACGGGCGGCAGATGGTACGGCCCATACCAGGTGGGCGGCGCAGGCTCGGCAAACTCGACACCCTCAGTGGTGGTCGACGCGCAGCAGCACGTCACGGTTGCCGTCCAGGGACCCGCCCACAGCATGTATCTGTACTGGTGTGTCGCGGCTCAGTGGTATGGACCATACGGTTTGGGCGCGCAGAACTCGACATTCAGCTCGCCGGCGCTCTCACTGGTCACCGCGTCACCGGCGAGCCTCCAGGCAGTGGTGAGCAGCGGCGACGCCGCGCTGCAGCAGTACCGCGAGCGCAGCGATGGCTCTTGGTCGGGGCCCAACGCCTGGTCGCAGAGCGACAACGCGTACTCGAGCGCGTCGAGCACTGCAGTGGTGACCGCGTACATGGGGCCGGGCAGCTCCCTGATGGCCGTCAACGGCGCGTCGGCTATCCAGGTCGCCGACCCGGGCACCACGTACTCCGCCCCGTCGCTCGCCTCGTCCGGCGCCGACACGTACGCCGTCGTCCAGGGACCGGGACACAACCTCAGCTTCTTCGCCAATCACGGCGGATGGGGCGCGGCGGTCCGCGCCGCCCCCGCCGGCAGCGCCTACTCGGCGCCGTCCATCGCGGTCGAGGCCAACGGCAACATCGACGTCGCGGTCGAGGGACCTTCGAGCACCCTGTTCTTCTTCTGGCGGGTTGGCAGCACCTGGTACGGACCGCTGCAGGTCGGCGGAACCGGCACCACCTTCGCCGCGCTCCCCTAGCCGGGGCGGTGGGGGAGGTAGTGCGCGCGCGTCTCGGTGAGCGCCGCGTGGTCATCGCGCTCTGCGTCGCCTGGACGGTCGTCGTGGCTGCGCTGACAGCCCCGGCCGCGCTGGGCGGCGTGGGCAGCTGGCTCGACTCGTCATGGCAGGTGGGGCTGAGCCTCTCCCACCGCCTCGGCCTCCCCATGGGCGCGCGGCTGTTCTTCGCCTACGGACCGTACGGCTACCTCACGGTCAACACGCCGTTCTTCACGACCCAGTGGCTCGAGGCGGTGGTCGCCGCCCTGGCCATCCACGTCGCACTCGTCGCCCTGGTGTGCTGGCTGCTGGTGCGTCGCGGCACCGGCCCTGTGCTGTGGATGGCGGTGAGCGTTGTGGTGCTGATCGGACTGCCCGCGTTCGCCGGTCCTGACACCGAGGGCGACCTCGTCGCGGTGCTGCTGGCGTTCTTCGCCGTCGAGGCCGCGCAGCAGCGCTGGAGTGTTGCCGCTGCGGGGCTCTGCGGAGTGACCCTGGCGCTCCTGCTTCTGATGAAGGCCACCGCGATCCCGCTGGCGGGCGGCGTCCTCATCCTGACGCTCGTCTCACTGGCGCTCGCCCGCCGCCTTCGTGCCGTCACCGTGCTGCTCGCCGCCTTCGTGTTCAGCGGGGCGGTCCTCTGGTTCGGCGCAGGCCTGCGCATCGGCGACGTTTCGCGCTACCTGCATGCGGCGCTGGAGGTCGGCTCCGGCTACAGCGGCGCCATGTACTTCCTGGGACTGACGCCGGGCATTGTCCTCGGGGGCGCCGTCATCGCGGCGTGCGGCGCGCTCGGTGTGGGGTTGTTGGTGCGGCGGCGGCATCTCGACGGTCTGTGGATGCTGCTCGTCGCCGTCGCCCTCTTCCCGGTGTTCAAGGACAGCTTCGTTCGTGACGGGCCGGTCAGGGACGCCATCTACTTCGGCGTTGTCGCGATCGTGGCCGCGCTCAGTCTCGTGACCCTGGCTCCGGAGGCGCGGGGCTGGTTGTCCCGCCGCCAGGCTCTCCCGGTGGCGCTACTGGTCGTGTGCCTGCTCTTGGGCAGCGGCTGGCGCGCCACCGATCTCTCCGGCGTGACCGGTGCTGTCGACCGCATGTCGAGCTACGGCACCGCGCTGCGGGCCGTGGTGCAGAGCAGCGAGCGCCACGCTCTCGAGGCTCAACCCCTGCAGAGCGCGCACGACCACTATGCCGGCACCATCAGCGCGCTGACGCCCTTTCCCGCCGGCTCCACCGTCGACGTGATCCCCTGGGATGTGGGTCTCATCTACGAGGACAGCCGCCTGCACTGGAATCCGCGCCCGGTGCTGCAGTCATACCAGGCATACACCAGCTGGCTGGACCAGCAGGACGCCGCCTTCCTCCTCGGCCCGGGCGCCCCGGACTTCCTCATCTACAGCTATCAGTCGATCGACGATCGCTACGCCGCATTCGACGAGCCCGCAACCTTTCGCGCGGTGCTGGACAACTACCGCGTGGTCAAGGTGATCGGCTCGGCGGCGGTCGTCCTGCAGCGGACCGGCCGCGTCTCCGCAACCACGGAATCGGTCGATCGGACCAGCTGCGCGGCGTTCGGCAGCGCCATCACCATCCCGCAGCATCCGGGCATGCGCACGTTCGCGCACGTGGACCTGTCACGCAGCATCGCCGGCAGGCTGCTTGACCTCCTCGCCAAGGCGCCTGAGGCTCGGATCACGCTGACCACGGCCGCGGGCTCGTCGGACCATCGACTGGTGCAGGCGGTAGCCGCCGACGGGCTGTACGTCTCCGAGCTGCTCACCACCACCCCGGACATGGCCGCCGCCGTCGCCGGCACCCAGGGCACTCCTGTGACGTCCCTGACGATCAGCGGCGATCCCAGCGGCTGGTCCTCACGGTACTGCGTCACCTTCACCACATCTCCGCCCGCCGCCACAGCGCCATGACCCGGGAAAGGTTGCTGCGCCTGGCGACGTGGCCCGCACTTCTCCTCCTGCTCGTCGCGATCACGTTTGCCGTTCTCTGGCGCGGTGTGCTCTTCGGCCACCAGGGACTCATCGGCGGGGACATCCTCAACAACATCCCGCCGTGGAACGCCGGCACGCCCCCGATGCACGCTCGCAACGACCTCGTCAGTGACCCGGTGACGCAGTTCGTGCCGTGGCTCACCTCGGTGCGCCAGCAATGGTTGGCCGGTCACATTCCTCTCTGGAACCCGGATGCTTTCGCGGGCGCGCCGCTGCTCGCCAACGACCAATCCGCGGTGTTCTCGCCGTTCACGCTGGTCGCGCTGCCGTTCGCACCGGCGCACGGGTACAGCCTGGCGATGCTGTTCAAGCTGGTCGTTGCCGGTGTCGGCATGGGCGTGTTCGTCCGCCAGCTGCGCGTCGGCTACTCCGCTGCGATCGTCGCCGGCATCGCCTATGCGAGCAGCTCGTTCATGGTCGACTGGCTCGGCCACCCGCAGTCGGCGGTGGCCGCCATCTTCCCGTGGGCGTTCGCCAGCGTGGAGCTCTGGTTGCAGACGAGGCGCCGTCTCGCCCTTCTCGGTCTTGCCGCCGCGGTTGCGCTCCAGTTCCTCGCCGGGCATGCTGAGACGACACTCCATCTCGGGCTCATGCTCGCCTTCTATGTCGCGGTCCGCGGGCTGGTCCAGGAGCGCTGGCGGTGGCAGGCGATTGCCGGTATGGCGGCCGCCGCGGCCCTTGGCACCGCGCTGGCCGGCGTGCAGCTCGTCCCCTTCCTGACCGAGCTGCGCAATTCCACGCTGGTGAGCGACCGCAGCGCCACCGGGGTGGGTTTCGGCCACCTGCAGGCGGGCGAGCTGATCAGCTGGATCCTGCCCAATGGGCTGGGCAACCCGGGCATCGACAACCTGGCCGGCCCGGCGCCCAACTACCTCGAGGCCACGGGGTTCATCGGAGTTGGCGGGCTCGTGCTCGGCGGTCTGGGCATCGTTCATTCACTGCGGACGCGGCGATCTGTCGGACTTGCACTCGGTGTCCCCGCGCTGCTCGCGGCCGGGGTCGTCTACGGGCCGCTCGCCCAGGTCGCGGGACGTCTCCCCCTGTTGTCCTCCAGCAGCAACGCGCGGATGCTCGTGGTGATCTGCTTCGGGATGGCGGCCTTCGCTGGGCTCGGGGTCGACGCGGTTCTGGCGATGCGTCCCCGCTGGTCCGCCGGGCGCCCCGCTGGCGCCGGGTGGGCAGTGCTCGGCGTCGGTGCCACAGCGCTCGTCGGCGTCGTGGTCCTGGGCCTGATGCTCGCCGCCAAGGGCAAGGCCGTCGACGACCTCCTCCCGCAGTGGCAGAGCTACGTCGGGTTCTGGGTGCTCGAGGCCGGGCTCAGCCTCCTGGCCGCGCTGTGCTTCGTTGCCGCGGGCGCGTTGGGGAGGGGAGGCAGCGGTGCGGCGGCCGGCCTGGCGTGCCTGGTCCTGGCTGAGGGAGCCATCTTCGCCGGCCCGCTCCAGCCCCGCGTGCCTCTGGCCAACGACCCCCCGCCGAGCGCGACCATGACCTGGCTGCAGGATCACCGCGCCGACGGGGCGGTGGCCGGGCGGGCGCTGGCGATGATCCCCAACCTGCCCACCGAGTACGGGGTGCGTGACGTGCGCGGGGTGGACGTGACCATCGATCCCCGGGTTCGGCTCTACTGGAGCCACGCCGACCCCGGCTACGACGACCGCAGCTTCTACACCCAGCTCGACCGTCCCGACCCCGCGTGGCTTGCCGCCGCCGGGGTGCGCTACTACCTGTCCGCGCCTGCCGACGTCCCCGCGGGCGCCACACCGGTGATCCAGAACCCCGGCTTCACGCTGAGCTCGGTGGCCGGCACGAGGCCGTTCGCCTTCTCGGCCGCGGCGGTTGTCGCCGCCGCCGGGGCGGACGATGCCGTCTCCAAGCTTGCCCCCGACCCGCTCGGACCGGTGGTCGTCGAGTCGGCGGGAGCCGGCCAGCCAGCCGCTCACGCCGACGTGTCGGTGACCCGGCAGGAGGCCGGGGCGGTCGATCTCGACGTCAGTGCGACCGGGCCCGCGACCGTGGTGGTCCTTCAGTCGTACACGCCTGACTGGAAGGCGCAGGTCGACGGCGCCGCCACGCCCGTCCGCGCGGCCGACGTGCTCTTCCAGAGCGTCACCGTGCCGGCCGGCCATCACCTCGTGACGCTGCGGTACCAGCCGGCCAGCGTCACGTTCGGGCTGATTGCCAGCGCTTTGGGAATGGTTGGCCTGGCCGCGCTGTTCGCTGTTCCCTTCGCGCTCGCGCGCCGGCGCACGCCGCGCCGAGGCGCCGTCTCAGGCTCCGGTTGACGTCTGGTACCGTCGCGCGCATGAGCCCCGACCCAGCGGCTGTCGTGGACGAAAGCCCCTTCCTGTCAGTGCTCATCCCCGCGCTTAACGAGGAGGCGACAATCGACGCCGTGGTCGAAGCAGTGCTCGCCGTGCCGGTGTCACTGGAGATCATCCTCATCGACGACGGTTCCACGGACGGGACCTGGGGGCGTATGCAGCGATGGGCGCAGCACGACCGCGTCGCAGCGCTCCGTCACGGCGAGCAACGCGGCAAGGGTGCCGCCATCCGCACCGCGCTGACCCGGGCCGGTGGCTCTGTCATCCTGGTGCAGGACGCCGACATGGAGTACGACATCAATGACTATCCGCGCCTGCTCGATCCGATCATCAAGGGTCGCGCCCAGGTGGTCTACGGCACCCGCGTGTTCGCCAGCCACACGGCGCACTCGTACTGGTACGTGATGGGGAACAAGGGAGTCACCACTGCTGCCAACCTTCTCTTCAACGTGTACCTGTCCGACATCGAGACGGCGTACAAGGTCTTCCCGCGCGAGGCCGCGCTGGCCATGAACCTCGAGGCCAACGGCTTCGAGATCGACCCCGAGATCACCGCCAAGCTCCTACGCATGGGGTACCGAATCCACGAGGTGCCGGTCGACTACGTGGCGCGCTCGCGGGAGGAGGGCAAGAAGATCAGGCCGTCGGACGGTGTCAAGGCTCTCGGGGTGCTGCTGCGCCACCGCTTCTGGCGACCGGGCCACCTGGCCCCCGTCATGGAGGTCCCGGGCCGCCAAGCGCGCCCGGCCGACCAGCACGCGGCGACGGCCGAGAAGCACGTGGTGTCCCGCTCCTGACCCTGGGGACAGGAGCGCTGGACGGTGTGGCGCGCTGGCGGCGCGCCGTGCTCACCGACCGCCTCGCGGTCCGCCTCCATTACCTCTGCCTGCCGGTCGCATTCGCAGGCCTGCTCTGGTACATGCGGCGCCAGTACTTCACCGAGGACGACTGGGAGTTCATCCACCGGTTGATCCCCGGTATTGGCAAGCTCGGCTTGTTCGCGCCGCACAACGAACACTGGTCGACGATCCCGCTGCTCATCTACAGGGCGCTGTTCGCCACGGTGGGGGTGCGCAGCTACATCCCTTACCTGGCGGTGCTGCTCGCTCTCCATGTCCTCGCCGCGCACCTCCTCTGGCGCATCATGGTGCGCGCCGGTGCGGACGTCCTCAGCGCCACGGCGATCGCGACAGTGTTCCTCCTGCTCGGCACCGGCGCCGAGAACATCGACTGGGCGTTCCAGGTCGGTTTCGTCGGCGCATTGGCCGCGGGGCTGGGCATGATCGTGGTAGCCGAGGCGGGCTCGCGGCGGCGGCTGCCGGCGGCGTGGCTGCTCGGCGTTGCCGCGCTGATGTTCTCCGGGCTGGGACCGATCATGCTCGTCGCCGCCGGCCTCGGAGTGGCCTTGAAATTGAGCTGGCGACAGGCATTTCTGACTACGATGGTTCCCGGCGCCGTGTTCATCGCCTGGCTGCTCACGACGGGCCGGCACACCAGCCCATCCGCCTTGCCGCACGGCGCGCTGCGTGAGGTTCCCAACTACGTGTTCACGGGGATCACCTCTGCCGCAGCGACGATCTCCGGACTGCGCTGGGTGGGTGCGCTGCTGCTCCTGCCGCTGGCATGGTGGTGCGCCGTGCAGGCGCGCCGCGCGCCCCGGGCAGCCGCTGTGGTGGCGCTGGCGGCGACCACGCTTCTCTTCTTCCTCGCCGTCGGCGTCGGTCGCGTGGGGCTTGGGGTGGGAGAGTCGAAGACCAGTCGCTACGTGTACATCGCCGCCGTGTTGCTCCTTCCGGCGGTCGCGGTGGCGGCGTCGCAACTCGGCCGGCGGCATGTGCTGGCTGCGGTCCTGGTCGCGCTGCTGGTGGGGTGGGCGGGCATCCACAACGTCCGTGCGCTGGTCAGCGCCGTGAACGGGATCACCGGCGTGCGTGAGCACGCGGAGGCGCGCATCGTCGCCGCGTCGCATCTCGTCCACAACAGCCTGGCGGTCTTCCCGGGACAGCCCGAACCAGCGACTGCGCCCGACCTGACCTGGGACGACCTCATGTACCTGGCGGCGCACGGGGATCTGCCGGCCACGAGCCTGATTCCACCCTCGGAGTTCGACATCGTCAGCGTAGCTGCCAACCTCCAGATGACGCTCTCCCCGGTCCCCCTGCTCGACGTCGGGCCCCTTGAGGTAAAGGGCGCGCAGGCCATCGGGCCGACAGGCTGCGTCCAGGTGACCGGCGTTGCGGCCGGCGCGCCGTCCAGCGTCCAGCTCGTGTTCCGAGGCCCTGCATCGGTGTCCGTCCATGCCCCCGCGGGCTCGGTCGTCACCGTGCATCTCTTTGCGTCCCCGTCGTCGCGGATCGAGTCGCCCCCACACCAGGCCACGGTCGACGCGTCGGGCACGGTGTACCTGGTGGTGTCCCTGCCGGGCGCGGCGCCGCTGATCGACCTTCCGGCTGGATCGCTGCTCTGCGGCTCGGCCGCCCCGTAGCCAGACCGCGCCAGATTCCGTCAGCGATCGATGGGGATGCGGTCGAGGCGCAGTTGGAGGGGGTTGAGATCGCGGAGGTGGGGACTCATGTATGGATCATGGATGCCGCCCTCGACGCCCCACCGTTGCCAGAACAACTCGTAGTCGGCGACCGGGTCGAGCGCCTTGCCCCGCGATGCGCTCTCAGGGTGGGTCAGCTCGGCGTGCGGCGTGTACACGACGAGGTAGCCGGCCTTCTGCACACGCAGGCAGAAGTCGACGTCGTTGAAGCCCACCTGGAGGGTCTCGTCGTAGCCGCCGACCTCATCAAAGACAGCGGTCTTCACCATCTGGCACGCGCCCGTCACAGCGCTGACGTCGCGGATCACGCGCCCCATCCACTCGGCGTCCAGGTTGGCGGCGATGTAGCCGCCGCGGACGTTGCCGATGCCGATTCCCTCGTGTTGAACGCGGCCGTCGGGATAGAGGAGGCGACCGCCGACCACGCCGACCTCGGGGCGCTGCGCCTGCTCCAGGAGAGCCTCGATCCAGTCGGCGCTGACCACGGTGACGTCATTGTTCACCGTCAGCATGTACGGTGCATCGATGTTGGCGCGTCCTACGTTGATCAGCCGCGAGTAGTTAAAGTGCCCGGGCTGGCGCACCACCTTGTGCGGGGTCATTTCGAGGTAGGCCAGCGTCTCTGGGTCGACGCTGTCGTTGTCGATGATCGTGATCGTCCAGTTCGAGTACGTCGACCTGCTCTCGATGCCCTCGATGCATCGGCGCAACAGCTCCACACGGTCGCGGGTGGGTATGACGATGGTCACCGCCGGGTTGCCGACGATGTCAAGCCGAATGCGGTACCTGCCGAGGTCCTGGTGTCGGGTTACCGTCCCGGTCAGGCCCCGTCGTGACAGCGCGTCCTCAACCGCTCGTCGCCCCGCCTCGTAGGCGTACATCTTGGCGTCCCCGGCGAGGGCGACCGATCCCGGCACCTGCCGCCACGCATACAGGACATCCGGCACATGGCCGACGCGGCGAGCCTTCTCCGTGGCCCGGAGCACGAGGTCGTGGTCTTGGGAGCCGTCGAAGCCGGGGCGGAAGCCGCCCACCTGGTCGACGACGTCGCGGCGCAGCACGAGAAAGTGGCAGACGTAGTTGACCGACAGGAGGAGGTCGGGCGACCAGTCCGGCTTGAAGAACGGCTTGCCGTACTGGCCGTCGCTGAGCAGCATGTCCTCATCGGAGTAGATGACGTCGAGCTCCGGTTCTGTCTGCAGCAACTCCACGGTGCGGTGCAGCGCATGGGGACGCAACAGGTCGTCGTGGTCCAGGAGGCCGATGAAGTCGCCGGTGGCGAGCTCGAGTGCGCTCGCCGAAGCGGCGGCGATGCCGCCGTTCTCCGCGCGCCGGACGATCTTGATTCGCGAGTCGGCGCGAGTGAAGTGGTCCAGAATCTCAGCGACATGTTGCGCACTGGAGGCGTCGTCGGCAATGCACAGCTCCCAGTTCTCGTACACCTGGCCGATGACGGACTCGATGGCAGGGCGCAACCAGTCCTCGTGAGTGTTGTAAGTCGGCATGATGATGCTGACCAGTGGACGCGTCGCCCAGAGCCGGTTCTCATAGCGCATCCTGTTGAGGTCTTCCCAGCTCGGTTCGTGCTGGGCGCGCCAGCCGTCGTACTGCTCCTGCACGGGCGCGATCAACCCGCGAGTCCGCTCCCTGACCGCCCTGCGCAAGCCCGACGGCCCCTGCTCGCGCAGCACGATGGCGCTGCGCACCAACTTGTGCAGTGAGCGCTGCCGGCGCGATCCCGGCGGGGCCACCGCCTGGACGGTGTGCTGGATGGCGTCGGCGATCTTGCCGGCGCCGCTCTCGCGCAGGTTGCGAACGTCGGCGGCCGCAGCCATCAACTGGCGCTGGTTGGTGCTCAGCTCCGCCGACAACCGGGCGTTCTCGGCGCGCAGCATCTCCATGGACGAAAGACGCTTGCCGGCCTCAGCGGCGGCGGCCTGGAGGGCGTCGATCTGCGTCATCTGGCCGGTGATCACGTCGTTGCGCTGCTGCCTTTCGTCGCGGAGGTGCCAGAGCTCGCGCTCGTATTCCCTGACCAGCCGGGGCAGCGGATCGCGCGACCTGCGGAAGCGCATCGCCCAGGGCGCGAGGTAGGCCAGGTCGTAGGTGAGATCCCTCTGGAACCCGAAGCGCGCGAAGAGCTCCGCCCAGTGCTCCGGGGGGTTGACGTTGACGTGTGTCTCTTCCCGGTAGTCGAGCGGTGTTGACGTGAAGATCACATCGTCGGTGTGCGCGCCGATGTTTTGCACAACAGCCTCCGCATCGGCGGCCGACATGTGCTCGATGACCTCGATGCAGGTGATCAGGTCGAAGCGCCGTCCGAAGGGTTCCAGGGCGGATCCGACGTGGCACCGGGGCCGGATGTCGGCGCGAACCTGGCCGATGGCGTACTCGGAGATGTCGATGCCGCGCGCGTCGACGCCTCGATCGACGAGCGCCTCGACGAGGAATCCCATCGCGCAGCCCACGTCGAGGCTCGAGGTCGGAGCGATGTCGCGCACGATGTGGTCGGCGACGCCGCCGAAGAACTTCAGCCAGTGAGCGTTGCGCTCGTAAGCCATGCCACAGTGGCTGGCGTAATACGCGGCGTCGTACATCGGCTCGGTCGAAGCTTCGGCCGGGGCCTCCGCCCCGGACGCGGGGACATGGCTCTCAGTCTGGGTCATGTGCTCTCAAATGAAGCGCACTGCACGCTTGGCATCGCGCGCCGTTCGTCGACAGTATGCCAACTCACGCCTGAGCTGCGGCGCTTCCGGGTACTCGGGCGGATCAGCCCAGGGCGGGACGCTGGCCGACGTAAAGGGTCTGCTTGCCCAGTAGGCGCCACGCTGCCGGGAAGCGCAGGTACCAGCGCACCAGCACGGGCGCGCGAGGCAGTCGGCTCTTGGTCGTGAACGGCAAAAACCTTGTAACCACCTGCGGGTGGACGAAGCCAGCCAATCCGGCAGCCTCGATGAGGCTTTTCTCGGTCAGAGCGGTGCGGTGGTCGAGGAAGTCCCAGTACGCTCCTCCGACGAGGCGGATGTTCGGCTGCACGATGACGACCCGTCCGCCTGGTCGACAGACCTTGAATGCCTCCGCCAGCTGCTTGACCACCATGTCCGAATCAGCGAGGTGTTCGAGGTAATTACTCATGAACACGGTGCCGAAGTGGCTATGGGGAAGGGCGCCACTCATCTCGACGCCGGTAACCTGCACGAACCGGATCTCCGGCCCGAGGTGCTCGCGAACGTCGCGCAGGTCGGTGGCCCAGCGCTCCTCGGCCTTGATGTTGCGAATGAAGTGGCCGCGGTCGGTGGCGACGTCGAGGACCGGGGCGCCCGGCAACACGTAACGCTGCAGGTAGCGGCAGATCTCCGCCCAGACGGCATCCTTCGCGGCGGCGTCCTCGTCGCTGAATCGCCCTTCATAGAGTCGATCCAGGTCGCCCCGAGCTGCTTGAACGTGCCGTTGGTAGTACGGGGCGAGCGCGGGGCCATCGACGGCGGACGTAACGGCTCGCCTCCCCTCGAGGCCGACTGACGTGCGGTCGTCGTCCGGCATTGCTCCGCAGGGTATCAGGCGCGGACATCCCGGATGAGGGATGCTCAAGCCTGGCGCGTAGACTCCGGCCGATGCCGCGCAAATCGCTCGCCGCACCCGCGCGGGCTGCACAGCTCGCCGCCCGGCTCGCCGCCACCGTGCGCACCGTGCCCGATCATCCCCGTCCCGGCATCCTGTTTCGCGACATCACCACGCTGCTCGCGGACGGCGTGGCATTTCACGACGCCATCGACGCCATCGCGAGCGCGCACGCGGACGCCGGCGTGGAGTTAGTCGCGGGGGTGGAGTCGCGTGGGTTCATCCTTGGTGGACCCCTCGCGTACCTCCTCGGCACCGGGTTCGTCCCCCTCCGCAAGCAGGGGCAGCTACCGTCGGCCACCGTCGCCGTCCCCTATGCGCTCGAATACGGCGAAGCTGTGCTCGAGGTCCACGCGGACGCCATCAGCCATGGTCACCGCGTGCTGATCGTCGATGATGTGCTCGCCACCGGCGGCACGGCGGCGGCGGCCATCCAGCTCGTGGAGAAGCTGGGCGGTGTCGTGGCCGGGCTCGCATTCCTCATCGAGCTCGAGGGGCTCGGCGGCGCTGCGGCGCTCGGTGGCCGTGCCCACTCATCGCTCATCACCTTCTGACGGAGATCACAATGACCACCACGACCGGCACCGAGCACGACGTCGCCGACCTCGCCCTGGCGGAGGAGGGAGAGCGACTCATCGAGTGGGCCGCACTTGAGATGCCAGTTCTGCGCCTCATCCGCGAGCGTTTCGAACGGGAGCAGCCGCTCAAAGGCCTTCGCCTCGGTGCCTGCCTGCACGTCACCAGCGAGACTGCCAACCTGGCCATCGCACTGAAGGCGGGCGGTGGCGACGTGCGACTGTGCGCCAGCAATCCTCTTTCCACCAATGACGCGGTGGCGGCTGCGCTGGTGGCCAAGCACGGCATCTCCACGTTCGCGGTCAAGGGCGAGGACGCGACGCGCTACTTCTCGCACATCACCTCGGTTCTCGACAGCCGCCCCAACCTCACCATGGACGACGGCGCCGACCTCGTCGCTGAGCTCCACCGCAACCGTCCTGAGCTGCTCGCTGATGTGCGTGCCGGCACCGAGGAGACGACCACCGGCGTGATCCGCTTGCGCGCCATGGCCGCCGACGGTGCCTTGCGCTTCCCGATCATCGCGGTCAACGAGGCCCTTACCAAGCACATGTTCGACAACCGATACGGCACCGGACAATCCACGCTCGACGGCTTGATCAGGGCGACCAACATCCTGCTCGCCGGACGAACCATCGTGGTGTGCGGATATGGCTGGTGCGGCCGCGGTCTGGCCAGCCGCGCGGACGGCATGGGTGCGCACGTCATCGTCACCGAGGTCGATCCCACCCGCGCGCTCGAGGCCACCATGGACGGCTTCGAGGTGACCACGCTGATCGACGCCGCACCGCGCGCCGACGTCGTCATCACTGTCACCGGTGACATCAACGTCGTCGATCGTCACCACGTCGAGCAGTTCAAAGACGGCGCGATCATCGCCAACAGCGGCCACTTCAACGACGAGATCAACCTGGCCGCATTCGACGACCTCTCCACCTCCGTCACCAAGCCGCGCCCCTTCGTGGACAGCTACAAGATGCACGACGGTCGCAACCTCCACGTCCTCGCCGAGGGCCGCCTTCTCAACCTGGCTGCAGCCGAGGGCCATCCCGCGGCAGTGATGGACATGAGCTTCGCCAACCAGGCGCTGTGTGCCGAGCACGTCGCCCGGCACCACGCCGAGCTCGAGCCCCGCGTCTATGACGTGCCGGTGGAGATCGATCGTGAGGTGGCCCGCCTCAAGCTCGAGGCGATGGGCGTCACCATCGACGTGCTGACGCCCGAGCAGGAGCGCTACCTGGCCTCCTGGGAGTCGGGCACCAGCTGACAAGGAGCGCTGAGGAAGGGCGCCCCGCCCTTCTCTTGTACGGGGCTGCCCGGCCCGCTGACCGGGTACCCTGCCGGGGATGACCGTGGAAACCCCGATCAACCCCTACGCGCCGTCTCTGACGACGCTTCCGAATGGCGTGACCCTGCTCAACGCGCCATCCGCGTCGCGCAACGTCGGCGTCTTCCTGATCGTGCGTGCCGGGTCGCGCGACGAGACCAAGGAGACCTCCGGTCTGGCCCATTACCTGGAGCACATGTTCTTCAAGGGCACGGCACGCCGGCCCACGACGCTGCAGATCTCGCGTGAGATCGATCGCCTTGGGGCCAACACCAACGCCTACACCGACACCGAGGAGGTGGCGTACTACGCCGAAGGCCCGGCCACAGCACTCGACGAGCTCACTGACATCATCACCGACATGCTCACCCGCCCTCTGTTCGCCGCCGAGGAGGTCGAGCGGGAGCGCAACGTGGTCCTGCAGGAGCTGTCAGCCCGTCTCTCCGACCCCGAGGGCTGGATCTGGGACCGGCTCGGCACGGTCACGTTCGGCGGCGACCAGCCGATGGCCTGGTCGGCTGCCGGCTTCCCCGCGGTGATCGAGAAGGCGTCGCGTGACCAGCTGCTCGACTACCACACCTCCTTCTACGCCCCGGAGTCCATGTGCCTGACCATCGCGGGCGGCGCCAGCCTCACCGCCGAACGGGCCGCTGAGCTCCTCGCCGACGTCCCCACCGCCAAGCCGCGCCCGCGCGTCCCCGCGGTCTGGGGTCAGGGCGAGCGCTACACCTGCAACCTGCGCGCCGTCACCGACCAGGAGGAGCCGCAGATCAGGCTGGTCTTCGCGGTCCCGGGCATCGCGGCCACCGACGCCGACCGCACCGCCCTCTCTGTGATGACCCACATCCTCGGCGGCGGCATGTCGTCGCGGCTCTTCCACACCGTGCGTGAGCGCAACGGGCTCGCCTACAGCATCTTCGCCCACCACGAGGGCTTCGAGGACACCGGGGTCTTCGTGATCAGCACCGGGACGCGGCCCCAGGATGCCCGCAAGGCCACCGAGCTGTCGTTCGCCGAGTTCCGCGGGCTCGCCGACACGCCCGTTCCCGAGGATGAGCTCTTGGCCACCAAATCGGCGATGATCGGCCGCCTGCTGCGCTCCACCGAAACAGCCATCAGCCTGGGGCGGTTCTTCGGGGGTCGCTGGCGCGCCGGCCTCCCCATGGAGACGCCGGATTCGCGTGCCGAGGCGATCAGCAAGGTGACCGCCGTCGAGGTCCAGCGTGCTGCTCAGCGCATCGTCGCCGGCCTCGGCGAGGTTCGCCTCGCGTTCGTCGGCCCCGTGGACCAGGGCGCCGAGCTCCTCGTGGCGACGGGAGCCTAGGTCGCCGGGACGGCCTGCTGCGCCCTCCACAGGCTCGGCTGGAGAACGGCGAGGACGGCTGCGGCTGCCAGGCCTCCGATCACCAGGCCGAGCTCGACTCGCAGGAGCAGCGGGTGGACCGCGAACACCACGGCGAAGAACACCGCCACGCCGGCGAGCCACCCCGCCACCACGCCCCAGTAGTTGGAGCGGGCGATGAGCCCCTGGCCGAGCGCCTGCCCCGCCATCAGCGCCGTGCAGCTGGCGGCGAGCAGCGCCAGGTCCTGGCGGCTGAGCGAGAAGTTGGGGCCAAAAACGAGCCGGAGCACTGTCGGCCCGAGGACGAACGCCCCGGCGATGGCGACCGCGCCGAGCACGGCCACGAACAGGAGCAGACGGAGCAGGGTGCGCTGGAACTCGACGAGCGCGGCCCGGCTGTGCAGCGCGGAGAGGCGGGGGAGGAGCGCCGCGGTGACCGCTTGGAACAGGAACAGGGGGACGAATGCGAGCACGCGACCGTTGAGGAACAGGCCCGCGGCGTGCTGCTCTGACGGCGACGCCAGCAGCTGAACCACCACCGTTCCACCGTTGAACATGAACTGCGTCGCCAGTGACGCGACCAGCAACGAGCCGAGCGCGGTGGTCACTTCGGCATTGCTGCTGTGTGTACCGGGCGCGAGCAGGCCGCGCTCACGCGCGACGGCGGTGATCACCGCGGCGAATGAGCCGGCAACCAGGGCAACGCCGTACGGCCCGGGGCTGGCCACGTGGGCGATCGCCAGGGCAGCGCAGAAGACCACCCGGTAGACGCCTTCGGCGCCGAGCAGGATGCCGTACGAGCGGAACCTGCTGTTGCCGCTCAGCGTTCCGCGCCCGATGTGCTCGGCGCAATAGGCGCTGAGGCCGAGCAGCAGCGCGACCATCAGCACTCCGTCCCCGCCCAGGAGGTGGCTGTCGATGGGGCCGAAGCCGGCCAGCGCTCCGACGACGAGAACCACCAGGAAGGCCACACCGATGAGCACGACCCGTCGCACCACCGGACCGCCGCCGTCGCCCCGCGCCCGTCGCGCCGAGATCGCCCGGGCCAGCTCCTGCTCGAGCGGGAGGAAGATGCCGGGCGCGACCACAAACAGGAGCGCCCAGAAGCCGGCAAACGCCGAGTAGCGCAACGCGGTGAGCGCGTGTCCGGCGATGGCCAGGAAGGCATACGTGCACACCCCGGCGAGGAGCAGGCCGATGCCGACCGTGATCGCTCCTCGGGGAAGGGGGTTGCGATCGGACAGGCGTCGCCACGCGGTCATAGGCAGGAGTACGTGAACGCCTTGCTGATCCTGCGGTCGGTGGGTTTGACGATGTGCAGCGTCATGGTGCCGTTGACCTTCTGCGAGCCCTGGATGCGCCAAGACTCGGTGAGCCGGAATGCGCCGTCATCCGAGGGAATCGGCAGCGACGTGTTCGCCGTGACCTGGCCGTCGCTCTGCTCCCATCGGTACACCAGGGTTCCGGTCCCACTGAGCGAGCCACGCGCCACGAACATGAAGGTGGTGTTGCAGCCGGCGCTGGGCGGACTGACCGCCAGGGTCGCATCACCCCCCACTACCAGCGGGGCGCTGGAGCCGTCCGTGCCGCCACTCTTGCCAGCGAGCAGGAACACCGCGCCCGCCGCCGCCGCGGCCACGGCGAGGGCAGCCGCGGCGGCAAGGAGGACACTCCTGCGC
>JALYZN010000087.1 GCA_030948845.1 Candidatus Dormiibacterota bacterium
GCGCCGGCCGGCCAGGGTCTCGGTCAGGTCGCGCTCCAGGAGCGACGCCTCCGCGAGACCGTCAGCGTCGACGAGCACGGCCCGGCCCAGAGCGCGAACGCCCGCGGCGATCTCGGCGCGGCGGCGCTTCACGTCGGCGAGTTGAGGAGCGGCGGCCTCGGCTCGTGCGTGAGCTTCGTCCGCGCACCGCTGCGTCTCCTGCACCTCTGCGGCCAGGGCGGCCACCCGCTCCTCGCAGTCCAGGGGGAAGCGGGCCAGGGGGGCGGTGCCCTCGATCTCCGCTGCCACCTGGAGTATCTCGGCGTCAACGGCCTCGAGGTCGGCGCGCTGGGCACCGATGCCGGCGAGCCGCCCCAGCAGCCAACGGCGTTCCGCGTCGGCTTGGCGTTCCTCGGCACGGATCGCGTCGCCCTCCAGCGAGCGCAACCGCTCCTCCTCCGCTGCCAGCGAGCGCAGCCGGCGGCGAGCGTCGTCGACCTGGACGTCCAGCTGGCGGAGCCGGTTGACCGCCCGGCCCAGGGGGCTGGCCGAGCGGCGCTCCGAACCGACCCGCGCCACCGCGTCGGCGATGGCGGCCAGAGCCTGCGCGGCGGTGGTCTCGTCCCCGGAGTCGGCGAGTCGCTCGATTGCCTCCTGCACCTCGCCGGCGCGGGCCGTCGGGGTGTCACCGGCGCCGAGGCGAAGGCCGTCCTCGCCGACGCACGCGCTGGCGCAGAAGACGGCCTCGTCGACGCCGAGGTGCACCTGCCCCGGTGCGACCGCGCGGCCGATGCGCACCTCGGCAGTGACGTCGCCACCGCCGATCTCGTGGACCTGGCAGGTGTGGTCGCGCTGCTCGAGCCGCCGGGCGACGCGCAGCCTGCGGCCACCCGCCAGCTCGTATGTCAGCACCAGCGAGTACTCACCGCCGCTCCACGGGGTCCAGCGCATCCAGTCGCTGCGCTCTGTAGGCCGTCCCTGGCCGCCCGCGTCGAGGCCGTACAGAGCCGCCCGCAGCGCCCGATGGACGGTGGACTTCCCTGACTCGTTATCGCCGAGGAGCACGGTAATGCGTGGGTGGAAGTCAATCTCCACGTCGCGCAGGCGTCCGAAGCCGCCGATCTCCAGTCGCTCGAGCCTCATCTCAGCCCGATCTCGGCGCCGCCGAGGGCCTGGAGCCCATAGCGCAGCGCGTCCTCAAGCACCGCACGCTCCCCCTCATCAGCTGCCGCGGACGCCTCGGCTAGAGCGCGCGCGAAGACTCCTCGCACGCTCGCGTCACCGGCGATCGCCGCCACACTCAGTGCCGGGCTGGTGAGGTCCCGGATGCGCACGCCTGCGGCCCCGGTCCCATCACGGACCGACGTCTCGACAGTGAAGCTGTCAGTGGAAACGGCCTGGTCGATCTCCCCGATCAGGTCGAGGCGGAGCATGGATCGCTCCGGGTCGAGCCCGGCGCAGGCGAGCGCGCTGGCCGCCGTGGCGGCGTCGATGACGTCGGCGAGTCCGCGGGCGCCGGAGACGTCGGCGACCGCGCTGCGAGCGGTCCAGAGGTTGTCGTTGATCGGTTCGTATGACACCGCGCCGTCGCCGGCGATGGTCACCAGCACGGGACCGCGCGGCTCCGACTCATCGAATGTCAGCGGTTCCGGGCTCCCCGGGTAGAGCAGGCGCGAAGCTTCGTCGACCCGGCGCCGGTGGTAGTGACCGCAGAGCGCCGCGGCGAAACCGCGCTCGCGCACGTCGGCGGCGTGGAAGGGGCCGTGGATGGATTTGCCGTCCGGCCGCGAGCCCAACTCGGCACCATGGAAGAGAGCGACGTGGACACCGTCACCGCCTGGCTGCTGGCACGCCAAGGGATCGCCCTGCCAGGCCGGCTCGAGGTGCGCCAGCCCCCAGATGGTCAGCCCGTCGGCCAGCCGATGGGGGAGCAGCTCCGCGGCGTCGAAGACGCGCACGTTGGCGGGCCAGTCGGTGCGGCTGTAGATCGAGCCTGCCAGGAGGGCATCGTGGTTGCCCGGCGCCACCAGCACCTGCATCGGCGCCCACGACGCGAACGTGTCGACAAGAAACTGCGCCGTGTCGGCCCCGGCGCGATCGTGCTCGTAGAGGTCGCCGCCGATGGTCACGCCTGTGCAGCCGCGTTCCTGGGCGGTGCGGCCGGCGCGCCGAAGGGCCTCACGCAGGCCGAGACGACGACGAATCGCCAGCTCGCCCTGGATGCCCATGCCTGCGAAGGCACGATCGAGGTGCAGATCAGCGATGTGGAGAAGACTGGTGCTCATGCGTTGGGGGCGTCGGCGAATGGCCTGGACTGCGAACGTCAGTTCGTGTACGCAACGCTATCACGCGGGGCAGCACCCGACAAGCGCCGGGTGCGCGAATCCGTAACGAAAGGTCTGCGGCAACTCCGCGTCTGAAAAGATAGGCTCGTTGAATGCCGCAATCGCGGCAGGGATGGCTCAGGGGGCATCGTGGGAAGAGCGGCGGCTGCGTCGCGCCGTGCAGCTGGGTTTGCGGTCGTGCTGGTGCTGGCCGCCGCCCTGGTGCGCCTGCTGACTCTGTCGCTTCCCGCTGCCCAGCGGGGCGGCGAGATCGTCCTCGGCGTCGGCGTGGCCGTGTACGCCATCGCGGCGACCCGATTGAGCCGCCACGACTGGATGGACGGTGACCTCGCCGTGGTCGGGCGCGGCCTGATCCTGGCGGTCATCGCCGCCCTGATGATTGGACTGGCCGCCGGACACTTCGACCGCCTCGACGTGGTCGCCGTTCTCCTCTTCACCGCAGTCCACCTGAGCGCCCCGGCTCGTGCCCGTGCCCGGGCGGTGCTAGTGGCGACTGTGGTCGTCGACGGTGCATTCGCCGCCGTCTGGCTCGTCTGGCTGAAGAGCGAGGTCCCGACCCTCCTCTTTGCGATCGCTGTCATGGCCGCACTGCAGTTGATCGTCATCGCCCAGTTGAAGGCCGCCGGGGCCAGCGCCGAATCGGACAAGCTGCGCAACTCCGCACATGCGGCGACCGCGGAACGCGTGGGTACCGCCATCGACGTCCTCGGGGTCACCCGCGCGGTCCTTGAGACCAGCCGCGAGTCCTACCCCATGGTCACCCACGCGGCGGTGCTCCTCTACGACGCTGTTGCCGATCGGCTGCGCCCGCTGTCGCTCTACCTCGGCCCCGACGGCATCGGCACGCTGGACGCCGACAACCTCGATTTCACGCTCGCCCCCGGCGAGGGGCTGGCCGGGCGCATCTTCTCGGCAAGCCGCCCAATGCTCTGGCCCACGGCGTACGACGTGCACATGGCCCAATCCAACCTGGGCGAGCAGGTGCGCGAGCAGGTGCAGGAGCTGCGTCGCGGCGTCCCCCTCTGCGCGATCGGAGCGCCGCTCATCATCGAGGACGAGGTGATCGGGGTCTACGTGCTCACCTCGCATCGGCAGGAGCTGGTCTGGGGCGAGGAGGAGATCCCCGTTGTGTCGGCGCTCGCCGGCGAGGCCGCGCGGGCCATCGAGCGGGCGCGGCGGTACGAGCGCGAGCTCGACCAGGCCCACCTCGACAGCATCACCGGCCTCGCCAACCACCGCCAGCTCACACGCACCCTTGATCAGGAGGTGGCGCGCGCGCGGCGGCGCACGACCCCGCTCGGGGTAGTGTTCTGCGACCTCGACCGTTTCAAGGCGGTCAACGACACGTACGGCCACGCCGCCGGCGACCGTGTGCTCACCATCCTTGCGCAGGTCTTCCATGACCTGCTGCGCCGCGAGGACTCGGCTGCCCGCTACGGTGGCGATGAGTTCGTCTGCGTTCTTCCCGGCGCCGACCACGTCGAAGCGTCCGCTGTCGGGCTGCGCATCAGCACCTCGTTCGAGGTCCGCGTCCGCGAAGACACCGAGCTGACCCGGGCAGGCGTGACCATCTCCTGCGGTGTCGCGATCTTCCCCGACGATGCCGACGACGTCGATGGGCTTCTCCAGCACGCCGACGCCGCCATGCGCCGCATCAAGGCCGGACACCGCGCCGGAATGTTGGAGGGCTGGCGCGCCCGGTGACCGGTACCGAGCGAGCCGCCCGGACTGGCGCGAACCCGCAGCAGGTATCGTGACCCTCATGTCCGAGACCACGGTCGTCGAACGTCCGCCCGGCCATGACGAGGTGCGCGCCACTCACACCCGACTCGGTCGCTTCGACTACAAGTGGGTTGCTCTCGCCGTCGTGCTGACCGGCACAATCATGACGATCCTCGACTCGACGATCGTCAACATCGCCATCCCCACCTTGCAGCACGACCTGCATGCCGGCAGCTACACCGACATCGCCTGGGTGGTCACCGGTTACCTGCTCGCCCAGGGTGCGGTGATCCCGCTACCGGCTGGGCCACGGACCGCTGGGGAACCAAGCGGCTGTACCTGATCACCATCGTCACCTTCACGGTGGCGTCGATGCTCTGCGGCATCTCGCAGAACCTCGGCGAGCTGATCTTCTTCCGCGTCATCCAGGGCGTGGGCGGAGGCATGCTGATGCCGATCGGCATGACCATCATCCTGCAGGCCGTGGGGCCGCAGAACATGGGCAGGGTGATGGGGATCTTCGGAGTCCCCATGCTGATCGCGCCCGCCATCGGCCCGGTCCTCGGCGGTTGGTTCGTGCAGGACTTCACGTGGCGGCTGATCTTCTACGTCAACGTGCCCATCGGCATCATTGGTTTCATCGCCGCGTCACGGTTCCTGCGCGAGTCAGATCGGACCGCCAAGCTCCGCCTCGACGTGCTCGGGCTGATCACCGGCGTGCCCGCGATCCTGGCGCTGATGTACGCAGTCGACCGCAGCACGTCTCTGGGCTGGTCGTCGACGCTGGTGGTGTCGCTATTGGTCGCCAGCGTTGTGCTCATGGGCATCTTCATCGTGCGCCAGCTCAACGCGCGCGAGCCGCTGCTACAGCTCTCGTTGTTCCGCGACCGTACCTTCTCGTGGGCCATGGTGCTCAGCTTCATCGTGGTGACCGCGATGTTCGGCACCATGCTGTTGCTTCCCCTCTACCTGCAGGAGGTACATGGCTACGATGCCATCGAGACCGGCCTTCTGCTCCTGCCCCAGGCGGCGATGGCCGCGGTGTCGATGCCGCTCGGTGGGTATCTCACCGACAGGTTCGGACCCAAGCCGGTGGTCGCCACGGGGTTGCTGCTGCTCACTGTCGGCAGCGTGGTGCTGGCGCAGATCCACTACGACTCATCGAACTGGCTGGTCATCAGCGCGCTGATGCTGCGCGGCTTCGCCATGGGCTTCGCGATGATGCCGACGATGGCAGCGGCGATGGCGCGCGTGCCGCGTCGCTACACCTCGCGCGCCTCGAGCATCACCAACACCTTCCAGCGCGTCTCATCGTCGGTCGGCATCGCCGTCCTGGTCACCGTGCTTGCCGCGCAGTTCGGCACCGCGGCGAAGCAGACGTCGTGCGCGCCCCCGGCCAATGTCGTCGACGCGGCGGCGACCACTCTGCACCGGCCAGGTCTCACCGCGGCGCAGTACTGCGGCGTCCTGCAGGAGGGAGTTGTCGCGTCGTCCGCGCAGCAGAGCGCGGGAGCACGCTGCCGAGCACGGGCAACGCAACCTTGGACACCTTCAACCATGCCTACGCGGGCGGCGTCTTCAGCGACGCGTTCGATCGCACCTTTGTGCTGATCGCGATCCTGTCCGCGATCGGGATTATCCCGGCATTCTTCCTGAAGCGACCCGAACGCGGAGCCAGTGACGCAGTAGCTGCGGAGCTAGCCGCGTAAGGCGAGAGGTAATTGCGTTCCCTCTTCGAGCAATCCGCTCAATCCCCCGCGCGGCGGTATCGGTCGGTGCGCTCCGTGAGGAGCGTGTCGACGTCCTTGGCGCAGAGCTCGTCGAGGTGGCGCACGAGGGCTCCGCGCAGCGCGGCGATGCAGAGAGAGGGATGAGCGTGGGCACCCGGTGACGGCTCAGGGATCAGCTCGTCGATGAGCCCGATGCCGTGGGCCGTGGCGACTCCCGGTCGCAGCGCCGCGGCTGCACGGCCGCGCTGCCCGGCGTCGCGGTAGAGGATGGCGGCGCAGGTCTCTGGGGGAGCCACTGTGTAAACCGCGTTCTCGAAGGCGAGCACGCGATCGGCGAGGGCCAGCGCCAGCGCGCCACCGGAGCCGCCCTCGCTGAGTACAGCGCTCACCACCGGGACGCGCAGCTCGAGCATGGTGATCAGCGACTGGGCGATGGCCCACGCCTGGCCGCGCTCCTCGGCACCGACTCCGGCGTGCGCCGCGGGCGTGTCCACGAGGCAAACCACCGGCATGCCGAATTTCTCGGCAGTGCGCATCAGCCTCTGCGCTTTGCGATATCCCTCTGGATGGGGCATGCCGAAGTTGTGCACCGCACGGCTGATCGCGTCGGTGCCCTTCTCCTGGCCGATGACCATCACCCAGCGCTCGTCGAGCAGCGCCGGGCCGCCGACCACGGCACGATCGTCGCCGAAGAGGCGGTCACCGCGCAGCTCCGTCCACTCCGTGAACGCTCCGGCGATCACCTGCAGCGCGCGGGGCCGTCCCGGGTTGCGCGCCAGCTCGACGGCGGCGAATGCGACGCGCTCCCGCTCGGCGGTCTCGGTGGTGACGGTCATCGCGGCACCGTGAACCCGATCAGCAGCCGCTCGATGATGTTGCGCAAGGCACGGCGATCGACCACCGCGTCGACCATGCCGTGGGCGAGCAGGAACTCCGACGTCTGGAACCCCTCGGGCAGACGATCGTGGCTGGCCTGCTCGATGACCCTACCGCCCGCAAAACCGATGCGCGCGTGGGGTTCGGCGAGGATCACGTCAGCCTGCACGGCGAACGAGGCGGTGACCCCTCCGAAGCAAGGATCGGCGAGCACCGAGACGTACGGGAGCCCGGCGCGCGCCACGGCCACCACCCCCGCCGAGCAGCGGGCCATCTGCGCCAGCGAGGCGATCCCCTCCTGCATGCGCGCCCCGCCAGAGGTGCAGACGGCGATCAGCGCGCGTTGCTCAGCGACCGCGAGGTCACAGGCGCGCGCGAACTGCTCGCCGGCGGCGCTGCCCAGTGAACCGCCGAGGAAACCGAAATCCATGCAGGCCAGCACCACCGGAACGCCACCGACAGCGGCCCTGGCGATGACGAACGTCTCCTCGAGCTTGGTGCGCTCGCGCGCCTCGGCGACCCGCGAGGGATAGGGGACGCCGTCGTCGAAGCCAAGAGGGTCACGGTTGTCGATGTGCATCCGGATGATGTCCAGGGTTCCGGTGTCGGCCAGCTGGTTGGCCCGCGTGACCGCAGGAACCACCGCGTGACGTCCGCAGTCCGGGCACACCCGGAGCTGCTTCTCGAAGCGGGCCGCGACGAAGCGTCGCCCGCAGCCGCGACATTCGACCGTGCCGGCGGGGGCGACAGGGCGGAGCTTGGGACCGGGAGCGGCCAGCGGGCGGGCGGCTTCACGCCCTCCCGTCACGGCGAGGGGTTGCCGGTCCATTCGAGGGCCACGCCGCCCCAGGTGACCCCGCTCCCGAACGCCACGCTGACGATCTTCTGGCCGGGCTGGAGACGCCCGGCGGCGGCGGCCTCGTGGATGGCCAGCGGGATCGAGGCGGCGCTGGTGTTGCCCACCCGTTCGACGTTGAGGATCACTCGATCGATGGAAACACCAAGCCGCTTGGCGGTGGCTTCGATGATGCGCAGGTTGGCCTGGTGGGGGATGAACCAGTCGACGTCGGCTGCGCTCCAGCCGGCGTCCTCGCAGAGCTCAGTGGCCGCCTCGCTGAGGCGCTCGACCGCGAAGCGGAAGGTGCCTCGACCAGACATCCGGATGGCGCTGGGGCCGCCCGGGTCGTCCTCGCGCGCGCCGAAGTAGATGAGGTCCGCCTCGCTGCCGTCCGCCGCCCAACGCACCGCACGGATGCCGCCGTCGCCCCCGCCGCTGCCGACGATGGCGGCCGCGGCGCCGTCGCCGAAGAGCACGCAGGTGGAGCGATCTGTGTAGTCGACCATCGGCGTGAGGGCCTCGGTGGCCACCACCAGGACCGTGCCCAGCGTGCGGCTGCGGATCATCGAGTTGGCCAGCGCGAGGGCATAGATGAACCCTGAGCAGGCCGCGTTGATGTCGAACGCAGGCATCCCGGTGAGCCCGAGCCGCTGCTGGATCCGGCAGGCGGTCGAGGGAAGGCGGCTCTCCGCGCTGCAGGTGGCCACGATGACGGCGTCGACGACGGGGTTGCCCGCCCGGTCGAGGGCTTCAGCGGCCGCTCGAGCGCCCATGGCGGCGACCGTCTGCCCGGACCCGGCGCGGCGGCGCTCGCGGATGCCGGTGCGCTCGAGGATCCAGGAATCGGATGTCTCGACCATCGCCTCCATGTCGGCGTTGGTGAGCACGCCGTCAGGAAGGTACGCGCCGAGGGAGAGGATCTGTGCCACCGGAGTGGCCATCCCGCCCGTCGCCGTGTTCCTGGTGGCGTGGGAGTAGGGGGCGGTGGACATCGTCTGAACACAAGCCTACCCGTCGGCGGGTAGTTACGGGGCGCCGTCGCCGCCGGCGCCGCGCTCACCGCCGGCGCGTGGCTTCGTTGTATCTTTGCGCGCGATGCACGTGCTCGCCGATTCTGGAAGCGCATTCGCGATCAACGGCTTCGCCGGCCTCACCGGCGCGCAGCAGCTCAGCTTCTGGTTCTCGTTCATTCTGTTCAACGGCTACGTGGGTCTGGAGGCTGTCTGCCTGGCCGCCTTCTACTTCGCGGCGCGGCCACGAAGTGGTAGCCCCAACCCGGCGGCGATCTGGTACTTCGTCGCCGCGCTCTGGGTGGTCATGTCGTTCATCACCACGGTCTGGGCGGCGCCCGCCGAGAAGGCGTTCCTCGATGACAGCGGCACCTCCCTGGGCATCGGCACGAAGGCCATCAAGGAGTTCATCGGCCTCGGCTTCGCAGGCATCGCGGTCATGTGCCTAATGATCGGCGCCGTGTCAACCGTGCAGCGCAAGCGCAGAGCCTCGCAGACGCTGGTCATCTGATTCGTCGTGAAGGCGACAGCGGCGCGAGGCGGGCCGAGGAGCGGGGTGTCATCTGAGTGAGAAACTCAAGATCGCTGCGGGGTTGAGCAGCGCGAACTGACGCTGGACCGCGTGGGTCCCCGAGCTGATCGCCGTCACCCACAGAGCCGACACGTTGGTCACTGGGATGAAGTCGCCGGGGAATCGCTCGAGGTGGTCCTGCAGGGTGTGTCGCGGCTCCACGTGGACGTCGCCGACCATCGAGAATGCCTGGGTGTTGATCGACGCCGGGTGCGCGACCTTCTCACGCCACAGGGCTGGGTTGCCGTCGCCGGCGTCGTCGAGCGGGCAGAGCAGCACCACCCCGGCCTTGGCGACCGTGACCACGGGCTCCGTGCGGCTCAGGATCGGGTAGCTCACCGAGAGTGGCTCGGCCCGGCCGTTGCGGAGGTGCAGGAAGTCCCCGAAGCGGTTGACCGCGTCGCTCACCCGGTCGGGCCGGACGATCTCCAGCTCGCCGGTGACCTGGATGAAGGTCGAATAGATCTCGAGGATGCGCCAGTCGCTCATGGGGCGATGACGGTAACAGCGGGCGCAGCATTGTGCCCGAACCCGTCAAGAGGCAGGTCGCCTCGACCGTCGCTTATCCTGTGCGCCGTCGCGTCCGAGGTCGGCTGTCTTGGGAAGAAATGGTCGAACGCTTCATTCTCGCTGTCCGCTCCGACTTCGGGTGCCTGATCATCATCGTGGCGTTCGTGGTGATCATGATCTCGACGATCGTCTTCGCCAACATCATCACGCCGCCGTCGAACAACCCGTTCGTCTGACGCAGTGGCTCAACAGCCCGCCGCTAGAATCTAAGCCGTCGCCGTTCTCCCCGTCCTGAGGCTCTCATGGCGCTGAACCCGTACGACACGCCCCGCGGCAAGATGCGCTCGCGTGTCGAGACGACGCGCCGGCAGTTCCTGCTGCTCGTCGGGTCAGTGGGGGCGCTCGGGGCGACCCTTTTCGGCGGCATCGAGTTGCTCAAGTTCATGTTTCCCGCTGCCACTCTGGAGTCGCCGCCCCAGTTCAAAACCGGGTTCACCGTCTCCGACCTCACCGGTGGCGGCACGCTCAAGGTCAACGTCATATCGGACACCGCCAACCGAGTGACGGTCGTTCTCGACTCCACCGGCATCTACGCCGTGTACTTGGTGTGCACGCACCTCGGTTGCACGCCCAACTACGTGAGCGACGTGACCAGCGGCACCGGGGTGGCCGACAGATCGCAGACCGTGGCCCAGCACTACACCGCCGAGGCCGGGGCGATCACCACGCGCAACGGCTGGGCCTGTCCGTGCCACGGCAGCCGCTACTACATCGATTCGACCAACTTCTACGGCCCTGCGCCGCGGCCCATGGACTGGGTGGACATCCAGATCACCCCGGACAACCACTTCGTCGTGAATCGGGCTGCCATCACCGTGTACCGTCAGGCCGGCGACAGCACCGTGCCCGAGTGGCGGCTGGACCCGAAGGCCGGCAAGAGCAACGGCAAGACGATCGGGGTGTGACGGCGATGATGGGAGAGACCGGACCGATGGAGGAGAAGCGGTGAGCGCCCGTCCTACCGAGGGCAACCCGCTGCGCGCGTTCGCCGCCCAGATCTGGGGGTCCATCTTCCGGCACGGCCTGCCCACCACCGACAAGGTGGCGGCGCGGACGGCGCTCACCAACTTCTTCCTCCACATCCATCCCGTGCGCGTCAAGAAGTCGGCGATCCGGGTCAGCTACACGCTCTGCCTCGGCGGCCTCTCCTTCTTTCTCTTCATCCTGCTGACCATCAGCGGACTCTTCCTGATGTTCTATTACATCCCGTCGGTGGACCAGGCCTACCAGAACATCAAGGACCTGCAGTTCGTCGCCACCTTCGGACTGGTGATCCGCAACCTGCACCGCTGGGCCGCGCACGGCATGGTGATCACGGTCTGGCTGCACATGGCCCGGGTGTTCTACCAGGGGGCATACAAGCCGCCGCGCGAGTTCAACTGGGCGATCGGCACCTTCCTGCTCCTGATCACGCTGCTGCTCTCATTCTCGGGCTACCTGCTGCCGTGGGACCAGCTCGCCGTGTGGGCGATCACCGTCGGCACCAACATGGCCAAGTACGCGCCCATCGCCGGCCCGTACACCCGCTACCTGCTCCTCGGCGGCCGCAACGTCGGCCAGGGAGCGCTCATCCGCTTTTATGTCTTACACGTCGTCGCCCTGCCCCTCATCGGGTTCATCCTGATGGTCATACACTTCTGGCGCGTCCGCAAAGACGGGTTCACGGGAGGCCTCTAAGCGATGGCGACGGTTGTTGGTGACGGCTCTGGCGCACCGGGCGAGGGGGCGGCGGTCCCACTCGATCGAACCACGGCGGTGCGCACCCCTCGTCCGCGCGGCACGGGGCCCGAGCTGGCGGCGATGCCGCTGGTGGTGCGCCGCCGCGAGGAGGAGGAGACCGTGGTCACCTTCCCGGCGCTGGTCTGGAAGGAGTTCCTTGCCGGGCTCGTGGCGTTCATCTTCCTGCTCGCCGTTTCGATCCAGGTCAACGCCCCGCTCCTCCAGCGCGCCAACACCGCGATCACCCCCAACCCCGCCAAGGCACCCTGGTACTTTTTGGGCCTGCAGGAGCTGCTCGAGCGCTTCCCCCCCGTCATGGCGGGGGTAGCCTTCCCCAGCTTCGTGATCATCTTCATGCTGCTGACCCCGTACCTTGATCGCAACCCGAGCCGCCGCCCCCAGGACCGCAAGGTGGCCATCGCGCTGTTCACCATCTATCTCTGCCTGGCTGTCTCCTTCGTCGTGATCGGCGTCTTCTTCCGCGGGCTCGCCTTCAACTGGGACTGGACGCGAATCCTTGGCCATCCCGGGATCAAGCCAGCGGTATGAACAGGTGGGTCTTCGTGATCCTGTCAGCGCTGCTGATCGCGCTGGTGGGCATCGCGGCCATCCGCGACAGCCAGGACCGCGATTACCTGGCCATCCAGCAGCGCTACCAGTCGGACTACAACGACACCGGTTTCAACATCCAGGTGCAGCAGATCTTCCCGGCGTTCGCTGACGCCAAGCGCGGCGACACATTCCGCGTGGAGCGCTGCATCTCCTGTCACGTGCCTGACATCGGCACCATCGGGCCCGAGCTGGCCGCCCAGCGCCTGGTCCAGGATTTCATGAAGTACCAGCCGAACGCGCAGGCGGTGGCGGAGCAGAACCACTACACGATGGTTCATCCCGCCTACATCGCCAACGGGATCAGCGTTCCCAGCGCCACCGGTAACGGGTTCGCACCGGCGATGGACTACACGCAGTACGGCATCACCGGGACAGGCTTCGCGCCCTACTCGGTGACCGGGGCGACAACCAACGCCAAGCAGGGGTATGCGGTGACCCCGACCACGGTCCTGCCCGGTCCGCTTCCAGCCGCTGTGGATCCCAAGGCGCTGAACGCCACCCAGATGAACCCGTCCCTTCAGAAGGTGGGAATCGACCAGGTGGGCTGCATCGTCTGTCACAACGGCAGCCGCCTCTCACTCAACCAGACCGACGCGCACCAGAACCTGATCGCCAACCCCGAGTACGACTTCACGGCCGGCGCGCAGCTGTACTACAAGTACTGCGTCACCTGCCACGGCGTGCAGGGTGAGGGCGGCAAGGGGCCGCCGCTCAGCAACCAGGACCGCCTCGGCTACTTCAACGAGGACTACTACTACCGGTGCATCGAGTACGGGTTCACCGACTTCGAGCACATCGGCAGCATCATGCCGAACTGGGGATCGACCGCGTCCGACTTCACCTACGATCCCACCCGCGACAAGCAGAGGCCCGGCAGCCGGATCCTCAGTGAGAACCAGATTCAGATCCTGATCCAGTTCATCCGCCACTGGGAGACTTACAACACCCTCCCGTAGGGTGACCAGCCGCCATGAGACGACGCACCCTCGCCCGCGACCTGCTCGGCACGATGCTCATGTTCGCAGTGCTCATCGGGCTGTGCGCGATCATCATCCTCGGGGAGCACTTCCTCGAGAACTTCAAGTCCCACTGAGAAACAATGATCACCCCCATGCTCGCCGACCTCGATCCAGGGGACGCCGGCTGGGGTGACGTCATCTTCGTCAGCATCTGGGCGTTCGCCACGCTGGTGCTGGCGGCGTACTACTGCTACCGGTCATTCTTCACCCGCTGAACGAGGTGGGGTTGAGCGCAGTGGTCAGCACGCGCCACCGGGACTGGCGGATCGCGGCCGCGCTCTCGATCGTCCCCGGTGCCGGCCAGCTCTACAACGGGCAGGCGGCCAAGGCCCGCTACTACTTCCTGTGGGCGGTCGGATGCCTGGGGGCCGATGTGCTCTTCTTCCTGGGCGGCAGCGCCCTGGGCCGGAAGTGGATCGCCGACGGCCGGCTCATCCTCGCGATGATCTTCGGGATGATCGCCATCGTCGTCTTCATCGGCCTGCTCGTGTACGGGCTCTTCATCTGGGGGAGCGCGGCGGTCGACGCAACCGCTGGAGCGCGCGAGATCTCGCTGTCCGGCGAGGCCTCTCCGAAGCTCAGGTACTTCCACCTGTGAGGCCCTGAGTGGGCCTGCTGGACGTCGTCAGGCGGATGCGGCCGCGCCCCACCGGATCTCTCGGGGAGACCCTGCCCGATCCCGCCAAACCGCCTGCCAATCGCGGCGAGTGGGACAGGGCGGCGCTCACCAATGTCGAGATCACTGAGCTCGTGAAGCGGCAGATCCGGACGGTCACGCGGCCATGGCAAAAATGAGCACCGCCGCGGTTTGCCGCGCTTGGGATGCCTGTGCGATCATCCCGGCACCTCGCGTTGTCGTCGCAGACGGATGGGATGCGGAGAGCCGGGCCAGGTGAACCTACTCGCCACGACGATCGTCGACACCTCGCCGTACCACCCCGGCGGCCCGGTTGCCGACAGCATGAAGTTCGTCTTCAATTGGGTGCTTCTGGCGTCCATCGTGCTGGGCCTGTTCACCGTGGTGATGCTGGTCTACAGCATGTTCCGCTTCCGACGCAAGCACGACGAGGACGAGCCGCCGCAGTTCCACGGAAACACCCGTCTCGAGCTCTTCTGGACAGCGGTGCCTCTGGCGGTCTTCCTCTCACTGTTTGGGCTGACCGTCTCGCAGATGGGGTTCATCAACGACGCCCCGGCGAGCACAGCCGCCGCTCCGGTGATGCAGGTGACCGTCATCGGTCAGCAGTTCAGCTGGACGTTCGACTACACGGGGAGTCACACCAGCACCGGCAACGACGTGCAGAGCTTCACCGTCCTGCACGTGCCCGCCGATACCCCAGTCGATCTCCAGGTTGTCTCCACCGACCACCCGTGCATCACCAAGCCGTACGCCGCAGGGTCGAGCGGCGCCGCGTCCCAGGCCGCCGCCACCATGCAACAGAAGCTCCGCAATGGCGAGACCCTCGCCAACGCCATATCCGACCAGGGATGCGGCGTCAACCACAGCTTCTACATTCCCTCCCTGGCCGGTCAGATCAACGCGCTGCCCGGACAGACCAACCACATGTGGCTGCAGGCGCGGGCCGGTCACTACTACGGGCAGTGCACCGAGCTGTGCGGCACCGGCCACGCCAGCATGCTTCTCGAGGTGATCTCCCAACCGCGCGCGCAGTTCGACCAGTGGATGCTGCAGCAGACCGCCAAATGAATACAGTGCACCAGCTCGAGCTTCACGGGGGACAGAACTGATGGCGGCGATCAGCACGCCTGTACCGCAGGCCCGATTCGCCGCGCGATGGGACAAGCGCCGCGGCGTCCTCGGCTGGATCACCACAGTCGATCACAAGAAGATCGCGATCATGTACCTCTACACCACCTTCTTCTTCTTCCTGGTGGGTGGTGCGATGGCCCTGCTGGTGCGCATCCAGCTGGCCGAACCGCAGAACAAGTTCCTCACGCCAGCGCAGTACAACCAGATCTTCACCATGCACGGGACGACGATGATCTTCCTCTGGATCATCCCGGTCTTCTCCGGCTTCGGGAACTACTTCGTGCCGTTGATGATCGGCGCCCGCGACATGGCGTTCCCGCGCGTCAACGCGCTCTCTTTCTGGCTCGTCCCGCTCGGTGGCCTCGTGATGTACTCAGGCTTCCTCTTCGGTGGGACCGGTGCCGCCGGCTGGACTGGTTACGTGCCGCTCACCGAGCGTGCCTACTCACCGCAGGTCGGCCAGGACCTCTGGATCATCGGTCTCCACCTGCTCGGGGTAAGCTCGATGCTCGGTGGTGTCAACTTCCTGGTCACCATCCACAACATGCGCGCCCCGGGGTTGACCTGGTCGCGGTTGCCACTCTTCGTCTGGGCGACGGAGGTGACCCAGGGCCTGGTTGTGCTGGCATCGCCGTTCCTCGCCGGGGTGCTCTCCATGGTGCTGCTCGATCGCCAGGTGGGCGCGTCGTTCTTCAGCGTCAGCCATGGGGGCAACGCGCTGCTGTACCAGCTCATCTTCTGGTTCTACTCGCACCCGGCGGTGTACATCATGATCCTGCCCGCGTTTGGGATCATCAGCGAGGTCATCCCCGTGTTCTCACGCAAGCCGATCTTCGGCTACCGCGCCATGGCGGCCTCGATGGTGGCCATCGCGGTGCTCGGTTTCGTGGTCTTCGTGCACCACATGTTCGTCACCGGCCTGCCGCTCGTCGTGCAGGAGTTCTTCGCGTTCACCACGCTCTGCATCGGGGTGCCGACCGGGATCAAGATATTCAACTGGCTGGCCACCATGTGGGGTGGCAGCGTTCGCTACGACACGCCCATGCTGTTCGCTGCCGGGTTCCTCCTGATGTTCCTCATCGGCGGGATTGACGGCGTGTACCTTGGCAGCCTCGCCGTGGACCGCATCCTTCACGGCACCTACTGGGTCGTCGGGCACATCCATTACGTCCTGTTCGGCGGCAGCGTGCTCGGCGTCTTCTCGGGTATTTACTACTGGTTCCCGAAGGTCACCGGGCGCTTCCTCAGTGAGCGCCTCGGCAAGATCCACTTCTGGCTGATGGTCATCGGGCTCAACCTCGCTTTCATGCCCATGCACCTGCTCGGGATGCTCGGCATGCCCCGGCGTATCGCCACGTACGAGGACAACCGCGGCTGGGGTGACCTCAACTCCCTGGAGACGTTCGGCGCCTTCCTCATCGCCATAAGCGTCACGGTGTTCCTGGTCAACTTCGTGATCAGCATGCGTGCCCCCAAGACGGCGACTGCCGATCCGTGGGAGGGGAACACCCTGGAGTGGGCGACGTCGTCGCCGCCCCCCGCCCACAACTTCGACGTCATCCCCGAGGTCCACAGCAGCCGTCCCGTTCGTGACATGCGCCGGGCACGCCAGGCCGCGTCGGCCAGTCCGTGACGTGGACTCCGTCGCGGGCCCTGCGCCGTCTCACTGTGGCGACGGCGCTGACGACGTACCTGCTCATCGTGGTCGGCGGTGTCGTCCGCGTCAGCGGCAGCGGGACCGGCTGTGGTGACAAGGGTGGGTGGCCGCTGTGTCGCGGCGCGCTGCTGCCTCCGTTTGAGCGGACGGCGCTGATCGAGTTCACCCACCGCTGGGTTGCGGCGATCGCGACCGGCCTGGTGATTGCCCTCGCCGTTATGGTGTGGACGCGCTACCGCAACGTGCGCTGGCTGCGCAACGGCGCGACCGCGGTTGTGGTCCTGTTCATCGCACAGATCGTGCTCGGGGCGATCACCGTCGAGTTCAACCTGCCCAGCGGCGTGATCATGATTCACCTCGCCAACGCGCTTCTCCTGCTCGGCGCGCTGGTGTGGATCGCGGTGACCACCGCGACGGCAGGCTCGGGGCGCACGCGGCCGTCGCTGGGCGTGGTGCGCATCGCCGGCGCCGCCGTTGCCGCGACGTACGTCCTGGCGCTCTCCGGTGCGCTGGTCGTCGACCAGGGCGCGGGGGGCGCCTGCGCGGGCTGGCCGCTCTGCGGCAACGGCTTCCAGTTCTCGCCGGGACGGTTCGCCGACATCAACCTCCTGCACCGCCTGGTGGTGGCCATCGTGGTGCTGCTGCTCGGCTATTCCATGGCGAAGATGCGGCGCGCGCGTCCCGGCGACCGCGCTCTGCGCCGAGCGACGTTGAGCGTCACCTTGCTGATCGTCGCCCAGGTGGCGGCGGGCGCACTGCTCGTCAATCAACATCTACCCGCGGCCGTTCGCGGCGTTCACCTCGCCCTGGCCAGCGCGTTGTGGGCGTGCGTTGTCGTCTCTGCGGTGATCACGCGCGGCGCCACCTCGACCGAGGTCGCCGGCGGCACCCGGCTGGACCGGCCGCTGCCCGCCGGGGCGGCCGCGTCATGAGCGTGGCCGTTCGCGTCGAAACACCCATCGGGCTGCGCACCGGTCAGCGCGTCGCTCAGACGGTCCGCGATTACATCGCGCTCACCAAGCCGCGTGTCGTCCTCCTCCTCGAGATCACCACCGTCTTCGCGATGGTCATGGCCGCGCGAGGCTTGCCGTCATTCGGCCTGGTGGCGGCGACCGTGACGGGTGGCTGGTTCGCCGCCGGTGGGGCGCACGCAATCAACTGCTGGTTCGATCGTGACATCGACGCCAGCATGGGACGAACTCGGACGCGTCCCATCCCGGCCGGGCGCGTCCGGCCGAGCAGCGCCCTGGCATTCGGTATCACGCTGGGGGTGATCGCGTTCGCATTGCTCGGCGTGGCCGTCAACCTCCTGGCTGCGGTCCTGGCGGTCGGCGGGCTGCTCTTCTACGTCTTCGTCTACACCATGTGGCTCAAGCGGAGCTCGATGCAGAACATCGTTGTCGGAGGAGCCGCCGGGGCGATCCCGCCGCTGGTCGGCTGGGCGGCGGTGCAGGGCCGCCTCAACCTCACCGCCCTCTTCCTCTTCGCCGTCGTCTTCTACTGGACCCCGCCCCATTTCTGGGCGCTGGCCCTCCTCATCCGCCGTGACTACGCCAGCGTCTCGGTGCCGATGCTGCCGGTGATCGTCGGCGAGCGCGAGACGCGGCGCCAGATCCTGTTGTACACCGTGATCCTGGTGCTGGTGACCATCATGCCGGCGCTGGTCCACTCCTTCGGGTACGTCTACGTGGCCGGGGCTGGCCTGCTCGACGCGCTCTTCCTCGCCGCCGCGATCGTCGCCGTCCGCGATCCGTCCGCGCGCGCCGCGCGGCGCGTCTTCTACTATTCGATGCTCTACCTGGCGCTGCTCTTCGCGGTCATGGCAGTCGACCGCGTCGTTGGCTGACCACAGAGAGGACCTGACGTGGACAAGAAGCTGGCCCGCAAGAACATCCGCAGCGGAGTCTCGATGGTCATCCTCCTGGTGGCGCTGCTCGGGGTCACCTTCGTGTGGGCCGCCGTGTACCTCAACGCGGTCAAGTAGGGAGCGCGGTGACCGACGAGAACCTGCCCACCCACGAGGCCGCGGACCCCGGTCACGGCGAGCACGCCGGCGTTCACCTGCCTCCACCGAGCGTCGTGCCGATCATGGTCGCCCTGGCCCTCGCCACCACGCTCATCGGCTTCGTCGACCAGGTGCGCGGCACCGTCGGTCCCCTGGTGTGGGGCATCGGCCTGGTCTGGCTGATCGGCAGCTGCGTGGCGTGGCTGCGCGGCGCGCGCACGGAGTTCCACGAGCTCCCCGAATCGGTCGAGGGCCACTGATCCGCCGTTCCGGCGGCCACGCCGGACGGGAGTAGGCTGACCCGTCGTGGAGTTGGCACATCTCGGGCTGGGCGACTGGACGTGGCAACCAACGGTCGTCCTCGGGATCGCGGCGCTGGTGGCGGCGTATGCGATCGCCTGGCGCCGCGGACTGCTCCGCGACGACGACGACGTCAGCTCATGGGTGGGCTCCCGGCTGCGCCCCTGGTTCTTCGGGATCGGTGTGCTTGTGGGGTTGGTCGCCTTGCAGTCACCGATCGACACCGGCGGCGACCAGTACCTCTTCTCCCTGCACATGGTCCAGCACCTGCTCCTGATGATGGTGGTGCCGCCCCTGTGCATCCTCGGCGTCGCCGGCACGCGCTCGCCGGTCACAGGGCCGCCCGGGCCGTGGCGCCGTGCCTGGGGATGGCTGGTCAATCCCTGGTGCGCCGCGGTGATCTTCAGCGCGGTGCTGCTGGTGTGGCACATCCCCGCGCTCTACGACGCGACCCTCACCACTGAGACGATCCACATCGTCGAGCACCTCAGCTTCATCGCGGTCGGGATCATCTTCTGGTGGCCGATCGTCGACCCTCTGCGCGGCACCGACCGGCAGCGCTGGGTGGGGACCTTCGCGAAGATCGCCATGCTGGTCGGGTCGGGGGTGCCGCCCACCGTCCTCGGGCTGATCTTCACCGTCGCGCCGCACCCCTTCTACGACTTCTACGCGCGCGCCCCGCGGCTGTGGGGGCTGTCCGTGGTCGTCGACCAGCAATTCGCCGGCGTGGTGATGTTCGGGGGCGGCAACCTCATCTACTTCGCCGCCGTGGTGATGATCTTCTGGCGCGTCTTCGGCGACCCCGCGAGGGACGAGGAGGAAGCCCAGCGGGGCTTTGGGTGACCGCGCCCCCGGGGCGCCACAGCTGCACCATCCCCTACCATCGGGGGGACCATTCCATGGAAAGCAGCGCGGCCTGAGCATCTGCCGGCCGCGGGTGCGGAGGCGTCAGGAGGGACACCTCGTCATGACCCGGATGCGCTCGATCCTGATCACCGCAGGCGTCGGCTTGGCCATCTCGCTCTGCGCATGCGGCAACGGCCCGCCCGAGGTGGCTGCCGGTGGCGGTGGACCGATGGTCGGCTCGGCCGCGGCCAGCGGGCTGGGGACGCCCGCCACCAAGGTCATCGCCAACGCCAGTGACCAGTTCAGCCCGGGGAACAGCTCGGTGACCACGGGCCAGGTGATCCAGTGGACGGTGGCGTCGGACAGCAACCCCCACAACGTCACCTTCGACTCGAACGGCGACATCACCTCGCCCGGCTCGCTAGGCCCCGGCGACACGTGGCAGGTCAAGTTCACTGTTCCCGGCACCTACTCTTACCGCTGCACCATCCACGACGGGATGAACGGTCAGATCACGGTGACCGCGGGCTCGGGCGGAAGCTCCAGCGCGCCGGCATCGCCGAGTAGCTCATCGAGCGCTTCGGCAAGCCCGTCGGCCTCGCCTACGCCCTCGCCCTCGCCGTAGTCCGAGGGCCGGCCGGCCCTCAGCTCTCCCAGTCGCCCGCCACGATGTGCACGTCGCCCGCGAGCACGCGCACCTGCCCGGCGTCAACGCGGAGCAGCAGGGCCCCGTCGTCATCGATGCCCTCGGCCACACCGTGCACCAGCCCTGCCGACGAGGTAGCTGTGACCGGGCTGCCGATCCCGGCGGCGTGCGCCATCCACTCAGCCCGGAGCCCGTCCATCCCGGCCGACTCCAACGTGCCCAGCCGCGGGGCCAGCTCGCCGAGGCCGGCTGCCAGCAGGGTGTGGGGAGACGGCGGCGCGTCGACCAGGTCGTTGAGACTGATCCCGGCAACGCCGGCCGGAAACGACGGCACTCTCAGGTTGACCCCCATGCCGATCACCACCGCCGTGCCGTCGGCTGCCGCCGCAGGCTCGACCTCGCAGAGGATCCCGGCCAGCTTCCGGTCCCCCACGAGGAGATCGTTGGGCCATTTGAGCCGGCTGGCGCAGCCCGACGTGGATTCGATCGCAGCACGCAGGGCGAGGCCGGCGGCGATCGACACCCCGCCGAGGCGAGGATGGCGCACGCGAACGAAGACGGATGCCAGCAGCGCCGACCCGGGTGGCGCCGACCACGCGCGCTGCTGACGACCCCGGCCAGAACTCTGGAACGAGGCAATACAGCAGAACCCCGGCGCCGCGCCCGCCCGGATCGCCGCCCGCACCACGTCCTGCGTGCTTGTGGTCGCGGCCAGCTCGCGCAGCCTGAATCCTGGAAACGCCTTTCTCCCTGCGCGTTCCAGGGCCTCCCCGCTCACAGCGTCCTCGATCACATTCCCGGCCTCATGTCAATGCTTGACCTTCTCGGAGGCGGTGCTAGGATTCCGTCCAGTACGGCGCCGCTGCGCGTGGGCGCGTCAATCTTCATTGTGGTGCAAGCGAAATGATCCAGGAGACCTGCACGCGGATCGAGGAGCTCGAGGACTACTGGACGTCCGAGATCAGAGCTCGACACGCGCGCCGCAACAAGATCCGGGACATC
Source organism: Candidatus Dormiibacterota bacterium (assembly GCA_030948845.1). Taxonomy (GTDB): domain Bacteria; phylum Chloroflexota; class Dormibacteria; order Aeolococcales; family Aeolococcaceae; genus Aeolococcus. Next base: position 21,219 of record JALYZN010000087.1, read on the forward strand.
GACGACATGCTGAACCATTTCGAGATGCTCAACCTCGCCGACGAGCAGGCGATCCCAGCGGACCTCAGGCAGCGCGTCGCCCTGTTCATTCGCGCCGAGGGCCACCCCCTGTGCGAGCGCAGCCCGGCCGGTGTTGCCATCCCCGACTGGATGGAGGCCCTGTACGACGTGCAGGACGGCCTGATGATCAGGTTTCCGGACGACATCGACTGAATCGCCCTCCGGGCCGGCCTTTTTGTCCGGCGTTCTATAGTTCCCCTGCATGAGCGAGCCGCCGCGCCGCGGGTTCTGGGAGGCACCGGTCCCGCCCGCCTGGGCCGTCCGGGCCCTCGCCAAAGGGATCATCGGGCCTGAGCGTTTCGAGGCGTTGGTCGCGTACACGGCCGACCCCACCGCGGTGCGCCGCAGGAACCGGCCTCGCGCCGCCTGCTCCTGCCGCAAGCGGGCCAAGCGCGGCTGCACCAGCTGGCACTTCGAGCACCCCGGCTGACGCCTCCACCCACCCACGCGCGGGTGCAGAGAATGGTACGCCCGGAGGGACTTGAACCCCCGCACCCGGCTCCGGAGGCCGGTGCTCTATCCAACTGAGCTACGGGCGCCCGCGGGATCGAGGCACGAGTATAGAGCGGCGACGACGACGCGCCGGAGGGCGACTCACCACCACTCGAACGGACGGCCGTCCCACGGGTCGAGGCTCGGATACACCTGGGTCGCGGCGAGCATCTCGAGACGCTCCTCGAACGCGGCCACCTCGTCGCGGTCGAGGAGGCGGCCAAGCGACCCGCGAACGGCCGAGCGACGGCTCTCGTCGGTGGCGAGATCGCGCACCCGGCGCGCCACCAGCTCGGGAAGGGGCTGGCCGCCCAGCTCGATGAGAACGGTGCGCTGGCGGGGGTAGGGGAGGAAGCTGAGCGCGTTGTCGATCCCGTGGATGTGTCCCTTGCCGCCGAGCAGCAGGTGGGCTCGCTTGCGGTCGGCGTTGTTGATGAGGACGTCCAGCGCGGCCACGCTGCGCAGCTGCTGCTCGATCACGTCGTGCGGCAACGGGCTGTCGTCATCGGGGCCGTGCACGAACAGCTGCACCGATCCGGGCCCGTGCGGACCGTCGCGCAGCGTGGTGGGCGGCACCACACCGTCGTCAAGGGCCGCGCTGACCACGTAGGCGGCCGCCTCGCGCATGTGCAGGGTCTGCGTCGGGAAGTCCCACAGCGGCCGCTCGCCGCGCGCCGGCTTGTAGATGGAGCGCAGCGGCTCGTCCGGGCGGTCGGGGTCGGGCCCCTCCATCTCCAGGACGAAGACCGCGTTCGACGAGTACACGACACGACCGATCCCCGTGACCGTCTCGCTGCGCAGACGGCGCAGGGTGTCCGCTTCGCGGGGTGCACCCGCAATTGCCGCATCCTCGGCGAGCACTTGGCTGAATCGCCGTGATACCCGCCGGATGGCGGCCGCCTCGGCGCGCATCTCGACGGCGTATGCGGTGATGGCGACGTCGCGTTCACCGCCCTGCCCAGCACCCGGCCGTCGTTGCCTGCTCACCCCGGGGTGCCCTGCGCCGGCTCAGTGCGAACGCCGTGCGACGACCGTGACGGTGATGGCGGCGACGGTGAGCGGGACGCCGAACAGCAGCGCGGCGGTGAGGAACGCCGACACCGAGACCACCCCGATGCCGATGCAGATGATCAGCACGGCCACAGCGAGGACCGCCAGGTTGAACGCCCACACGCGCCAGCGAATGGTGTGCCGGGCACGGGCACGGGGAGGCGAGCCGGGAGCGTTCGCAGGCGGAGCCATGCGCAGCGGGGGCGTCGACTCGTCGGTGTCCAAGGGCAGGTCCGGCCGGCCCAGCGCCGCCCACCAGGCGGGCGCGCCCGCCGCGGGGCGCGGGTCCGACTGCTGTTCGGAGGCGGGACGCGGGGGGTCGTCAGACATTGCGGTCCTGCGCGGTGTTGATGGGGGCGGCGCCGGGAGGGATGGAAGCAGGGGCGCGGCGGCCCCACGATCATAACGCCGGCTCACCTCCGCCTCGCTCCTAGACTCGGCGGGTGAACGCACCGCCGAACGATGCAATCACAGCGATCCAGCGCGATCACCGAGCCTGCGTCCGGTGCGTCGACGCCGGTTACCTGCCGCGCGCGCACCCCGTGTTCAGCGGACGGCCCGGACAGCGACTCATGCTGGTGGGCCAGGCGCCCGGGCCAGTGGAGGATGACGTCACCAGGCCGTTTGCCGGGCGCGCCGGGATGCAGCTGATGCGCTGGTTCGCGCAAGCCGGATTCGCGGGCGAGCAGGACGTACGCGAGCGCGTGTTCATGACGTCGATGACCACCTGCTTTCCCGGTCGCCGGCGCAACAACGCCGGCGATCGACGACCCACCGCCGCAGAGGTGGCGCTGTGCACCGGCTGGCTCGACGCCTATCTCGAGCTGCTCCGCCCGGCGCTGATCATCTGCATCGGCGGTCTGGCACACAGCCGCTTCCTCCCGGGTCGCCGCCTCGACAGCGTGGTGGGCAGCGCCTGGTCCACGGACGGCGAGGTGGTCGCACGCATCCCGGCGCGGTCGCCGGTCCTGCTTCCGCTGCCTCATCCGTCGGGCCAGAGTCGCTGGCTCAACGACCCGCAGCACGTGCGCCTGCTCGGCGCGGCGCTGGGACGGCTGCGCCAACTTGCCCGCTGGGCGGAATCCACCTCGACGTGACGCGTCGGGTCGCACAGGTGGCCTGAGCGCGACGGCAGCAGGCCGGTGTTATGATCCGCCAGCCGTTTTCGGCTTTGCCACAAAGGTAATTCAGGCTGTGCCCGAGACCGATGCCGCGCCTCTGGCGGCGCAGGCGCCTGCCCGCAAGGACGCTGAGGACATCCTCGAGCGCATCTTCACGCCGCGTCCCAAGGCCAGCCCGGCAGAACAGGCCGAGCGAGCACTGCGGCGGCCGAAGCAGCTGATCTACTGCGCGATCAGCAACAAGAATTTCTACTGGCGTCAGCACATCACCAAGTTCGTGCTCGACGAGGGGAGCGTGCCGATCTCCCCATTCATGCTCTTCGACTATTACCTCCTCCACACGGTTCCCAAGGAGACGGTGCGCGAGGCCTTCAACAACCTCATCGTGCGCTGCGACCAGATGTGGGTGTTCGGCAATCTCTCGCTCGGGGTGAAGGTGCAGATCGGCATCGCCAAGCGCCTGCGCAAGCCGCTGCGCTTTTATGACATCACTGACATGCCGTACAGGGTGGTGAGTGTCCCCGAGGCCATGCTTCGGGAGGAATGACGCCGGCTAGACCAGGCCCAATTCGCCCAGGCGCTCGCGAACATCGCGACGCCGGGGCTGGATCGGGGCGCCGTGGGGGCGCCGTCCTGCGACGGCGTCCAGTGTCTTGAGCCCGTGGCCGGTGATATAGGCAACCACGTCTCGTCGCCCTTCCACCGTCCCGCTCGGGCCAGCTTGCGGAGGACGGCGACCGTCACGCCGCCGGCGGTCTCGGTGAAGATCCCCTCCGTGGTGGCGAGCAGCTCGATGCCCTCGACGATCTCCACTCTGCGCTGCAATTCCGGATTGGTGTCCGGCGGCCTAGACCCGGCGGATGAGGTCCCGCTCCATGGCCTCGCGTGCCTGCCGCACCCGCGCCTGCAGGGGATGGTCGCGGAGCGCCTGTTCCATTTGGCGGAGCATCGAGTAGAGGTTCTTCATTGCCTTGACGACGTCGCCGATGTCGTTGGCGGCTGGCGTCTCGATCTCGGCCAGCGGCGTTCCCGATGCCCACTGGTGGGCGGCATTGATGTAGTCCAGCGACAGGGGGCGCAACGTCTGCAGCCCCTGCTCGCGCTCCAGCGCGGCCAGTCGCTGCAGCGAACCGCGAAGGCGCCGGTAGGCAAGCTCTACCCGCGGGGTGGGGAAGTGGCGCCGTGACGGTTGGGGGCGCTCGCGGCCACGGTCCTCGGCGACCAGCGTGACCAGCGCTGCGGCCAGCTCGGGCGGGCTCAGCGGGTCGAGGTGGCCGGCAACGATGGCGTCAGCGATGAGCAGCGCGTTCTCGCCGAAGAGAGAGGCCGCTAGCCGCCCGAGCTCGTTGGGGGCGTCGTTCTCCAGGAATCCGGCATCGTGGAGCACGCGGCGCAGTGCACCGAACTCGCGCCGGTAGCGATGCCGAGCCCACTCCAGCTCGGCTTCACCGCCCGCCAGCGTCTCGTCGATGTCGCGGGTCTCCGCGCGATGGGCGCGGTGCTCGCCAAGGTAGGGGCAGCTGCGGCACGGGGAGTTGTGCAGCCTCTGTTGCTGCTGGCGCAGTTCGCGGCGCATCGCCTCGAAACGCTGCCCGGGATCCGCGCCGCGGCCACCGTGGCGGCCCCGCCGCGAGTCGCGCCAATGCTCGCGCTTGGCACGGCGCACCGAAACCTGCAGCTCCTCGACCGCCGCGGCGACGCTCAGATGGGTGGTCAGCGTGCGCTCCGTGCAGGCAACCCTGGGGTGGCGGAACACCCGGCCGCGCAGGTCGACAAGCTGCTCCTCGAGGTTGTGTCTCTTCTCAGTCCAGTGGTCGGCGCGCTGCACGTTCTGGTACTGGCCGAAGGACTTGTCGAGCAGCTCCTCGGCGCGCTCGACCGACCGGGTGCGCAGCAGGCTCAACACCATCGTGTACGTGGGCGCGAACTTGCTGTCGACGCTCATCTCGCCCCCGATCGCGGCATCGTAGATGTCGCGGACGTCGACGTCGGCCTCCTTGAGGATGACGCCGTGTCCGACGGCGTCGATGCCACGCCGCCCGGCACGTCCCATCAGCTGGGTCAGCTCGCCTGCGGTCAGCGGATAAAAGCCGGTGCCGTCGAACTTGGTGAACGCCGACACCACGCACGCGCGGGCTGGCATGTTGAGCCCGAGGGATAGCGTCTCGGTGGCGAACACCACCTTGACGAGCCCCTCGATGAAGAGGCGCTCCACCGCCTCCTTGGCGGAGGGGAGCATGCCCGCGTGGTGCATGGCCACACCATGGCGGAGGGTCACGGGGTCGATCGCCTGACGAAAGACGCGCCGCTCGTCGGCGTCCTCGATGCGCTGGACGATCTCGCCGTACCCGGCGTCGATTGCCTCCTTCTCGGCACGGTCGGTCAGGTCGAGTCCGTGCACGGCGCAGCGGGTCAACGCCTCCGCGCAGCCGCGGCGGGAGAAGATGAAGTAGATCGCCGGGAGCATCGAGCGCTGGCGGAGCTCGTCGATGACATGGAAGAGGTCGTTGTCCGGAGCACGTCGCATGTAGCGAAAACGCGCCTCGTGCATCGACTCGTTGGCCGCCATGTCGAGGGTGCGCCGCGCCACGCGGCCGCGGGCGTCGAAGAGCGGTTCGAGGTGGTTGCTGATCGAGAGCCACATTTCCAGGGGGACGGGCCTCTCGGTGCGCACCACCGTGGCGATGTCACCGCGGAGCCCGCGCATCCACGCCGCCACCTCGGCGACGTTGCTGATGGTCGCAGACAGCCCGATCAGGCGCACGTGCGCGGGCGTCTCGATGATGATCTCCTCCCACACCGTGCCGCGCGGGTGGTCGTCGATGTAATGGATCTCGTCGAGGACCACGTCGCTCACCGCGTCCAGCCGCGCGGGTTCGTCGTAGAGAACGTTGCGGAGGATTTCGGTGGTCATCACCACCAGCGGCGCTCCGTCGTTGACGGTGTGCTCGCCGGTGACCAGGCCGACGCTGGCCGATCCGTAGCGCTCGGCGAGGTCGTGGAACTTCTGGTTGGAGAGCGCCTTGAGCGGCGACGTGTAGATCACCCGGGCGTGGCGGCGGCGCAGGTGCTCGGGGGCGAGGAGGGATCTCCACATCGGGTATTCGGCCACGAGCGTCTTACCGCTGCTGGTCGGCGCGGCCACCAGCACGCCGCGCGAGCGCTCCAGCTTCTCGATGGCCTCGCGCTGGAAGGGATCGAGGGCGAACGGCAGCGAGACCTCGAAGGCGGCGATGGCGTCGGCGATCTCGTCGGTACCGGGGGGCGCGGTGGTCACCCGGCTAGAGGTGGATGAGCTCGAAACGCGACGCGCTGACCACGCCGTCGGCGTCGTTCTCGACGTAGGTGAGCACCTTCTGGCAGACCTCGTCGGCGTGGCGGGCGTTGTTGCTGATGCAAGCCACCCCGACGACGGCAGTCTGCCAGGTGTCCTGGTCGCCCACCTCGGCGACGGCGACGGCGAAGGTCTCCCGCACCCGGCTGGTTATCGACCGCACCACCATTCGCTTGTCCTTCAGCGACTGGCTCTCCGGGACCTGGATGGTGATCTGCAGCGTTCCGATGACCACAATGGGGCTCCTGCTGGGATTGGACGTGGCCGATGAGCCTGCCCCCGGGGTTTCCCGGGTGCGTTGTGTCATTCTGCGCGTCGATGACGAGCCAAGCCGCGGTCGCGTCCGGGGCCGCAGCGCCGAGCCAGGAGGAGTTGACGCTCGTCGACTACCTGCTCGCGCAGGTGCGCGGCCGCGCCGACATGCCCTCCATGTACACGCGCGCCGGCGACCGCTGGGTGGCGATCACCTGGGGGCAGTTCGGGGCGGGGGCTCGGCGCCTCGCCTCGTTCCTCGTCGACGAGGGGATCAAGGCCGGCGACCACGTCGCCATCTGGGCCAACAACCGCGCCGAGTGGCACACCGCCGACGCCGCAATCCTGATGGTGCGTGGCTGCCCGGTGCCCGTCTACCAGACGCTCAGCGCGGACCAGGCGCAATACGTCCTCAACCACTCGGAGAGCCGGGTCGTGTTCGTCGAGAATGAAACGCTGCTCGCCCGTGTGCTCGAGCAGCGCGACCAGCTCCGCCACCTGCGCCGGGTGGTGGTGATGGAGGGCGTCGAGCGCGTATCGCCGGACGGCTTCGTGCTGCCCTGGCAGGAGGCGCTCAGCGCCGGCGACGAGCACCTCGAGGGCAACGACGAGGAGATCGACGAGCGCATCGCGCAGGCGCAGATGGATGACGTGGTCACGCTCATCTACACCAGCGGCACCACCGGGCCGCCCAAGGCGGTGATGCTCACCCACCGCAACATCGCGGCCTCGGCCGACGGCCTGGCCGACGTCGTCGAGGTGGGTCCGAACGACCGAGTGATCAGCTATCTCCCGCTGGCCCACATCGCCGAGCGCATGGTCAGCGAGTTCCGTTCCTACCGCTACGGCAACCCCACCTGGTTCCTCGATGGGCTTCCCAACCTGGGGACGCGGCTTCGGGAGGTGCGCCCGACCCACTTCTTCGGGGTTCCGCGTGTTTGGGAGAAGATGGCGGCGCAGGTCAACAAACAGATCGACGTCAGCCCCGCCCCACAGCGCAGCCTGACACGCTGGGCGATCCGGACGGGCCGGAAGGTGTCGGATCGTCGCGAGCGCGGCGAGACCGTCCCGCCCGGCCTCGAACGGCGCCATCGCCTCGCCGACCGGCTCGTGCTCAGCAAGCTGCGGGCCTTGCTCGGCTTCGATGACGTCCGCATCCTGGCCAGCGGCGCCGCTCCCATCGACCCCGAGGTTCTGCGCTTCTTCCGTTCCATCGGGTTGGAGATCTGCGAGGTGTACGGCCAGAGCGAGAACACCGGCGTGACCACCCTGAACCGGCCGGGGCGATCGCGCATCGGCACCGTCGGTGAGGTGTTCCCCGGCAACGAGGTGCGCATCGCCGAGGACGGCGAGATCATGGTTCGCGGCGGTGTCGTCTTCCCCGGCTACTTGCACAACCAAGAGGCGACGGAGGCAGCGCTGGTCGACGGCTGGCTGCTCACCGGCGACGTGGGTGAGTTCGATGACGACAGCTACCTGCGCATCACCGACCGCAAGAAGGACCTGATCATCACCGCCGGCGGCAAGAACATCTCGCCTGGCAACATCGAGGGGGCACTGGGAACGCACCAGCTGGTCGGGCACGCGGTCGCCATCGGCGACAAGCGTCCGTACATGACCGCGCTGCTGACCCTCGACCCCGACGAAGCTCCCGGGGTCGCCTCGCAGCGGGGCTGGCCCACCGACCTCGAGAAGCTGGCCCAGCACCCGGCGCTTCACGAGGAGCTGCAGCGCCACATCGACGCCGTCAACGCCAAGCTCAGCCACGTCGAGCAGGTGAAGCGTTTCACCGTCCTGCCCAAGGACTTCAGCCCCGACGAGGAGCTCACGCCCACTCTCAAGGTGAAACGCAAGGTCGTCGCCGAGAAGTACGCCGACCAGATCGAGGAGCTCTACAGCAAGCCCAAGGACTGATCCGCGTCCTCCTCCTCAGGCCGCGATGGTCGCCTCCCCCGCCGCGGAGGTGGCTGCGAGCGCTGCGGCGGTCTCGCTGCCGCGGAGCAGCCCAGGGACCAGCAGCGCCGCAAGCGCGCCGGCCGCCAGCACGACGGCCCCGACCACCACGGCGGGACGCAGCCCGGCGACGAACAGAGCCGGCGTGCCGTAGCCGCCGGCGGCCGTGAACACCGAGGCGAGCACTGCGATGCCCAGCACACCGCCCAGCTCGCGGATGGCGTTGGTTGCCCCCGAGGCCTGGCCGGCCTGGCTCGGTCGCACCGAGGCGAGCACTGCGTTGGCGGCCGGCGCGAACACCATCGCCATGCCCGCGCCCGCCAGGACGAACGGGCCGATGAAGGACGTGTATGGCGTGCCCGGGGCGAGGACGGTGACAAGCCAGCCGAGCCCCACCGCCTGGAGGACCAGGCCGCCGAACATCAGCGGCCGGCTGCCGATGCGGTCTGTGAGGAGCCCGGCGATCGGAGCAACGATCATGGGCATGCCCGTCCAGGGCAGCGTGCGCACGCCCGCCTGGAGCGGCGAGTAGTGCTGGACGATCTGGAAGAACTGGGCGAGCAAGAAGATCGACCCGAACATCCCGAAATACATCGCCAGGGACACCGCATTGGTCGCCGAGAAGGCTCGGCTCCGGAAGAAATGCAGGGGCAGCATCGGCGCGGTGGCCCGCCTCTCCCAGGCGAGGAACACTGCAAGCAGTGCAGCGCCGCCGCTGAGAGAGCCGAGAACCGTGGCGCTGGTCCAGCCGAGCGCGTTGGCTCGCACCAGGCCGTACACCACGCCGAAGAGCCCACCGCTGGCCAGCACCAGACCTGTCAGGTCGACGCGCCCCGCCGGGCCGAACGACTCCTTGAGGCGAAGCCACGCCAGGGGCACGATCACCAGGCCGATGGGGACATTCAGCCAGAAGATCCAGTGCCACGAGAACCCGTCGACGACCGCTCCGCCGATGACCGGACCGAGGGCGACGCCGAGCCCGCTGATCCCCGACCAGATGCCCAGCGCCACGCCGCGCCGCCCGGCCGGGAACGCCTCCGACAGGAGGGTGAGCGTGAGCGGCGTCACCAGGGCGCCGCCTGCTCCCTGGAGGGCTCGCGCCACGACCAGCGCGCCGATGCTGGGCGCCACCGCCGCCGCCGCGGAACCGACAGTGAACACCGCCAACCCGAGGCTGAACATGCGCCGACGCCCGAAGCGGTCACCGAGCGCGGCACCGGTGAGGAGCAGGACGGCGAAGCTCAGGGTGTAGGCGTTGACCGTCCACTCCAGGCTGTCGATGCCACCACCGAGCTCGCGGTGGATGCTCGGGAGGGCAGTGGTGACCACGAGGTTGTCGAGGGTCACCATGAACAATGCTGCAGAGACCAGGGTCAGGGTCCAGCCAGTGCGTCGCGTGGAGGCCATCGTGTTATTCCTTATTGATGAACCGATCAATATGAGGCGAAAAAAATTTGCCTATGCCTTGGTCGCTAGAGGCGAATCGGGGTCGTCGAAAAGTGGGGCGCAGATGTCGTCGACGCCCAGCGCGGTGGTCACGTTGGCGAGCATCCCGCATGCGAAGAAGAGGGACACGCGCCCCGTGGCCGCCCCGGAAAGCCGCGCGACCTCGCTGTAGAGCTCCCGGTAGCAGCGCGCCGCGTGGGCCTGGATGACCGGGTCGCCCGTGACGTACGTCTGGAGCTGAGCGCGCAGGGCGTCGCGGTCGGCGATGAGAGCGCCGTACTCGTCGCCCATCAGCGCGAGCTTTTCGTCGGGGGTGCTCCCGCGCGCGGCCGCCGCGGCGAACGCGCGACGGATCCGGACCACAACCTCGTCGTGGACGGCGATGAACAGCTCCTGCTTGCTCGGGAAGAGCGCGTAGATGTAGGGCTGCGAGATGCCCGCGCGCCGGGCGATCGCGGCGGTGCTGGCGGCCTGGTAGCCCTGCTCGGCGAACTCGGCGATGCCGGCGCGTATCACCTGCTCGCGGCGCTCGTCGGCGCTGAAACGCTTCGGGATGGCGCGCGCGGCGCGCGCGGCGGTGCTCACGCCAGCATTATTGATTGACCTATCACCCGCTGTCAACATCTGGGCCGCCACGGTCGAGCTGGCCCGCGTGAGGGAGGTCGCTGACGCGTGGCTCAGGAGCACAGCGACCACGACCCGGTGCAACGGGGGTGTCACGACAGACAGGGCCGGACGGGCGGCTCTGAGGTTGTCCCCCTCGTTCTTTAACGCCCCGTAGCACCTTCCGCCGGAGCACCTGCGCTGCGTCGTTCGATACTTATGACGCACTTTTGCGCCGAAGTCTCTTGACGTCGGGATCGTGTGGCGACAAGAGGGAACAAGGTGGACATGGCAATCAGCGCCGCGGCTCCGGGGACGGCGGCGCACACGGACGGATCAGGGTGGACGCACTGCGCGCGCACCCTGACCATCGGCACCCTCGCTGCGGCAACGCTTCTCTCGGGTACCGCGCTGGTGACCCGCGCTGCTGCCGCGAACGCCTCGCGAACCGAGAAGGTGATCGTGCGCGGTCAGGCGGGCTGTGCCGCCTCCGTCACCTCCACCATCACCGGCCTGGGCGGGAAGGTGATCCGTCCAATCGGCGTGGTCAACGGGGCCGTGGCCACCCTCGCCAGCGACCGTCTGTCGGCTCTGCGTGCCGCTCCGTGCGTCGCGTCGGTGACCCCAGACGGCTCGGTGACGCTGAGCTCGATCGGTGGCTACGATCCCACCGCCGACGTCGGCTCCCTGTACAACACCGAGCAGATCATCGGCGCCCAGGCGGCGTGGAATGCCGGCATCACCGGGCAGAACATCGGCGTGGCGCTCATCGACACCGGCGTCGCACCGGTCGCCGGCCTCAACGCCGAGAACCAAGTCATCAACGGGCCGGACGTCTCATTTGACTCCCAGACCCCGGCGCTGAGGTACCTGGACGCGTACGGCCATGGAACCAGCATGGCCGGGATCATCGCGGGGCGCGACAGCTCCAAGTCGACCAAGAAAGGCAAGTACACCGGCAACACCAGTGACTTCATCGGCGTCGCCCCCGATTCGCACATTGTCAACGTCAAGGTTGGTGACGAGCAGGGCGTCGTCGATGTCTCGCAGATCCTCGCCGCCATCGACATGGTGGTGCAGTACCAGAATTACGGTGGCGCCAACATCCGCATCATCAACCTCTCGTTCGGCACCGCCAGCGCGCAGTCGTACCTCCTCGATCCCCTGGCCTACGCAGCCGAGGTTGCCTGGAAAGCCGGCATCGTGGTGGTCGCGGCCGCCGGCAACAACGGCGCCGGCACCGTCGGCCTCAACGACCCCGCCTACGATCCCTACCTGATCTCGGTCGGCGCCGCGGACACCCAGGGCAGCCGCAACACGGCCACCCACACGGTCGCCAGCTTCTCGGCCAAGGGCGATGGCGTGCGCAACCCCGACCTCGTTGCGCCGGGCGTGCACATCGCGAGCCTGCGCGTTCCCGGTTCGAACATCGACGTGCAGTACGGCTCGACGGCGACCGTAGGCAGCCGGTTCTTCCTCGGCAGCGGTACCTCCCAGGCCACGGCGGTGGTGGCGGGCGCGGCAGCGCTGTTGCTCAGCCAGCACCCTGGCTGGGGACCGGACGACGTCAAGTACGCGCTCACCTCGACGGCGATCCCTCTCGCCAACCAGCCTGCCAGCGCGCAGGGCAGTGGTGAGCTCAATGTCGGCGCGGCGGTGCAGCAGTTCCTGTCGCAGAAGAGCAAGCATGGCGACGACGGCGGCAGCGCCGGCCTCAACCACCCGCAGACCTTCGCGTCCTCGACGGGCAGCGGACTTCTCGACGCCTCCCGAGGCGGCTTGTACGTCATCTCCAACGGTGTCTCTCTCACGGGCGAGAAGGACGTCATGGGCAACGCCTTCAACTCGACCGCGATCGCGGAGCAGGAGGCCAACCACAACGCGGCCAGCGGTGGGGTCTTCAACGGCGCCGGCTGGGCCGGTGCGGGCTGGGCTGGCGCAGGCTGGGCGGGCACCACCTGGTCCGGGGCCGGCTGGGCGGGTGCGGGCTGGGCCGGTGCCGGCTGGGCCGGTAGCACGTGGAACGGAGCCGGCTGGGCCGGCGCGGGCTGGGCTGGGGCCGGTTGGGCCGGGGCCGGCTGGGCCGGAGCCGGTTGGGCTGGTGCGGGGTGGGCTGGAGCCGGCTGGGCCGGGGCCGGTTGGGCTGGAGCCGGCTGGGCCGACGCCACTTGGAGCTGACCACAGAGACCTTTCAGGGAGATGCGGTCGCAGAACGCTGCGGCCGCCTTTTCCTTGCGTCGGCAGCTATGCCGTGAGCTCGGCGCGGAGATCGTCGGGGAGGGAGGCGAGGCCCGCGTCGTTCATCCGGCCGGCGGCGACGAGGCGGCGCGCGCGCTCACGGTTGGTCGCCGTCCAGTTGCCGCCGGGCCGTCGCGGCTTCCATCGCGTCAGGTAGCGGCGCTCGTCCAGGCCGCGCACCAGGACGTCGACCCAGCCATGGCACACTGCCTCGTCGAGCAGCTCCTCGTAGTCGGGGGTGCGACGCTCCTCTCCCTTGCGATCGTTGATCAACCAGATCTCGCGACGGACGGCAGAGTGCTCGGCCAGCCAGCTACGCCACTCTGCGATCGACTCGACGCGGAGCGTCTCGCCAACCTCCATGACGCCTGCGGTCAGAGGTTGGAGAGTAGCTTGTGGCGCAATGCCTCGAGCTGCTCAAAGCGCTCCATGGAAGGGCGGCCGCCCTGCTGATGGGGGAACTTGAGGTGCTGCACCGCGTCGGCGAGCAGCTCGATCTCGTCGTCGCTCAGCCGCACCGAGCGCTGGTTGTGGTCTGGCGACGCGGGCACCGGGCGCACCTCGGCGGTGACCTCGACCGCCATCACTTCCTGCTGCGGTGGGGCGTCGTCGGTTGTGCGGAAGAGCTCTTCGGACCCGCGCAGCTGAGCGCGGCGGAAGCCCTTCATCACGCTCGGGCCGCCCGCGCCCGCACCGGGGTGCCACGGACGTGGGCGGTGCCACCGTCGGCGGCGTGGTCGTCCTGGGCCATCACAGCGGTGGCCAGGGCGCGGTAGGCGCGCGCGCCGGGTGAGGCGCTGGCGTACTGCAGGATCGACTGCGCCGCCAGCGGCGTCTCCGCGAAACGGATCGACGAGTCCACGGTGATGTCGAACACCTCGTCGCCATACCGCTCACGCACCAGCTCGAGGACCTCCTGGCTATGCAGCGTGCGTGACTTGTAGATGGTGGGCAGAATTCCGGCGATGCGCAGCTCGGGGTTCAGCTTGGCGCGCACGCGGTCGATGGTGCGCTGCAGCTGCTGCATGCCCTTCATGCCGAAGTACTCGCACTGCAGGGGGATGATCACGTCGGTGGAGGCGACCAGCGCGTTGACGCACAGCAATCCGAGGGAGGGTGGGCAGTCGATGACGATGTAGTCGTACTCGTCGAGGATCGGCTCGAGCTTGTCCTTCAACACGGACTCACGGCCGAACTCGGTGACCAACTGCAGCTCGGCACCGCTCAACTCGATGTTGGCTGGAAGGAAATCCAGCTTCATGGCGTCGGACCGCAAACGCACGTCCGCAACGTCGACACGGTGATCGGTGAGCACGTTGTACACGGACAGCTCGAGATCGTCGGGGCGCCTGCAACCCATGTTGATGGTGAGGTGTCCCTGCGGGTCGAGGTCCACGGCAAGGACACGCGGACCCTTCTCGGCGAGCGCAGCTGCCAGGTTCACCGCGGTCGTCGTCTTGCCGACGCCGCCCTTCTGGTTCGCGATCGAGATGATCCGCGTCATGTGGATTGGACCGAACGGGAGCGCCGCACTGAGCCGGTATCATAGCGAACCGGTCTGGGGTGTTTTGGGGAGTTGTTGCTTGGCTGATGCAGAGCACGTCAAGCCTCGCGGCTTGTACGTCGAAGAGGCGATCGCCGCCGCGCTGGAGAGTCGTTGGGCCGACGCGGTTGCAGTCAACGAGGCTCTCATCGACCGCCATGGCGCCGACGAGGAGACGTACAACCGGCTCGGCAAGGCGAAGAGCGAGCTGGGCGATCTCAGCGAGGCGCTGCAGTTGTACCAGTCTTCCCTCGAGCTGAACCCTCTCAACCCCATCGCCCAGAAGCAGGTGCGCCGAATCGGCGCGCTTCTCGAGGCACGTGCCCGCCCGGCCGCGGCGTCAGGAGCCATTGATGTCGACCTCTTCAGCGAGGAGCCGGGCAAGAGTGCGCGCACCACCCTGACCCCGCCGCGCGGCGGCAACGCGGTGGGGGTTGCGGTGGCGCCGGGCGACAGCGTCGAGCTGATCGCGTCGGGTACCCAGCTGCTCGCCGAGACCTCGCGGGGTGTGGCTCTCGGCGCGGTGGAATCGAAGCTGAGCCACCGGCTCCGGCCGCTCATGGAGACCGGCAATCGCTATTCAGCCGCCGTCGCGCGTGTCGAGGACGAGCGCATCGAGCTGATCGTCCGAGAGATCTTCCAGGCTCCCGAGAACTCCCGGAAGTCGTCGTTCCCGGTCTCGCGGAACGCGCGCCGTGACGACTTCCGGCCCTACGCCAAGGACTCACTGCTGTCGGAACGTGGTGTCGATGACGAGGTCTTCGGAGACGGCGACGACGATGGAGCGCCGTCGGCGGGGGCCGCCCCCGACTCCGAGGAGCTGGTCGGGATGCAGGAGCTGGACGACGAATTCGAGCCTGCCACCGTGGTGGCGGCCGAGGACGACAGTGACGCCGACGACGAGGAGGGTCGTCCGGAGGACCAGTACTAGCCTTCTCAGGCGGGCAAGGAGGCGTCCTTGCCGTCAGGCCGATCGAGGCGGAGCACGTGTAGCGGCACCACCGGCGCCGTCGCTGGCGCGAGCAGCATCGCGGTGATCTGCTCGTGGGGCACCGCCGGCGAGAAGAGGAACCCCTGGGCCAGCGAGCATCCCAGGGACATCAGCGCGAGACGCTGCTGCTCGCGCTCGACACCCTCGGCGACGATGCGCAGGCCAAGCGTTGTGCCCAGCCCGAAGATGGCGGCGGTGAACGCGCGGCGGCGCGCGTCGTCGTCGACCTCGTTGATGAACGCCCGGTCGACCTTGAGGATGTCGAACGGCATGTCGTGGAGGATCGCCAGCGACGAGTAGCCGGTGCCGAAGTCGTCGATGGCCAGGCCGACTCCGAGCGTCTTGAGCTCGCGCATCCGTTCGCGCGCGACGTCGCCGTGCTCACCGACGAACGTCTCGGTCATCTCGATGACGAGGCGGCGCGGATGGAGCTTGATCTCGGTGAGCACCTGCTGGATCTCCTCCATGAGGTGCTCGCTGCGCAGCTGCCGTGGTGACACGTTGACGTGCAGCTGGAAGTCGGGGTGCAGGGTGGTGACGTTCTCCCAGTGGCGGATCTGCGCGCAGGCCTTGCGGAGCACGAAGTCGCCGACCTCGGCGATAAGGCCGCTCTCCTCGGCGACGCCGATGAACTCGGAGGGGAGGATCCAGCCCCGCTCGGGATGCTCCCAGCGCACCAGGGCCTCGACGCCGTGGAGCTCACCGGTGCGCATCTCGACGATCGGTTGGTAGTGCACACGCAGGTCGCCGTCGGCGAGCGCACGCTCAAGCTCGGTACGAACCTGCAGGCGACGCCCGCTGCCCTCGAGCATGCCGGCGTCGTAGACCTCGTAACCGCCCTTGCCCTGCACCTTGGCCCAGTACATGGCGGCGTCGGCGCGCCGAAGCAACTCCTCGGCGTCCACCGGACCGGCCGAGGCGATGGCGACGCCGATGCTGGCGTGCACGGCCACCTCCTGGCGCTCTACCACGAAGTGCGGCTTGAGCGCCGCGACGATGCGCTCGGCGACGGACGCGACGTCCTCACGACTGAGGGAATCCTCGAGGAGGACGGCGAACTCGTCACCACCGAACCGGGCTGCGGTGTCCGCGGGGCGCAGCACCGAGCGCAGTCGTTCGGCGACATTGCGCAGGAGGTCGTCACCGGGCGCGTGCCCGAATGTGTCGTTGACCATCTTGAAGTCGTCGAGGTCGACGAAGAGCACGGCGAGCATGCCGCGGGTCTCGTCGCGCCGGCTGAGCGCGTGCTCGAGTCGATCTGTGAACAGAACGCGGTTGGCGAGGTGAGTGAGGGGGTCGTGGAACGCCTGGTAGGTCAGGGTGTTGTCGAGGCGCATGTTCTGGACGGCGACGCTGGTCTGCGCACCGAAGGTCTCGAACAGCGTCAGGTCATCGCCACCGAAGGTGCCCACGTCGCTCATGCGGTTGCCGACGGTGAGCACTCCGAGCAGCGCGCCGTCGCCCCACAGCGAGGTCAGCATCGCGTCCCTGAGGTCCTGGCGGTCGAGCCACTCGCGGACCGCGGGGGCCGCGTCCGACCAGTTGATGCCGCGCGCGCGCGTCTCCGAACCGACCGCCATCATCAGCCCCTCGAGGAACGCGCGATCGACCTCCTCGTCGCGCTTGCGCACCTGGCCGTGGCGCAGGCTGGTGGTGCTGGCGCGGCCGGTTCCTGTCGCCACCGGCAACATCACCACCTCTGCCATCTCGGCGCGGAACACCTGCGAGATCTGGCTGAGCAGCTCGGGCACCGCTACGTCGGCCGCGCCGGTACGCTGCAGAAGGTCGCTGCACTCGTAGAGATGCTGGATGCGCTGCCGTTTCTGGTACTCGGACGTGTAGAGGAAGTACGCGCCCGCCACCCCGAGCAGAGGCATGCTCAGCAGCCACAGCTCGGCGAGGTTGCGCGACACCGCGGCGGCGGCCTCGATGGCCAGGCAGGCGTTGACCAGCCCGGCGCCGACGGAGAAGAGGTAGCCGCGCGCCAGCTGCGCCCGCGACAGGCTCCCTTCCGCAAGCCTGATCACCGAGGCCGTGAGGGTGAACCCGAGAACGGCGACGGCCGCGGTGATCCCCACCACGATCGCCCACGAGCGGAGGTCGTCGAGGTCGCGCGTCGGCTCGAGCAGCGAGAGGAGCCAGAGCGCGACCTCGGCCTCAAGCGCCTGCATCGCCAGGTTGAAGATTACCTTGATCGGTGAGTAGCGGCGGATCAAGACCAGCGCCACCAACGCACCGGCCATGCGCGTCGAGATGAGCGCGGATGGACTGGCGAAGTACAGCCCGAGCACGAGCGGCAGCTCGCTCAGCGAGAACGAGATGGCATTGCGGCGAAGGTGCACGTAGACGCGCCATGCCTCGGCGGCACAGAACAGGAAGGCCAGCAGGATCCAGGGCACCTGGACCGCAGGCGCGGCCAGCTTCACCGTCCCAACAGTGGTCAGGTAGAAGCCGATCGCGATGGTGACCAGGAGCGCGTTGAAGAGCCAGGTGCGTCGGACTGTCTCCCGAGACGACGCGCTGCGGTTCTGAGCGCGAGGCGACACAACGTGACTGCGACGCCACGCCCACGCTGCGGTCAGCTTGATGGACACCGGAATCAACTCCAGGACGCCTCCAAAATCCCACCTCATTCCAGGCTGAGAGCAGTATCGAATCGATGACACGCGCAATCTCAGCCGAACGTGGCACAGCGTGTAACGAAATTCCGATGGGCGTGGGACGGCGTGCACAGCCGGTGGTGCGCTCACACCACCCTCAACTGGCCGACCTCTGGCGGTCCGGTGCGGGGCGCAGTCCGAGGCTACACTGCGGCGCAATGCCGTCCACTGGGAGCGCCGCGCCCGCCGCCGGGGGCACCCGGGCCAGGATTCCCATGACTGCAGAGCGACTGCGCCTGCCGCTCCATGACCGTAGCCAGTCGCGCCTTGTGGAGCGCTGGGGATTCGACCTCAACGCCGCCGATGCATCAGAGCGGGCGGAGGCGCTGCTCACCGAGGCGCCGGGCGATCCCGACCGCCTGCTGCTGGCGGCGGCAATCCGCTCCAGTCGCGGCGATGACCGCGGTGCCCTGCTGGCGGCACAGGCGGCGGTCGACGCCGATGATGGCTCGGCGCGTGCCCACACGACGCTGGCCACGCTGCTCGCAGCCTGCGGCGATGCTAGTGCGGCGCAGCGGCACGCCGCGCGCGCCGTCGAGCTCGCTCCGGACGATCCGATCGCCGTGTACAACCGCGGCCTGACCGCCTGGGCAGTCGGTGACCACACGGGCGCGCGAGCGGACTTCGACCGGGTGGCCGGGCTGCTCGGACTGGCGCCTCTGCCCTGGTGGCAGCGCTGGCGGCGCACCCGGTGAGCACGGGCTTCGAACGCACCGACGGCTACCTGCCGATCGCCGCCTACGGGCTCATCGGCGACTGCCGCAGCGCTGCCCTGGTCGGCGCCGACGGGAGCATCGACTGGCTGTGCCTGCCCCGCTTCGACGACTCCTCGCTTTTCGGACGCATCCTCGACGCTCGGCGCGGCGGTTTCTGGCAGATCTGTCCGGCCGACGAGTGCCGGGTGGTACAGCGCTACCGGGACCGCAACAACATCCTCGAGACGATCTTCTCTACGGCCACGGGCGTGATGGTGCTCACCGATTTCATGCCTGTGAACGACGCCACCATCCAGCACCACGCCCGCCCTCACGGCGAGCCGCGCCTGGTGCGGATCGTGGAATGTCTCCTCGGCACGGTGCGCCTGCGTCACCAGTTCAAGCCGGCCCCCGGCTACGCCAGCGCGCCAGCCCCGTTCCAGGCCAGCGACTTCCGCCTCCACGCCGACACGGCTGACCTCCACGTGTGCCTGCAGTCATCGGTGCCGCTCCGCGGGACGACGATGCAGTGGCGGATGCGGGCGGGCGACGAGATCGCGCTGGGACTGCGCACCCACCGCCGCGGGGTGTGTGTCGGCGGCCGGCGTGCCTGGAGTGTCGAGCACGCCCGCGACCTCACCCGCACCACGCAGGAGTTCTGGTGGCGGTGGATCGATCGCTGCAACTACCAGGGGCCGTACCAGAGGCCGGTGGTGCGGTCGGCGCTGGCGCTGAAGCTGATGACCTACGCGCCCACCGGCGCCATCGTGGCCGCCCCCACCACCAGCCTTCCCGAGGAGATCGGTGGCGAGCGCAACTGGGACTACCGGTTCACGTGGCTGCGCGACGCCTCATTCACGCTGTACGCCTTCTTCCAGGTGGGCATGGTCGACGAGGCCAACGCCTTCTTCGCCTGGCTCATGCGCATCGGCCTCGGCCGCCGCGGCACGGAAGTGGCTAACCTCTACACGCTGGACGGGGTGCCCCACGCCGACGAGGTCGAGCTGAGGCACCTCAGCGGATACCGCGACTCGGCGCCGGTGCGCACCGGAAACGGGGCCATCAACCAGCTCCAGCTCGACATCTACGGCGAGCTGCTCGACAGCGCCTACCTGTACGCGCGCTTTGGCGGCCGCATCAGCCGCAGCCTCTGGGTGGAGCTGCGCGCCGTCGTGGACCTAGCGATCGACCGCTGGGAGCTGCCCGACGCCTCGATATGGGAGGCGCGCGGACGCGACGCCCACTACACGTACAGCAAGCTGATGTGCTGGGTCGCCGTCGACCGGGGGTTGCGCATCGCCAGCCGTTTCCGCCTGTCCCACGACGCCACGCGATGGCGCAAAGCGCGTCGTGAGATGCGCCGCGCGGTGACCCAGCGGGGGTACTCGACGCGGCTGAGCAGCTTCACGCAGGTCCTGGGCGGCGATGCGCTGGACGCCGCGCTGCTGCGCATGCCCCAGGTGCGTTTCCTGGCGAACTCCGATCCGCGCCTGCTCAGCACAATCGACGCCATCACCGAGCAGCTCGCTGACGGCGTCCTGGTGCACCGCTATGACCTCGCCACCACCGACGACGGCGTCAAAGGGGGGGAGGGCGGCTTCCTGCTCTGCTCCTTCTGGCTGGCCGATGCGTTCGCCCACGTCGGCCGTCTCGAGGACGCCCAACGCTGCTTCGAGAGTCTGCTCGCGCTGGCCTCGCCGCTGGGGCTGTACGCCGAGGAGGCAGACAACCGCACCGGGGAGTTCCTCGGCAACTTCCCGCAGGCGTTCACCCATCTCGCCCAGATCGGCGCTGCGGTCAACATCGAGCGGGCCCGGCGTCGCGGCCTGGGCGTTCACGGCCTGCGCCGCGGCCCTGCATAAATATACAGCGAGCGTCTACACTCTCCTCCGTGGTCTCCTTCGAGCGTCTTCGCGTCGCCGTCGCGGGCTGCACGGGGTACATCGGCATGCAGTGCGTCGCGCTGCTCGCTGCCCATCCGGGGGTCGAGGTGGTCCGGCTCCTCGGCCGCAGCTACGCTGGACGCCGATTCTCCGACGCCGTTCCCGGCAGTGGGGTCGACCACCTGGTGGTGAGCGAGGGGCTCGATCCCGGAGCCGTGGACGTGGTCTTCGCGGCGCTCCCGCACACGGTGGCCGCCGCCCATGCCCAGCAATGGATCGACGGCGGCGCAGTGGTGGTGGACATGAGCGCGGACTTCCGCCTCGCCGACGCTGGCGAGTACCAGCGCTGGTACGGCGCCGCGCACCCCGCACCGCACCTCAGCGAGCGCGCCGCGTACGGCTTGGTGGAGCTGGCTCGCGACCGTCTCCGCACCGCTGACCTGATCGCCGCGCCCGGGTGCTATCCGACGGCCGCTCTGCTGGCCACCGTGCCAGCGCTGCGCGCCGGGCTCGTCGAGCCCCGTGTCATCGTCGACGCCAAGAGCGGCGTCAGCGGCGCGGGCCGATCGCCCTCGCTGGCGGCGCACTACGCCGAGGTCAACGAGTCGGTCCGCGCCTACGGCGTCGACGGCCACCGCCACGGTGGCGAGATCCTCGGGCGCCTGCGCTTGGAGTCCGACGCGGAGGTGTCGCTCACCTTCGTTCCCCACCTCGTGCCCATGACCCGCGGCATCCTCGCCACGGTGTACCTGCAGCCCGTCTCCGGCGTCGCCCACGACGCCATCAGTGGCGTGTATCGCGAGTTCTGCGACGCCCAGCCCTGCCTGCGCTACGACGAGAGCCCGCCGCCGACCAAGAGCGTGCTGGGCAGCAACGTCGCCGCCGTCAACTGCACCCCGCAGGGCGACACGATGGTGGTGACTGTGGCCATCGACAACCTCGTCAAGGGCGCGGCCGGCCAAGGCGTGCAGGCGATGAACGTGCGCTTTGAGCTGCCCGAGACCAGCGGGCTCGCCACGGCGTCGCCATGGCCGTGAGCAGCGCGCTGCCCGCGCACCGGTCCGGCGTGTGCGCGCCGCTCGGCTTCCGCGCGTCCGCGGCCGCCGCGGACATCCGTGGCACCGGTGACCGCGACCGCCTCGACGTGGCGCTCATCGTCAGCGACGGTCCCTGCACCGCCGCCGGCGTCTTCACCCGCAACCTGGTCAAGGCGGCGCCGGTGGTGATCAGCCAGCTCACCCTGCGCCGCAACGGCCCCATCCGCGCCATCGTCGTCAACAGCGGCAACGCCAACGCCTGCACCGGCCCGCACGGATTTCGTGACGCGCTGCGCATGGCCACCGCGGCGGCGGACAGCTGCGACGCCGACCCGTCGGAGGTGTTGGTGTGCAGCACCGGCGTGATCGGCCGGCCACTGCCCACCGACCGTGTCGCCGCCGGTGTGCGTGACGCCGCGGCCGCGCTGAGCACTGCCGGTGGCGACTGGGCGGCGCAGGCGATCATGACCACCGACACCGTTTCCAAGACCGCGGTTGCCACCGCGCTGGTCGGCGATCGCCTGTGTACCGTCGGCGGCATGGCCAAGGGCGCCGGGATGATCCACCCGGACATGGCCACCTTGCTGGCCTTCGTCACCACCGACGCCGCCGTCGAGCGCGACGCCCTGCAGGGTCTTCTCGCCGACGTCTGCTCGCGCACGTTCAACTGCCTGAGCATCGACGGCGACACGTCGACGAACGACACTTTGCTGCTGCTCGCCAACGGGCACGCGGGCGGCGCAGCAATCGCGGCAGGATCGACGCAGCTGGCTGTGCTCAGCGCGGCGGTGGAGGAAGTGTGCACCTCGTTGGTGGAACAGCTCGCCGCCGACGCCGAGGGTGGCACCAAGGCGATCTGCGTCGCGGTCCGCGGCGCGGAGAGCGACGACCAGGCTCGCGCCGCCGCCCGCACCGTAATTCTCAGCCCGCTCGTCAAGTGTGCGGTGAACGGTGCCGATCCCAACTGGGGACGGATCGTCGCCGCGCTCGGGCGCAGTGGTGCCAGCTTCGCGCTCGACCGCAGCCACGTCTCCATCGGTGGCATCGAGGTGTACGGCGCCGGCCAGGCGGTTCCTGTCAACCTCGACGCGATTCGCGCCGCCTTCACGCGACCTCGCATAGACATCGACATCGAGCTCGGCGCCGGTGCGGGCAACGCGCGTGCCTGGGGCTGCGATCTCTCCGCCGAATACGTCCGGATCAACGCCGACTACACGACATGAGGTCCATGCTGTGAGCATCGAGCCGATGGAGGAGCGACTTCGGCGCGCGCACACGCTCATCGACGCGCTTCCGTACATCCGCCGCTTCAGCGGCCACACCTTGGTGATCAAGCTCGGCGGTGCCGCCGCCGCCGGTCGCGACGTCGACGCGGTGTTGCAGGACGCCGTGCTACTTCGTTTCGTGGGCATGCGGCCGGTGCTCGTGCACGGCGGCGGCCAAGAGATCAGCAGCCTGCAGGAGCGCATGGGCATGACGCCGCGCTTCGTCAACGGGTTGCGCGTGACCGACGAGGCCACCATGGAGGTGGTGAAGATGGTGCTCGCCGGCAAGGTGGGCCCCGACCTGGTGTCGCGGATCCATCGCCTCGGTGGCAGCGCCATCGGGCTCTCCGGCGAGGACGGACCGACGCTACTGGTGCGCCCGGCGCGCAGTGAGTCCGGAGAGAACCTCGGCCGCGTCGGCGAGGTGGACCATGTCAACGTCGAGCCCGTCCTGTCGATCCTCGACCAGGGCCGGATCCCTGTGGTCGCCTCCATCGGGCTCGGCTACGACGGCGAGGGATACAACGTCAACGCCGACACGGTCGCTGCGGAGCTGGCGGTCGCTCTTCGTGCCACCAAGCTCATCCTGCTCACCGACGTCGGCGGCGTTCACGATCGGGACGGCGCGCTGCTGAGCACGCTCGACCGCGAGCGCGCCATCGCGCTGACCGCCGACAAGGTCATCACCGGCGGGATGCTGCCCAAGGTCAAGGCCGCGCTGCGCGCGCTCGACGGCGTCGAGGCGGCGCACATCATCGACGGGCGCGTGCCGCACGCGCTTCTCCTCGAGCTGCTCACCTCGGAGGGGGTCGGCACCATGTTCGGCCCCGGGGCGGCGGTGGACGACCAGTGAGCTCGCTCGACGTTCTCCGCGATCGCGCCGACGCCGCGCTGATGCACACCTACGCACGCCAGCCGCTGGAGATCGTCTCCGGGCACGGTGCCTGGGTGCGCGACGCCGACGGGCGCGAGCTCATCGACCTCGTCGGCGGCATCGGGGTCAACGTGCTCGGTCATTCCCACCCGGCGGTCAGGCGCGCGCTGACCGAGCAGGCCGCCGCCCTGATCCACACCAGCAATCTCTACTACACAGCGCCGCAGGTCGAGCTCGCCGAACGGCTCATCGCCACCGCGTTCGAGGGCCGCGTCTTCCTCTGCAACAGCGGCGCCGAGGCCACCGAGGCCGCCATCAAGCTTGCCCGCAAATGGGGACGGCGGCACCGCGGCGCCGCCACCGGCGTCGTCGTGCTGACTGGCGCGTTCCACGGGCGCACACTCGGCGCCCTCGCCGCCACCGCGAACAGGCGCTACCGCGAGCCGTTCGAGCCGCTGCCCGCTGGGTTCGTGCACGTCGATGCCGACCTCGATGCGATCAGCGCCGCCGTCGACGATGGCACGGCCGCCGTCCTCCTCGAGCCCATCCAGGGCGAGAGCGGCGTCGTTCCTTTGGCGGACGACCTCGTCGCCGGGGTGCGAGCGCTCTGTGACGAGCGCGACCTGCTCTTCATGGTCGACGAGGTGCAGAGCGGCATGGGCCGCACCGGCCGGTGGTGGGCGCACCAGCACGCCGGCGTGCTGCCCGATGTCATGACCGTCGCCAAGGGGCTCGGCGGGGGCGTCCCGGTCGCCGCGGTCCTCGCCTCGCCGCGCGCGGATGTTCTCGAGCCTGGCGACCACGGCACCACCTTCGGTGGCAACCCGCTGGCGTCGGCGGCGGCGTGTGCAGTGCTGCGCACGATCGATGAGGAGCACCTGGTCGAGCGCGCCGCGCGTATGGGCGACTACCTGCGC
Source organism: Candidatus Dormiibacterota bacterium (assembly GCA_030948845.1). Classification (GTDB taxonomy): domain Bacteria; phylum Chloroflexota; class Dormibacteria; order Aeolococcales; family Aeolococcaceae; genus Aeolococcus. The sequence continues at coordinate 45,633 of JALYZN010000087.1, forward strand.
GAGTCGCTGCTGTCTCTGCGCGCCGACGGCGTTCCCGTGGCTGCGGTGCGCGGTCGCGGGCTGATGCTCGGTGTGGTCCTCGACGAACCCGTGGCGTCGCGCGCGGGGCGGGCGGCGCTCGACTGCGGCGTGATCGTCAACGCCATCGGCGACAGCGTGCTGCGCCTCCTGCCCGCCCTGACCACCTCGGAGTCCGAGATCGACGAGGGGCTGCGCCGGCTCCGCGAGGCGTTCGCCATCGCCCGCACAGAAGGCGGCGCATGACCAGCGCGGCTGGACGCGTCGCCGGCAACGGTGCCGCCAAGCGCTCCCGGCAGCGTGCCATTGTCGAGCTGGTGCGCACGCGAACCATCCGCACCCAGGAGGAGCTGGTCACCGCCCTGGCCAGGCGGCACCTCGATGTCACCCAGGCGACGGTCAGCCGGGACATCCGCGAGCTGGGACTGCTGCGCGTGCCCGGAGAGGGCGGCTCGCGCTACGCGCAGGCCGGCGCCGAGGTGGACGAGCGCGCCGCCCGGCAGCGGCTGCACAACGCGCTCGTCGAACACACCCACGGGATCGAGTTCATCGACCTGCTCGGCATCGTTCACGCCCAGCCGGGCAGCGCGTCGCTCGTCGCCGTCGCCATCGACAGCGCGCGTTTCGACGAGCTCGCCGGCACGGTCGCGGGCGACGACACCGTGCTTCTGATCGCGCGTTCGCGGCCGGCGGCGCAGCGCCTGCTGGCCACTCTGCGCACCCTCAGCGAGGGGCTGGGATGAGCGCGCTACGCCGCTGCGTGCTGGCCTACAGCGGGGGGCTCGACACCTCTGTCGCGGTGCGCTGGCTACGCGAGGAACAGGGCTACGAGGTGGTGACGCTGACCGCCGATCTCGGCGGTGACGGTCGCGACGCCGCCGACGTCACCGAGCGGGCGCTGCGCGCGGGCGCGGTCGCCGCGCACGTCGTCGACGCCCGCCGCATCTTCGTCGAGCACTTCGTCTTTCCCACCCTTTCCGCCGGCGCTCTGTACGAGGGCGTATACCCGCTGGCGACCGCCCTGGCGCGCCCGCTGATCGCCAAGCTCCTCGTCGAGGTGGCGCGCGAGGAGGGCGCGGTGGCGGTGGCGCACGGGTGCACGGGAAAGGGCAACGACCAGGTTCGCTTTGACGTCGCCACCGCAGCGCTGGCGCCCGAGTTGGAGGTGATCGCGCCGGTTCGGGACTGGGACATGGGCCGCAACGACGAGATCGCCTACGCGGCGGCGCACGGCATCGAGGTCCTCGCGACCGTGGAGTCGCCGTACAGCGTCGACGCCAACCTCTGGGGACGGAGTGTCGAGTGCGGCCCGCTCGAGGACCCGTGGCGGGAACCACCGGAGGACGTTTTTGCCTGGACCGCGAACCCGGCCGCGTGCGATTCCGCGGGGGAGGAGCTGACCATTGGCTTTGCGCGCGGCATCCCAGTGAGCGTCGACGGCGAGTCACTCGAGGCCGAGGACCTCGTTCTGAGCCTAAACACGATCGCCGGGCGCAACGGCGTTGGCCGCGTTGACCACGTGGAGAACCGGCTCGTCGGCATCAAGTCGCGCGAGGTGTACGAGGCACCCGCCGCGGTGCTGCTGCACGCGGCGCACGCCGCCCTGGAGACGGTCGCCCTGCCGCGCGACGTCGCTCATCTCAAGCGCCAGTTCAGCGGCGAATGGGCGCGCGTGGTCTACGACGGCCTCTGGTTCGGTGCGCTGCGCAAGGCGCTCGCCGCCTTCGTCGCCTCGACGCAGGAGCACGTCACCGGCGACGTCAGGGTGCGTTGCGCGCGCGGCGGGGTCACGGTGACCGGCAGGCGGGCGCTGCGCTCGCTGTACAGCACCTCACTGGCGACATACGACCGCGCCGACGACGTGTTCGACCATGCCGCCGCGCGTGGCTTCATCGAGCTCTTTGGTCTCTCGCTGCGCACCCAGGCGCGCGTGCAGGGCGCGCTCGAGGACCTCGCCCCGCTGTCGCTGCCGCGGCAGGTCCGGCGGGCACGCTGATGGCTCGCGGCATCCGCATCGTCGGCGCTGGTGCAGGTCCCGACGCCACGCCGCCCTCGACGCCGGCGAAGATGTGGTCGGGACGGCTCGGCTCACGCACCTCACGGCGCGTCGAGGAGTACACGATCGGCATCGCCGTCGACCGCCGCCTCTACGCCGACGACCTGGACGCCTCCGTCGCCCACCTGCACATGCTGCGCAGCGTCGGTTTGGTGAGCGCCGCCGACGCTCGTGCCATCGAGTCGGGCCTGCGCGAGATTCGCCGCGAGTTCGACCGCAACGAGTTCGCGCTCGAGCCGGGCGATGAGGACATCCACACCGCCATCGAGCGCCGCCTGTTCGGCATCGCCGGCGAGGTGGCGGGGCGGCTGCACACCGGGCGTAGCCGCAATGACCAGGTGGTCACCGACCTGCGCCTCTACGCCAAGCGCATCTGTCGCGAGCTGATGCTCTCCATCGCCACCCTGCAGGAAGCGTTCGCCCGCCGCGCCCAGCAGCACCGGGGCACGCTGATGCCGGGGTACACCCACGGGCAGCGAGCCCAGGTGGTCTCACTCGCGCACCACCTGCTCGCCTACGTGGAGATGCTGCAGCGCGACGTCGGCCGCCTCGAGGACGTGCACGACCGCTGCGACGTGCTTCCGCTGGGCAGTGGCGCTCTCGCCGGTACCACGCTCCCACTGGATCGCCGCGCGGTGGCCGAGGAGCTGAGCTTCGCGAGCATCAGCGCCAACAGCCTCGACGCGGTGTCCGACCGGGACTTCGTCGTTGAGCTGACCGCGGCGTGCGCGCTGATCATGGTGCACCTGTCCCGGTTCGCCGAGGAGGTGGTGCTCTGGACGTCGAGCGAGTACAACTTCGCCGAGCTCCCCGACAGCCACGCCACCGGTTCGTCGCTGATGCCGCAGAAGAAGAACCCCGACGTCCTCGAGCTCGTCCGCGGGCGGAGCGCCCGCACCATCGGCGACCTCTCCGCCATGCTGACGCTCCTCAAGGGGCTGCCGCTCGCCTACAACCGCGACTTGCAGGAGGACAAGACGGCGCTGTTCGACGCCGTCGACACCACCATGGCGAGCCTGGCGGCGGTGACCGACGTCGTGCGCGTGCTGCGCTTCAAGCGCCGTGAGATGCGCGAGGCCGCGTCTGACCCGGGCCTCCTCGCCACCGACGTCGCCGAGTACCTGGTGGTGCGCGGCATGCCCTTTCGCGCCGCGCATCAGCTGGTCGGCGCTGCCGTCCGGCGAACCGTCGACGAAGGTCGCACGCTTCGCGACATCTCCGCGGCGGAGTGGCGCGAGATGACTGAGCTCGCGCAGGACGACATCGTGGACCTCTTCGACGTCGACACCGCGCTGCGCCGCCGCGAGCTCCCCGGCGCTCCGGGCCCGCGGATGGTCTCGCGCCAGCTGGTCCGCGCCGCCACCCTGGTCGCCAAGACCCGCCGCGTGGTGACCGTCCTGGCGCGCCAGCCGGTCGCTGCCAAGGAGGTGGGAGCCGCGGTCGGACCCGCCGCCCCAGCCCGCCGCGAGCCAGCGCGGCGGAGCCCTCGCCGGGGGAAAGCGCGGGGTTGACGCTATCCTCGATGGATGAGCCGTCCCCTCCTCATCGTCGGAGATGTCCAAGGCGACGTCGAACGGCTCGAGGACGCGCTTCAGCCGTACCCCGAGGACGACGTCGACACCATGTTTCTCGGCGACTTCTTCCAGGGCGGCCGGCCGGGTCGCGGCGGCGGCGCTGCTGCCGCGCGGCTGGCCCGATCACGACGCAACAGCCGTTCGGTGCTCGGCAACCACGACCTTTTCCTGCTCGCCGTGCTGGAGCGACGCCGCGGCGTTGAGCCCCCCGAGCCCTGGCGAGCCCGCGACCCCGCCGAGCTCGAGGCGCTGTGGCTGCACCGCAGAGGTGACTGGGCGGACCTCGAGGAGGTTTCCGCCGACCCCGATCTCGAGGCATGGCTGCGCAACCTGCCGTTTCTGATTCTGCTTGCTGACGGCACGCTGGTGCAGCACACCGACGACGACCTGTATGCGGACTTCGGCCAGACCGTCGGCGACGTCAACGACACGGCGCGGGCCTGGCTGGCAACGCCGGGTGGCGTGTTCACTGCGGTGCGAACGCTCTTCGGCCGGCGCGCGTTCGTGGAACGCCGGCGACTCGACGTGTACCTCGAGCACTTCGGCGCTCGCCGGCTCGTGCACGGTCACACCCCGCATTGGGAGGACGCGCCGAGCGTCGAACATGACGGTCGGCTCTGGGGGTTCGACGGCCGCTTCTCGCGGTACTGGCCACGTGAGGAGGGCGAGCTCTTCGGGCCGATCAGCGCCACCGTCGGGCTGCTGCCCGTGCTCGAACGCTGACCCAGGGCGTGGCCAGCCGGTATGACGCGGTCGTCGTCGGTGCCGGTCCGAACGGGCTCGCCGCCGCGATCACCTTGGCCGAGCAAGGGCTTTCCGTTCACGTCGTCGAGGCGTCGGACGACGTCGGCGGCGCCTGCCGCACCGCCGAGCTAACCCTTCGCGGATTTCATCACGACGTCGGCGCCGCGGTCCTGACCTTCGGCACCTCATCTCGGTTCTTCCGCGACCTCGGTGGCCGGGAGGGCGTCGAGTTCGTGCACTCGCCGGCGGTGCTGGCGCATCCGCTCGACGGCGACGACGCGATCGTCATGGAGCGCTCGGTCGACGACACCGCAGCCGGCCTGGGACGGGATCAGACGCGCTATCGGCGTACCTTCACGCCGCTGGCCGAACACGCGCCCGAGCTACTCGACCAGTTCCTCGGCCCGCTGCGCCCGCCACGCCACCCCATTCTGGTGAGCGCGTTTGGCGCTCCCGCATTGCTGCCCGCATCCCTGCTGGCGCGAGGCCTCTTTCGCGGGAGCCGCGCGCGTGCCCTGTTCGCCGGCATGTCGGCGCACTCGATGCTGTCGTTGCACAGCCCTGCCAGCGCCAGCATCGGCCTGGTGCTCGGCATGGTCGGGCACTCGGTCGGCTGGCCGGTGGTTCGCGGCGGGTCCGGCAATGTCTCCGTGGCGCTGGCCGCGCGATTGGAATCGCTGGGCGGCACTGTCGAGACGGGCCGTCGCGTTACCGCGTTGAGCCAGCTGCCGCCATCCCGCGTCCAGCTGCTCGACCTGGTACCGCGCAGCATCGAGGCGGTCTGCACCGACGCGCTCCCCCCTCGGTACCGGCGGCGCCTGCGCGGTTATCGATACGGTCCCGGTCTCTTCAAGCTTGACTGGGCGCTGGATGGACCCATCCCGTGGCGCGACGAGAGCTGCGCACGCGCCGCCACCGTGCACCTCGGCGGCAGCCTCAACGAGGTCGTCGCTTCAGAGAGCACGGTGGCGGCCGGCGGTCACCCCGAGCAGCCCTTCGTGATCCTGGTGCAACCCTCCCTGTTCGATGCGTCGCGCGCGCCCGACGGCGGTCACACCGCGTGGGCATATGGTCATGTGCCCAACGGCTCGCGCGTTGACATGACCAGCCGGATCGAGGGCCAGGTCGAGCGCTTCGCCCCGGGTTTCCGCGACCGCGTGATCGGCCGGCACACCATGAACACGGCCGCGCTCGAGGCGTACGACGCCAATCTCGTCGGCGGCGACATCAACGGTGGCCTGTTCAGCCTTAGCCAGATGTTCACGCGCCCGGTTCCCCGGGTCGATCCGTACAGCACGCCCAACCCGCGCGTCTTCATCTGTAGCGCGGCCACTCCGCCGGGCGGTGGTGTGCACGGCATGTGCGGGTGGTGGGCGGCGCAGTCGGCGCTGCGCGCTCTGCGCAAGCAGAGCGCAGCCTAGCGCTCAGTCGATGTCCTCGCCGTCCTCCTCGGGGCCGCCGTGCAACCGCGCCGTGCCCTCTTCGACCTCAAAGCGCGTCTCGCACGCCGGACATTCGACGAGCGAGGCGAGCGGGTCGTCCTCGGGGGGCAGCATGCGTATCCCGCAGGACGGGCAGGTGAGCGTGACCAATCGCTCGTCGCGGTTGCGGTGCATCTCGCGCGCGGCCGCGGCAACGTCGACGGCGACGCTCTGACAGACGGCGCAAACGTACGTCGCGCGACTGCCGTCATGACCCGCGTACCGGCCGGCGCGATCCACGAACAGTGGCGCGTTGAGCGCCTCGAACCGCCCCTCGGGACAATTGTTAGGACAGGCGAGGTGACCCGGTGACATGCCCAGATGGTGGCAGGCGGGACCGATGTCCACGCCTGTGCGCAACGCTACTCCGCTGCGGCCAGCGTCCCGGCGCGGTCGAGCAACGCGCGCATCCGCGCCACAGGCGGGTCCATCCCCGCGTTCACGTACGCGGTGACGACAAGTGAGAGGAGCATCGTCTTCAGCGCCCCGTACACGGCCAGGGGGGTGGCGTTGCGAACCAGCCCTGCCAGCGCGATGCCGTCGATGGCTCCCCCGATCGCCTCGGCGAGGTCGCGGGGTGGGACGCTGCCCGGCGCAGGCAGCTTGGCAAGCACCTGGCGGACCTCCGCCTCAATGTCGTCGACGAAGCGCGTCCACAGCTCTGCGCAGCGCTCGCGGATGGCGGTGTTGTTGAGGCCGACCACGTAGAGGTCGAACAGGAGCCGGAAGAACTCGGGGTGCTCGGAAGCGCGCACCGCGGTGTGGTCGAGGGCGGCGACGATGCGCTCCAGGGGGTCGTCGATGCCCTCGACGGCCGACTGCCAGTCGGAGACCATCTCGCGCTCCAGGTCGTGCACCACCGCGACGAGCAGCTCCTCCTTGGAGGTGAAGTAATAGTGGACCAGACCCGGCGCAACCCCGGCCTCGAGCGCGATCTGCTTGATCGAGCTGTCCGAATACCCGATGCGGCCGAGGACCCTGGCCGCGGCGCGAACGATCTGGCCGCGACGGCCCGGTTCCTCGCCGGGCTGGAGAACGACAGCCGCCATCCCACCAACCTCCTCAATCTGTTGAACGCCCGTCCAATCCTAGCCCTGCGGCCGGCTTTCACGGCCGCCGCACGAATCGCCACGTCGGCCCCTGGTGCTCATACTCGGCGACCGATGTCCAGGCGGTTGCCCGGCTACGCCGGCCAGGTCACGCTGATCACGCTATTCGGCCTGGCCGGGCGCCTCCTCTTCCTCGGCCACCAGCCGCTGTGGCGTGACGAGGCCTTCACCGGCGTCGTGGTGCAGCGTCCGCTTGGACAGATGCTCGACGCCGTCCGCTCGGACTCAGCCCCGCCGCTGGCCTACCTCCTCGACCACACGGTGTCGGCACTCTGGTCGGGACCGACCGCGCTCCGCCTGGTTGCTGCGCTTGCCGGCGCTGCGGCCATCCCGCTCGGCGCCGCCCTGGGCCGGCGCGTCGCCAGCGAACGCGGTGGCATCGTCACGGCGATCCTCTGTGCGATCACCCCTGCGCTGGTGCTCAGTGCCCGCGATGCGCGGATGTACGCGCTAGCGACCACGCTGGTGATGGCGTCCACCCTACTGGTCTGGCGCGCCGTGGAGCGCCCGTCGCTGCCGCGCTGGGCGGCGTATGCGGCGGTCACGGTCCTGGCCCTGTACACGCAGTACTTCGCTGTGTTCGCGGTGGCCGCGCAGGTCGTCGCCGTGCTCGTGGTGTTCCGCGCCGGGTGGCGCACCGCGCTGAGCGCTGCTCTGGCCGCGGGTGCGGCCTTCCTCACGCTGCTGCCTTGGCTGGTCGTGGCCCGCGCCCAGTTCGCCCACGCCGGCGACGCCTTCTGGGTGGCACGCCTGGGCTTTCTCTCGGTGGTGGGTGTTTTCCTTCCGTTCTTCTCCGGCCCACCAGTGGATCCCTGGATCCCAGCCAAGGTGAGCCTTCTGGCGCTGCAGGGATTCGCCGCCGGTGCCGGTGTGCTCATCGGCTGCGCCACGCTCGTCTTCTTCGATCGCCGGCTCTCACCCGCGGGTCGCCGCGCCGCGCTGTTCCTGGTGGCGTGCGGCGCCGGGGCCGTGCTGATGATCATGGTGCTCAGCGCCTGGAAGCCGGTGCTCGATGGACGCTACGCGAGCGTGGTGTGGGGCCCGCTCTTCGCGGTGGTGGGCGCCGGCTTCGCGTTGATCCGCGTCCGCGGCCTGCTCGTGGTCTGCCTGTGCGCCATCGCTGCCGCGTCGGTCGGCTTGAGCCTCGCTGACGACCATCCCGACACGCCGTCGGCCGTCGCCTTCCTGCAAGCGCGGGTCACAGCGCACGACCTCGTCGACGCCACGCCGAGCCAGTACCTGCTGCTCACCTACTACGAGGACGCATCCCTGCGCGCAAGCACGCACGTGGTGGCGAACAACGTGGCCTGGTACTGGGGCACCGCGGCGTACGCGCCCACCACCGTCGTCGCCACGCCACCGCTCGATGTCGTCAACGAGGGCGGCACAATCTATCTGGTGTACCGCTCGTCGGAGAGCGCGGGTGCGATCCCGGCCGGATACGCCGCACGCTCGACGCGCTGCTGGGTCGACGTCTGCGTCACCGCCTTCCGGCGCTGATGCGGTCAGACGCTGGGGAGCTCGGCGGCCGGGTGCTGGCGGCCGCCGCCCACGTTGCGGAAGCGTCCGATCACCGCACGGACCAGGTTGATGCCCAGCTGAGGGTGGTTGAGGATCAGCTGCTCGAGCTTGCCATTGGGCAGCACCAGGCAGTGCAACGGTGACTCGGCGCGCACAGAGGTCGAGTCCAATTCGCCGGAGAAGATGTGGTCAGCGCGAGGATCTCCGGAGGCGTCCTGGGTTCGAGGCAGCGGTCACAGGGGGCGGTGGAAGGCCACTCCGATGGCGCCCGGGCCCCCGTGGCACCCGATCACCGGGCCTACGTCGATGAGCTCGGCGTGCTGGCCAGCGACCTCGCCGGCCCGGCGCGCGACCTCTGCCCCCATCTCCCGCTGGTCGGCGTGGGCCACCATCACCCGGGCGTGGCCACCCCATTCGGACGCTGACCGGCCCACCTCCTCGACCAGGCGGTCGAGCGCCCTCGGGAAGGTGCGAACCCTGTCCAGCGGCTCGACGGTGCCGTCGCGCACCTCGAGGATCGGTTTGATGTTGAGGACCGAGCCGAGGAGCGCGCGGGCCCCGCCAATCCGCCCGCCGCGGCGCAGGTACTCCAGGCTCTCGACCGTGAAGACGAGCCGCATCGAGGCGGCGACCTCGGCGGCGACCCTTTCGAGCTCGCCGGCGTCGGCACCGGAGGCGGCCGCAGCGAGCACCGCGTTGACCACCAAGCGGTGGCCGGGTCCCACTGTGCGGGTGTCGAAAACGTGGATGTCGAGTCCGGGGAGTGCCTCAGTGGCCTGGACGGCGGCGCTGTACGTGCCGCTCATCGCCGCCGAGATGGTGGAGCAGAAGATGGGGCCGCCCTCCCCGCCGAGCTCGCTGAACACGGCCTCGAACTCGGCCGGGGTCGGCTGTGAGGTGCGTGGCACCACTGAGGAGTTGCGCATCCGCGAATACAGGGTGGCCGCGTCGATGTCCCGCCCATCGGCGAAGACCTCCTCGCCGATGATCACCTTGAGCGGGATGATGCGCAGCCCGTCGCGCTCCGCATCCGCCGGCGGAACGTCGCAGGTGCTGTCGGCGGCGAGGTGAACCGAGCCCACCGCGGAAGGGTAGCTAGTGCGGCGGCGCTTGCTCGGATGGACGCAGGAGCAGCCGGGCGCCGGCGAGGTTGCGGTCCTCGCCGAGCTCCGCGACCCGAATTACGGGTGGGTCCTGGAGCTTGAGGTGGCGCTCGACCGTCGCCACGATGGCCAGCTCGATCCGCGGCCAGCGCGAGCTCGCCACGCCGCCACCGAAGACGACGTGATCGCAAGCCAGCAGAGCCGTGGCGTTGACGACCGCCAGGCCGAGCCATTCACCGACCTCGTCCCACACCGCCTGGTCCTCGATCTCCTCACCGCGCCGGCCGAAGCGGCGGGCGATGGCGCGGCCGCTGGCGATGGCCTCCAGGCAGCCGGCCCCACCGCACTCGCAGGGTGGGCCGCCCGCTGGCCGCGGCCAGACCACCTGGTGACCACCCTCGGTGTCCTGGCCGCCCGCGTCCAGCCTGCCGCCGCGCACGACGCCGCTGCCGATCCCGGTCGACACCGTGTAGTACACGAGCGTCGTCGCTCCCCGCCCGGCACCGAGGTGCGCCTCAGCGAGGGCGGCGCAGTTGGCGTCGTTCTCGAGGCGCACCGTGCAACCGAAGCGCTCACCAAGCCGAGCGCCAAGCTCGAGGCCGTGCCACGCCCCTGACAGGCCTGGGGGCTTCAGAAGCGCACCGCGCTCGCGGTCGAGCGGACCGGGCACGGCAGCGGCGATCGCCTCCAGATGCTGCCCGTCGCGCACCTCGTCGAGCATGGCGGCGAGCACCTCAACCACGTCCCCCACCCCTGGCGTCGAGCGCCGGACAGGCGCATCGACCGCTCCGTTCCCTGCGGCGACGGCGGCAAGCAGCTTGGTCCCGCCAACGTCAACGAGCCCGATCATTGCCCGGCAACGTTAGTGGAGTACCCCCGGTGGGAGCAGAGGCACAGGCTGCGGCGGCGAATTCCTCTCCTCCCACCAGTCGCCTTTGCGATACCGTCCCGGCCATGCTCCTGGCGGTCGACGTCGGCAACACCAACATCGTCGTCGGCGTCTTCGACGGGGATCGGCTCGTCGCGGATTTCCGGCTGCACACCAACGAGCGCTCGACCGGCGACGAGCTCGGCCTCGGCGCCACCGACCTGCTCCGCCGGCGTGGCATCGAGATCGGTGACATCGACGCCGTCGCTGTCGCCAACGTCGTACCGCCGCTGGCGCGTTCGGTAGAGGAGATGTCGCGGGTGTACTTCGGCTGCGCGCCGCTGGTGGTGGGACCCGGCATCCGCACCGGAGTCAGCATCAAGTACGAGGATCCTCGCCTGGTCGGAGCTGATCGCATCGCCAACGCGCTCGCCGGCCGTCACCTCTATGGCGCACCGGCGATCCTGCTCGACTTCGGCACCGCCACCACCTTCGACGCCATTTCCGCAGCCGGGGAGTACCTGGGCGGGGCGATGGCCCCGGGGATCCTGATCAGCCTCGAGGCCCTGGTGAGCCGGGCATCCAAGCTCAACCGCGTGGAGTTGGCCGCCCCCGCCTCGGTCATCGGGCGCAGCCCCGCGGCCTCGATGCAGTCCGGCTTCGTGTACGGCTACGTCGGGCTCGTCCAGGGGATCGTGGCGCGGATGCGCGAGGAGATCGGCGCCGAGGCGAGGGTCATCGCCACCGGCGGCCTCGCCGAGCTGTTCGCACCGCTGATCCCGGAGATCGAGGCGGTGGATCCGCACCTGACCCTGGTCGGCCTGCGCCTCATCCACGAGCTCAACACCGACTGAGCGGGCGCGCCAAGGCGCTGCCCGTAAGATCAGACGACCATGGCTCTCGCCGCTCCCGCTCGTCCAGCACTGCGCGTCGGCTCCCTGCGGTTGAGCTCCCCGGTGCTGATCGCGCCGATGGTGGGGATCACCGATGCGCCCTGTCGCGAGCTCGCCGTCGAGCTGGGCGCCGGGCTCGTCTGCACGGAGATGGTCGCTTCCGAAGCGGTGGTGCGCAGCCAGGAGGCCAGCCTCAAGCTGCTCGACTTTCCCACCGGGGTGGCGCCTGCCGGCGCACAGCTGGTCGGCTGCGACCCGGCGGTGATGGCGGCGGCTGCCCAGGTGTGCGTCCAGCGTGGCGCGGTCACCGTCGACGTCAACCTCGGCTGCCCGGTGAAGAAGGTGGTCGGTCGCGGCAGCGGTGCCGCGCTGGCGCGTGACGTGCACGCCACCGCCGCCGTGCTCCGCGCCATGGTGGACGCGGTCGACGTCCCTGTCACGGCCAAGATGCGGCTCGGCTGGGACGCCCAGAGCATCAACGCGCCCGAGCTGGCCCGCGCCCTCGCCGACGTCGGGGTCACGGCCATCACTGTGCACGGACGGACGCGCTGCCAGGGCTACGCCGGTGAGGCCGACTGGCACGAGATCGCTCGCGTCAAGGACGCCGTCGACATCCCAGTGATCGGCAGCGGCGACGTCGAGGACGCGCGCCTCATCGAGCGTCGCATCCGCAGCGGCGTTGTCGACGGCGTGGTCATCGCCCGCGGCATGCTCGGCAACTTCTGGTTGGTCCGTCAGGCCAGCCACCTCCTCGCCACCGGCGAGCTCCTCGACGACCTCGACTTCGCAGCGCGCATCGCGCTGTGCCGGCGCCACCTCGGCATGCTGGTTGCCTATCACGGCCCGCAGCGCACGCTTCGCATCGGGCGCAAGTACGTCGCCTGGTCGATCAAGGGATGCAACGGCGCGGCGCGGCTGCGCGCCATGGTCCAGGATCTTGACAGCCTCGACATGCTCGACACCATCTTCGAGCGCGCGCTGGTCGCAGGCCTCGGCCCGCAGGGCTGGTACCGCCCCGTCTTCACCAGCGGAGAGGGATGAGCGACTCGCGCCTCGGCGCTCCGGTGGAGCTGCCGTGGTGGGTCATCCCGCTGGGCATCCCACCGGTGGTCACGGTTGTCCTCGGCACACTGATGTCCGCGCCGCCGTGGGCGCGACTGCTGGTGCTTCTCACATCGCTCGCGCTGCTGGCGGTGCTCCTCACCGTCGCCACGCGCATCGCCAGCCGCAACATGCAGAGCGTGTGGATCAGCGCGGCATATGCGGTGTGGGTGTTCGCAGCAGTGCTCTGGGTGGTCGCAGTGGCGTCGCCCGGTTGCAACTGCGCGTAAGCGAGACAACTGCAAGGAGCGCGGAACCGAGCGCCCAAGAACCAGCCGCGACCCACGCCGAATGCGGACCACGGCCCCAACAAGTGCCGTCGGCGCCCGAGGTGCGCCGAGGAGCGGGGCGTATCAGATCGAATTCACTTCGACCTGATGAGGGGCGAGGATCTGCCTCGCCCTGTAAAAAAAGAGGGCGCCCCTGGCGTACCAGAGACGCCCCGAGAGGGGGGGCTGGGGGTTTCGACGAGACAGTCGAAATCATAGACCCGGTGCCAGAGGGGGTGACCGAACGTAGGCGTTTCGTCACATCCATGACAGGGCGGGCTGGCCTATACTCCGCCGCTCAATCCGCAGGGGGCGACCCACGCTCCCGCGGGCGAGGGGTCTCACTCCATGGACAAGCCGGTTCTGCTCACCGCGGAAGGACAGCAAAAGCTCGAGGTCGAGCTCGAGGAGCTGCGCACCGTTCGCCGCGCCGAGATCGCCGAGCGCATCAAGTACGCCAAGGATTTTGGCGACATCTCCGAGAACGCCGAGTACGAGGACGCCAAGAACGAGCAGGGCATGGTGGAGGGGCGGATCCTCACCCTCGAGAACATGCTCCGCAACGCCGTGACCATAGAGGAGTCACCCGAGGGCGGCGTGGTGCACATCGGCTCCGAGGTGGAGTTGAAGGACGAGTTCGGCAAGCAGGTGTTCACAATCGTCGGGCCGGCCGAGGTTGATGTCGCCAGAGGCCGCATCTCCATGGAGTCGCCGGTCGGCAAGGCCCTGATCGGTCACCGCAACGGCGAGTCGGTCGACGTGCAGAGTCCCGGTGGTCCGCGGCGGGTGAAGATCGTCCGCGTCTCCTGACCGCACGGCAAACCCGCAAGATTGGGCCGCGATGCCCGCCGACGACCTCACCGCCGAACGCCGCCGCAAGATCGACGAGCTGGCCACGCTCGGCGTCCCCGCCTACAACGTCGACTTCGCTCCCACCGTCACCCTCGACGGGGCCAGGCGGCTGCTGGCCGACCTCGAAGCATCCGCGCCGGCCACGGCTGAGGGTGAGAATGCCGCGGAAGGCCCGGAGGTGCGCGTCGCCGGGCGTGTCATGCAGTACCGCCAGCAGGGCAGGAGCTGCTTCGCGCACATCGAGGCCGAGGACGACCGTCTCCAGGTGTGGATGCGGCTCGACCGCGTTGGCGACAACCAGTTCGCGATCGTGAAGCTACTCGACCTCGGCGACATCATCGGCGTGCGCGGCCACGTGATGCGGACGCGGCGCGGTGAGCCCACCGTCGTCGCCGATGAGGTGACTCTGCTGGTCAAGGCGCTGCAGCCGCCTCCCGAGAAGTACCACGGCCTCCAGGACCAGGAGACGAGGTACCGCAAGCGCTACCTCGCCCTGCTCGCCAGTGTCGAGCAGCGCCGCCATTTTGCGGCGCGCACCGCGGTGGTTCGCGCGCTGCGGCGCACGCTCGACGGCCGCGGGTTCCTTGAGACGGAGACGCCGATCCTGCAACCCATCCCCGGTGGCGGTCACGCGCGTCCCTTCGTCACCCACTGGAACGCGCTGCACACCGACGTCTACCTGCGCATCGCCATCGAGCTGCACCTCAAGCGCCTGCTCGTCGGCGGCTACCGGCGCGTGTACGAGATGGGTCGCGTCTTTCGCAACGAGGGCCTGTCGCCGCGCCACAACCCCGAGTTCACGATGCTCGAGGCGTACGAGGCGTACACCGATTACACCGGCATGCGCGAGCTCACCGAGTCGTTGATCGTCGACGCCGCCAATGCGCTAGGCCCCCAGCATTCCGACGAAGAGGGCGGCACAGTCCCGTGCGACGACCCGCTGCGCCGTTCCTTTGGCGGCAGGGAGCTGGTGCTGACGCCCCCCTTTCGCACCGCGCGCATGGTCGACCTGGTCGCGCAGACACTCGGGTTCGATCCGCTCGATTCCTGGGGCGAGCTTCCTGATCGGGCCAGGTCGCTCGGCGTGCACCTGCCACCGGGAGCCGGTCCAGGCACCGCGCTCTCCGAGATGTACGAGCAACGCGTCGAGAACGAGCTGTGGGACCCGACGTTCGTGCTCGACTACCCCGCGGAGGTGTCGCCACTGGCTCGCAAGCGCCGCGACGACAGCCGCTTCGTGGAGCGCTTCGAGCTGGTTGTGGCAGGGCGCGAGGTGGCCAACGCGTTCAGCGAGCTCAACGATCCCATCGACCAGCGAGCTCGATTTGAGGCACAGGCGCGTCTTCGCGCCGCCGGCGACGAACAGGCCTTTCACCTGGACGAGGACTTCCTCGAGGCCATCGAGGTGGGCATGCCGCCGGCGGGAGGTCTCGGCATCGGCGTCGACCGCCTGGTGATGCTCCTGACCGACTCCGCCACGATCCGCGACGTATTGCTGTTCCCGACCATGCGGCCCCGCCACCGCGACGAGATCCACGAGGAGGACTCGCACCTCTCGCCGTCACGACGAGTCGAGGAGAGCTGAGGCGGTGATCCCCCTGCAGAGGCTGCGCGACGACGCCGAGTCGATTCGTGAGGGTGCACGCCTCAAGGGGGAGCAGGCGCCAATCGACGAGATCCTCGAGCTCGATGCGCAGACCCGGCGGCTGCGCACCGAGGTGGAGACGCTGCGGGCTGAGCAGAAGCGCGCCTCGGCGGGCATCCGGGGCGCGCCGACCGCAGAGCAGCGCGCCTCGCTGGGCGATGTGAAACAGCGCATTCAGTCCGGCGAGGCCGAGCTCGCCGTCCTCGATCGGCGTGTGGAGGAGCTGCTCCTCTACGTCCCCAACCCGCCGCACGTATCGGTTCCCCACGGGACCAGTGACGCGGAGAACGTGGTGGTGCGCAGCTGGGGGGAGCCGGCGCATTTCGACTTCGAGCCGCGGACGCACTACGAGCTCGGCGAGACGCTCCGCATCTTCGACTTCGAGCGGGCCACCAAGCTCAGTGGCGCGCGCTTCGCGGTCCTCCGCGCTGGCGGCGCCCGCCTGCAGCGCGCACTGATCAGCTTCTTTCTCGACGTCGCCACCACCGAGCACGGCTACAGCGAGATCGCCCCGCCGTACCTGGTCCGGCGCAGCGCCATGATCGGCGCCGCGCAGCTGCCCAAGTTCGAGGACGACGCCTACAAGACTGACGACGACCTCTTCCTCATTCCCACCGCCGAGGTGCCAGTCACGAACCTCTACCGCGAGGAGATCCTCGACGGCGCCGACCTGCCCATCGCGCACGTCGCCTTCACCCCCTGCTGGCGCCGTGAGGCCGGTGCGGCCGGCAAGGACACCCGCGGCTACATCCGTCTCCACCAGTTCGACAAGGTGGAGATGGTGCGGTTCACGACTCCCGAACGATCGCTCGACGAGCTCGAGCTGTTGACCGGCCACGCCGAGTCATTGCTGCAGCGCCTCGGCATCGCTCACCGGGTGCTGCTGATGTGCACCGGCGACATGGGGTTCGCGCAATGGAAGAAGTACGACGTGGAAGCTTGGGCGCCCGGCATGCAGCGCTGGCTCGAGGTGTCGTCGTGCAGCGTCTTCGGTGACTTCCAGGCGCGACGAGCCCAGATCCGTTTTCGTGGCGCGGCGGGCGAGCGGCCACGGTATGTCCACACCCTCAACGGCAGTGGGCTGGCAGTGCCGCGCACACTCGACGCGGTGCTCGAGACCTTCCAGCAGGCCGACGGCAGCGTCGCCATCCCTGCCGTGCTGCAGCCCTACATGGGCGGCACAGCGCAGCTGCGCTGACGCCCCACGAAGCCGGCTCGGTACGCTGCCCGTCGTGAGCGATCGCGAGTACGATGAGAGCCTCGACCAGTCGTGGCTGAATGACCACAGTGAGTACCAGCGCAACTTCGTCCACGGTCTGCGCAACGCCGGCGGCCTGCATCTTCAGTACCACCTCGCCGGCCACCGGGTGATCACCACCTGGGTGGCGAGCGAGGAGCATGCGGGGTTTCCGGGGTTTGTCCACGGCGGCCTGATCGCAGCTGTGCTGGACGACGTGATGGGACGATGCTCGGTGCTCCACCGCCGCTGGGTGGTGACCGGGCGGATGGAGACGCGCTTTCGCGAGGTGGCACCGCTCTCGGTCGCGCTGCGCGTGGAAGGCTGGACGACCCGCTTCACCCGCAGATTGATGCAGGCGCAGTCGCAGATGTCGCTCGAGGACGGCACCGTCGTCGCCGAGGCCACTGGCACATACCTGCCCATCCCGGAGTCATTGCTGGGACGGATGCACCAGGCATGGCCTGGTTTCGCTGAATACACCGACGACCCCGCGTGATGGACGCAACCGGCGCCTGCCGCGTGGCCGACGAGGAGCGCGAGGTCAAGCTCGCCGTCACCGAGGACTTCGTGCTGCCGTCGCTGGCTGCGCTCGACGGCGTCAGAGTCGTCGACCGGGGCGACGACCACCTGCATGCCGTGTACTGGGACAGCGACGACCTCGGTCTCGCGCGCGCCGGTGTGGGAGTGCGTCATCGCAACGGCGTCTGGACGTACAAGGGACGCTCGCGACGCGAGGGGGACGCCGTGGTGCGCGAGGAGCTGGAGATCGAGGCCGGCGGCGACCGCATCCCTGAGGCCATGAGAGCAGGCGTCGAGCAGTGGCTCGACCCAGCCGCGTTGCACGCGGTGGCCGAGCTCGACACCATTCGCCACAAAGTGGACGTCGCTGACTCCACCGGCAGCGTTGAGCTCGTCCATGATCGCGTGACCGTCCTCGGAGGCACCCGCGCCGTGTCGCGCTTCGCGGAGGTGGAGGTGGAGCACGCTGCCGACGGCCAGGCTCTGGCCGATCGAGTGGTGGCACTGCTGCTGGCCCGCGGCGCCGTGGTGGACACCACCCCCAAGTACCTTCGCGCGCTGCGCGCCCTGGGCTTTGACCCCCCTGAGGTCTCGACGTGACCGCTTCGCCACCGTGAGCGTTGCCAAGGCCGTCTGGGGAATCCCGCCCGCGATGCCGCGGGCCGGCCGGCTGCCGGGGCATGCGGAGGTGGTCATTGTCGGCGGCGGCATCACCGGGGTGGCGCTGCTCGATGTCCTGCGCCGCCGCGACATCGACGCCATCCTCCTCGAGCGCCACCACCTCGCTGCCGGCGCCAGCGGCCGCAACGCCGGCTTCCTACTAGCAGGCGTCGCCGAGAACTACGCCCGTGCCGTCGAGCGCTACGGCCGGGCGACGGCGGCCGAGGTGTGGGCGTTCACGATCGCCAACCACGCCCTGATCGCCGCCGCCGCCGCGAACCTCGACGCCGAACACCATGTGCGCGGCAGCGTCATCGCAGCCCTCGACGCGGAGGAAGCCGCCAGCCTGGAGGCCGCGGCCACCCTCCTCGCCGAGGACCGCCTGCCCGGCGTGATCAGCAAGGCCGACGATGTCCCCGGCGCCATGTGCGCGCTCGTCAACCCCGACGACGGGGAGATCGACCCGGTGCGCCTGGTCATCGGCATGGCGATCCCTCATGCTGCGCGCGTCTTCGAGGACCAACCCGTCGTTGCTGTCGAGGATGGCGAAAACTCCGCGACAGTGCACCTTGAAGACGCCTCAGTCGAGGCCTCGGTGGCGGTGCTGGCCACCAACGCGTGGACCGCGCAGCTGCTGCCCGCCGTCCCGATCCGGCCCGTCCGCGCCCAGATGCTCGCGTCCGCACCGGTTGCCGCGCTGGTGCCCCGCCCGGTCTACGCCGAGTGGGGCCATCGCTACTGGCGCCAGCGTGACGACGGTGCCGTGCTGGTGGGCGGGTTTCGCCACCGCGCGCCAGCGGCGGAGATCGGCTACGAGCTCGACACCACGGAGGTCGTGCAGGCCCACCTCGAGGCGCACCTACATGAGCTGGGCGTCACCGCGGCCGTCACCCATCGCTGGGCCGGAACGATGGGGTTCAGCGAGGACGGCCTCCCGCTGGTCGGTCTGGCGCCCGCTTGTCGCCGCATCCATGTCTGCGCAGGCTACACCGGCCACGGCATGGGCTTCGCCGTCAACGCCGCCCGCGTGCTCGCAGACCGGATCCTCGACGACAAGCTGCAGCCGGGATGGCTCGACGCGGCGCGCTGCACGTCCTGAGGAAAGTCAGCGCGCCAGCGTCAGCTCGAGGTCGAACCGACTCCGGACCAGGCGGGCAGCGTCACGATGAACGTCGCTCCGCGACCCAGCTCCGATTCAACCTGGATGGTTCCCTGGTGGGCAGCGACGACGTGGCGGGCGATGGCCAGTCCTAACCCGGAACCCTCGCCGTCGCGCCGTCGTGAGCTGTCGGCCTTCCAGAACCGCTCGAAGATTCGGGCGAGGTCGTCGGCGCGGATGCCCACGCCGGTGTCGGTGCAGCGCAGCTCGACCATCTCGTCGGCGGTTGGCGCGGCCGCGATGGTGATCCGGCCGCCCGGCGGAGTGAACTTGACCGCGTTATGGACCAGGTTGCGGAGCACATGCTGGAGGTGAGAAACGTCGCCGCGGATCGGGGGGATGTCGGCGGGCACCTCGAAGATCAGGCTGATCTCCTTGTCATCGATGAGCGGACGCAGCCGGTCAACCGCGATGAGCAGGTCGGCGACAGGAACGCGCTCGTCGGGCACCGGCCGCTGCTCGCCCTCAAGCGCGCTCAGCTCGAGCAGCTCTTCAACCATCTGCGTCATCTGCTCGACCTCGAGCCCGATGCGGTGGACGAACTCGTGCGCCGCAGGGCCATCCTCGAGAGCTCCGGACAGCAGGGTCTCGGCCATCACCCGCATGGCCGCGAGGGGGGTGCGCAACTCGTGGGAGACGTTGCTGACGAAGTCCCTGCGCATCTTCTCGAGATGGCGGATCCGGGTCTCGTCACGCACCCAGAGAAGCACGCCCTCGCCCGGCCGGGCAACCCGGCGCGCGCGGACTGAGAGGTCACGATCCCTCGTGCTCCACTGCGCCGCCACCACCTCGTCTCTGCCGCCCACGGATGCCAGCAGGCGCACCAGGCGGTAGTCGCAGTTGCATTCCGCGATCGGGCGGCCGATCGAGTTGTGGCGAAGATCGAGGTGGCGCAGTGCCGTCGCCGAGGCGAAGCGGATGACGCCCTCGTAGTCGACGAGCATGAGGCCCTCGTCCGAATCCTCGAGGACCTCGGCGAGCACGTCCGCGAGCCGCATCGACTCCGTCCACTCGGCGTGTTCCACAGGTTGGAGCATAGGTCGCAACCGTTCAGGGGCGCCCGCGCTCGCCGGGGTTAACGGGTGCTTAACCATCTGACAAAGTGCCGACAACAGCCCGTGCGCCAGCATCTACATCGTGCGATGGCACCCAACGAGCGTTCACGTCACTCGGAGAAAGGAGAGAGGCCACATGGTTGTAGCGCGTTGCGTGACTGTCGGCGCGGTGGTCGCGTCGATGGTGACGCTGGCCGCGTGCGGCGATTCGGCGAACAACAGCAGCGGCCCAGCCGCGACCGCGCAGGTAGCGACGCCGACTGCGGTTGCCACCTGCGTCACGGGGTCGATCGGAGCCGACGGTTCCTCGGCGATCAAGGCGCTGGTGCAGAAGGCTGCGGATGAGTACCAGGCCAACTGCCCGGGCGCAACCATCACGGTGGCGGCGACCAACTCGTCGACCGGGGTCACCAAGGCGGCGGCCGGCACAGTCGACATCGGTGACAGCGACATCCCGGCCACGTTGGTCCAGGGAGTGGACGCCAGCACCCTCGTTGACCATCCCGTCGCCCTTGTCCTGTTCGACGTGGTCGTCAACGCCGACGCCGGGGTCACCAACCTCACCCTCGCGCAGGTCCGCTCCATCTTCAGCGGGCAGACCACGAACTGGTCGCAGGTGGGCGGCGCCAACCTGCCGATCACGGTGCTGGAGCGAACCGCCGGATCGGGCACGCGTTTCACCTTCGACAAGGACATCATGGCCGGGACCAACGAGACGTCGTCGCCGGCCGGCATCGTCAACACCACGCAGACACTGTTGACCCAGATGGACGTCACGACGAACCCGTCGGCCAAGGGCGCCATCACATACCTGACCGCTTCGTCGGTCGCCGCCAGCACAGGATTGGTCGCACTCAAGATCAACAACGTCGCGCCCGGCGCGGATGCCGTCGCGGCCGGAACGTATCCCTTCTTCTCCCACGAGCACTGTTTCACCAAGAAGGGACAGGTGACCACCCTGGCGCTGTCGTTCCTGCAGTACATGCAGAGCGCGGTCTTCCAGGACGGGTCGCTCACCAGCTTGCACTACATCCCGCTCAGCAAGACCTCTCGTCAGGCCGCCGTCGATCAGGGCTAACCTGCCCGACTCATGAGCACCGTTCCCAGTGCGATCGAGCCGGCGTCGCCTCTGTGGCGGCGCCGGCTTCGCGCCGAGCGGATCTCTCGGATCGGGTTTGGTGCCGCTGCCGCGATGAGCCTGGTGGTGGTGGGGTTGGTCATCGTCTTCCTCACCATCAATGCGTGGCCCGGGTTCGTCCACATCGGCCTCGACAACTTCTTCGGCTCGGCGACCTGGGACCCCGAGGGCGCCTCACACACGACCGCCGCAGGCTTCCCGTCGCCGCGATACGGTGCCTGGACCCCGATCGCAGGCTCGATCACCACCGTCGGCTTGGCGCTCATCCTGGCTGTACCAGTCGGGATGGCCCTGGCGATCCTGATCTCCGAGACCGGCCACCAGGTGGGTGAGCGTGTGCTGCGACCAGCGATCGAGCTGTTCGTGGGCGTGCCGTCTATCGTGTACGGGTACATCGGGCTGGTTGTGCTGGTCCCGCGGCTGGCCGCCCTCGGGCCGCCCGGTGCCACCGGAACCGGGTTCGCCGCTGCCGGTGTGGTGCTCGGCGTGATGGTGGTTCCGACCATCGCCACGCTGGGCGCCGACGCGCTGCAGGCGGTGCCGGCGAACCTGCGCGAGGGCTCAATCGCGCTCGGCGCCACCCCGTGGCAGACGCTCCGGCGGGTTCTCATTCCCGCCGCCCGCCCCGGCATCATCAGCGGCATCGTCCTCGGCCTGGCGCGCGCCATGGGTGAGGCGCTGGCCGTGGCCCTGGTCATCGGCGGCGTGGCGCAACTGCCCCAGCTGCAGCACGGCCTCAGGTTCCTCTTCGAGCCCGGCATGACCATGACGACCACCATCACCGACGGCATCAGCAACCTGGGAGCAAACCCCAAGGCGACCGCCGCTCGCTTCATGCTGGCCCTGCTCCTAATGCTGATCACATTCGCCTGCGTCAGCGTGGTGCGGTCGATCCAGCGACGCAGCCAGGTGACCACGTGAACCGGCGCGCGCGGGTGACCAATGCGGTTGCCTTCAGTGCCATCCGGGTGCTGGCAATTGTCTTCCTCGCGCTGGTCATCTTCGTTCTGCTCGACACGGTCTTCCAGGGCCGCTCCGAGCTCACCCGAGGGGCGTTCTACACCCGCCCGCCGAGCACGGACAGTGCGGGAAGCGGGGCCGGCCCGCAGATCTTCAACACCTTCTACCTGCTGGTGCTGACGCTCATCTTCACCGTCCCGACGGGACTGGCGTCGGGCATCTACTTCGCGGAATATGCCGGCACCGGCCGCGTGGTCAACGCCGTCCGGCGCGCCACGGAGACACTGGCGACCCTCCCGTCGATCGTGGTCGGTCTCTTTGGGTATGCGCTGTTCGTGGAGGCAACCGGGAGCAGGCCATCGCGTCTTGCCGCGGCGCTGGCCATGACCGTCATCTCGCTTCCCTACGCGGTGCGGATCACCGAGGATGCGCTGCGGTCGCTCGCGCCCACGCTTCGCGAGAGCAGCCTGGCCTTGGGCGCCACTCGATGGCAGACGATCACCAAGGTTCTGCTTCCCGCCGCTCTTCCCCAACTGGTAACGGGGATGATCCTCATCGCCGGGCGGGTCTTCGGAGAATCCGCCGCCATCCTGTTCACGGGCACGGTCGGCACCCCCACCGCCCACGCCAATTACAGCCTCAATCCCTTCCTTCCCGGGGATACACTGGCCGTCAACCTCTACGTCTTCAGGAGCCAGGTGGAGCCCGGTACGGTTCCCGACGCGACGCAGTACGCTGACGGCTTGGCCGCGCTGCTGATCCTCCTGGTCCTGGTCTTCAACGTCGCCGCCCGATACATGGCACGTCGGGCGGTGCGCCGCCTCCAAGGAGCCATCTGATGTCAGCCGAGTTCCGGGTCCACGTGGGCTCCAAGAGCCCTCCCGTCGAGGCGCTCGAGGTCCTCCCCGCGGCGGCCGTGCAGACCGAGGCTCTTGACGCCTGGTATGGTGATTTCCAGGCGCTGCGCAAGGTCGACTTCTCGGCGTCGAAGGGACGGGTCACCGCCATCATCGGCCCGAGCGGATGCGGGAAGAGCACCCTGTTGCGCGCGCTCAACCGCATGAACGACCTCATCCCCGGATACCGCGCCGCAGGCAAGATCCTCCTTGACGGTACCCCGGCGCCGACTGAGCCGGCAGGTGTGATCGCGCTGCGCCGCCGGATGGGGATGCTGTTCCAGAGACCAAATCCTTTTCCCATGTCGGTCTTCGACAATGTCGCCTACGGGCTGCGTCTCGAGCGCCGCCGTTCCAAGAAGGAGCTCGAGGAACCGGTGCAGCGCGCGCTGAGCCGCGCCGGACTTTGGGACGAGGTGAACGATCGCCTCCACCGGTCCGCGCTGGGACTCTCGGGCGGACAGCAGCAGAGGCTCTGCCTGGCGCGCAGCTTGGCGGTGGAGCCGGAGGTCATCCTCATGGACGAGCCAACCTCGGCACTGGATCCCATCGCCACCCTGCGCGTCGAGGAGCTGATGCGTGAGTTTCGTGATGAGGTGACGATCATCATCGTGACCCACAACATGCAGCAGGCGGCGCGCATCAGTGACGTCACCGCGTTCATGCTGATGGGCGCGGGCCGCGCCGGTGAGCTCGTGGAGATGAACACCACGCGTGAACTCTTCAACCGGCCCCAGGACCGCCGCACGGAGGACTACATCACGGGTCGTTTCGGTTGATGGAACCGCTGGCCCACCCGCACCGCCCGTCGCTGGAGACCGAGCAGCGGCAGATCCGCGACCTGGTCCTGGAGATGGGCGAGATGGTCGACACTGCGATCGACCGGGCCACCCGAGCGCTTGTCGATCGAGACATCGAGATGGCCTCGGCGGTCATCGCTGGCGATCACCTCGTCAACGTCCGCCAGGCGGAGGTTCATGAGCACTGCCTTTCGGTGATCCTCACCCAGGCGCCGGTTGCTCGCGACCTACGCGAGATCCTCGGCCTCCTGCACATGTCGGACGAGCTGGAGCGGATGGGTGATCACTGCGTCAACATCGCGCGGATCGGACGCAATCTTGCCGACCTGCCTCCGTTCGGCGCACCGGTGGACGTGGCCGTGCTCGCGCGCACCTGCGCCTCGCAGGTGCGCGACATGCTCAACGCGTTGGTGTCGCGCGACGTCGACCGCGCCCGGGAGATCGCCGCGCGCGACGACCGCGTGGATAGGATGTACCACCGCATCGTCGATGACATCCTTCAGCTGATGGTTGCGGACAGTCGCGACATCTACCCGGGCACGCAGCTGATCCTTGTGGCCATGAACCTCGAGCGGATCGCGGATCGCGTGACCAACCTCGCCGAGGACCTCGTCTTCCTGGAGACGGGGAACGTCGAAGAGCTCGGCTGATGAGCACCGGACGCGGACCCAAGCGCATCCTCGTGGTCGAGGACGAGGCGAACATCAGCCAGACGCTGCGTTACAACCTCACGCGCGAGGGATACGAGGTCAGTGAGGTTGCCACCGGCACCGCCGCCATCGAGCACGCGCGCCAGCGCCACCCGGACCTGATCCTCCTCGACCTGATGCTGCCCGAGATGAGCGGCCTCGAGGTGTGCCGCGTGCTCCGCGCGGAGATGAGCACACCGATCCTCATGCTCACCGCCAAGGCGAGCGAGCTCGATAAGGTGGTGGGGCTCCAGGTGGGCGCCGACGATTACGTGACCAAGCCCTTCTCGCTCAACGAATTGCTCGCCCGTGTCGCCGCCATGCTGCGTCGCGCGGAGCTGAGCGGTGGACAGTCACAGGGCTCGACCGAGGTCGAGGACTTCGGTGGTTTCCGCCTCGACCGTGCCGCGCGGACGGTTCGATTCGATGCCGACGGCGTGCACCTCTCACCGAAGGAGTTCGACCTGCTCTCGCTCCTGCTCGCCAACGCGGGCCGAGTGCTGTCACGTTCTACGATCATTCACCGCGTCTGGGGCAGCAAGTTCTTTGGCGACCACAAGACTGTTGACGTGCACATCCGCTGGTTGCGCGAGAAGTTCGAGCGCTTCGACACACTGCCGTTCCGCATCACCACCGTATTCGGGGTGGGATACCGGCTGGACCGTCTCGACGCTGCAGACGGATCGACCACAACTCTGAACGACAAGCCAACCATTGCTTAGCCGGTGGCGGGCTACGCTGTTGGCGTGGTCAGGCCCCCCGCCGGAACGCTGAAGCGATCGGTGCCGGTCCGGGGCGTATCGGGTGCCCCCGGCGACCACCCCGACACATCCATCCAGCTGGTCGGCCACGCCGGCCTGGCGATCCAGACCGAGGG
Organism: Candidatus Dormiibacterota bacterium; assembly: GCA_030948845.1. Classification (GTDB taxonomy): domain Bacteria; phylum Chloroflexota; class Dormibacteria; order Aeolococcales; family Aeolococcaceae; genus Aeolococcus. Next base: position 70,860 of record JALYZN010000087.1, read on the forward strand.
CGGCTCCCCGACGCGAGCTCACCTCGACGAGGCCATGGCCGCCGGCATCGACAGGCTGGAGCTCGACGTCTGCAACACCGCGGACTGCGCTCTGGTGGTGCGGCACGACACCTCTCTTGAAGACGGCCGCCTGGTCGGGGACCTCGACTTGGTCGACTTGCGGCGCGTCGACCCGGGGCTGCTCACGGTTGACGAGGCCGTCGAGCATCTCGATGGCCGCTTGCCCATCCTCTTCGACCTCAAGACCGCTCGTGCCGCGCAGCTGCTCGGCGTCTGGTTCCGCGGGCGGTCCGATGTCGAGGCTTTCGCGACATGCACGGAGAACCTTTCCTGGCTCGTCCACTTGCGCTTCGCCGCGCCGCGCGTGGCGCGGTGGCCCTCGTACCCTGACATCGGCGATCGGAGAACACACCACGTCCAGCGTGTCGTGATCGGACTCTGGCGCAGCCACGCCAACCTCAGCGGCTTGCGTCGCAGCGCCGGCGAGATCCACCGCGCAGCCACGCAGCTGCGCGGGGCGTCTCGCGAGACTCTGAGCCGCCTGGGCGGCCTGCCCTGGCGTGACCGGCTGCCCCAGGCCATCGGCCAGTCGTGCACCGACACCGGTGCTGCGGGAATCTGCGTGCACCACTGGGTCGTGTCCGAACAGCTCGTCGAAGAGGCGCACAGCCTCGGCCTCCACCTCAACACACGGACGGTCAACAATCCCTTTGCTGCGCGGATGATGGCCGGTTGCGGCGTGGACTCCATCACCACCGATCGCGTCGACCTGGTGCGGCTCGCGCTTCGCTCGCAGACCGAGCCGAGCGGGCCTGCTGAGCTGCGGTCGTCGGTCAGGGAGGCGGCGCGTACCGCGCTGAGGTGACCCGGCCGGCGTCCACCTCGATGGTCCACGTGGACCCCTTCTCGGCCCGTGTCGTACCCAGCGCCACGCCGCCGCCGGCGATCATCTCGAGCAGGTCCTCGAGGATGTCTCCATGGGTGCACACGACCACCGGTGAGCGCTCGCCGGCGAGGCCGTCGAGCATTGCCGATGCCGTACCGCCCTCGTACAGCACGCCCAGTGTCTTGAGAGGCAGGCGTTGCGCCCGCGCCAAGGGCAGGACGGTGGCGATGCATCGGAGCGACGGGCTCGAGTAGATGACCGACGGCGGCGTCGCCCCCAGAGTCGAGGCGAGGCGCTCAGCCTGGATGCAGCCGCGGTCGGAGAGAGGACGAAGGTCATCGTCGTGCGTCCACGCGCCGGGGTCGCCGGCGTGCGCGTGGCGAACCACGTGGATTAGCTGCGCAGCCATCGCCAGTTCCCCGAGCGCGAGATTATCGCCCATTCGTCGCGCCACCCCTTGGCCGATCGGCGCACGTTGCGCAGCTCCAGTGCGGCCATCTCGCCGGCGATGAACGACACGCCGGTAATCGCCTCCGCCTGGCGCTGCAACCAGTCCCGGGTGGTCACGCCGTCGTGGTGGTCGCCGAGCACGGTCTGCAAGGCTGCCAATTGTGCGGCGGACTCCGTTGCCGGCGCCCCCGCCGCGGGGACGCATGCGTCCGCGGCGTATCGGGCTCTCTTGGCCAGGATGCGGACCCGGTGCAGCTCGGCGTCACCAGGTGCCTCGCCGAGCGCCTCGACGTAGCTGCGCAGCCGCCGCCAGGGCCGCCGAGCCAGGCGTGTGGCCAGCGGATCGCCGTCGCCGTCCTTCCACCGCGGTGCGGTGACCGCGTCCACCGCGCGGTCGAGCACCTGGAGATACTCCAGGCGCCCCAGCTCGTCGAGGAGCTCGGCGCGGGCGGCGGCCAGCTGCGTCCCTGCGGTGTCGAGCAACGGCAGCGCGGCCGGGCGTTCGGTCCGCGGAAGCTGCGCGACCAGTGCCGTCAGGCGATCGCCGAGCACCTCGAGGTCGCGGACAACCCCAAGACGTGCCGCCTGCTGGCCGAGCTGGGCGCGGAGGCCGCAGGCCCATTCGCGATCGAGGAGGGGACCGAAGGTCTGCAGATCGCTGCGCAGGCGGCGCAGTGCCACCCGGAGCTTGCGCAGGGCGTCGGGCGACCCGGCGGGCAGCTCGCAATCGAAGTACAGCCACTGAATCACGGACAGCGTGGTGCTCCGCGTGAATACGTCCCGCGCATCGGTGGCGCTGGGGTTCGGAATCCGCAGCCGGGGAGCGCGGGAGCGAGCCCGCCCGAGCAGCGCCAGCACCGGCGCATCGTCCACCGACGCCTCGGCGAGGACGGCTATGGCGCCGGTCGCGTCCGCACCGGATTCCACCACCTGGACGCGCCGCAGCCGTGGCCTCACCCCCGCCTGGGTGTGCTCATCGAGGCGCTCCTCGACCAGCGTGAGCACGGAGTCCGCGTGCGCGGAGCTGACCTTGTGACGGCGGCTGTGGATCGTCACCACAGCGCGCTCCTCGACCGGCCGCCCGCGGCGATAGGCACGCGTCCACTCCAGCAACTGCGCCTGCGGAGCAATCGCAGGGGCGGTCCACTCGCGGGAGTTCAGCTTGGGATGGCCGAGGGTGTCGCGACGCCAGCGCCAGCCGTCGCGTCGGTTGATCGACAGCTCGCCGCCGCCCGCGGCGAGACGGCGATCGACGGTGTCGAACAGCGCGCGCGTGCTTCGGCTGGACGCGCTGCTGCTCACCCGGTAGCCCGCCTGGGTGAGGAGCCGCGGGACGGACATCTCCAACGGGACGCGCATCCTGGTCCCCGAGGAGCGGTCAGCCACCGCCCCGATTGCGCCGGGCCGCGCCCTCCTGCAGAGCGGCCTGAGCGTTGATGCCTTGGGTCGTCGGAACCTTGCGCCACGTCTCACCGTCGAACTCCCAGGCCAGCACGTCGTCGGCTAGGGAGAGGTCGAGGATGTCGTCCAGGCGTTTGCGCAAACCGTGCTGGAACACGGGAACCGCGACCTCGACGCGACGATCGAGGTTGCGGGGCATGAGGTCTGCGGAGCTGATGAAGTAGTCGGCGTCCTCCCCGGCGCCGAAGCGAAAGATACGCGAGTGCTCGAGATAGCGCCCCACCAGTGAGCGGACCCGCATGCGCTGCGGCGCGGCGCACGCGGCGGGGTTGAGGGTGCACATCCCGCGAGCGATGAGGTCGACCTCGGCGCCGGCCTCCGCCGCCTCGTACAGGGCGTCGATCACCTCGGAGTCGATGAGCCCGTTCACCTTGAGGGCAATGCGTCCGCCCGGACGTGATTCCCGCTGGATGAAACCGACCACGGCGTGGCGCAGCCGCTGTGGTGCCACCACGATGCGGCGGTACTGCACGTCACGGCTGTACCCGGAGAGCGCGTTGAACAGCTCGGTCAGGTCCGCGCAGATGTCACCGTCGCAGGTGATCAGCGCGATGTCCTCATAGATGCGCGCGGTGATCGGGTTGTAGTTGCCGGTCGACACGTGGCAGTAGCGATTGACGCGCCCACCCTCGTTGCGCACCACCAGCGATACCTTGGCGTGCGTCTTCAGCCCGACGATGCCGTAGATGACGTGGACGCCGGCCTGCTCCAGCGCCTCTGCCCAGCTGATGTTCGCCTGCTCGTCGAATCGAGCAGTCAGCTCGACCAGCGCCACCACCTGCTTGCCCGACTCCGCGGCGCGGATGAGCGAGCGGATGATCGGACTGTTCTTCCCCGAGGTGCGGTACAGCGTCTGCTTGATGGCGAGCACGGACGGATCCGAGGCCGCCTGCTCGACGAACGCCACCGCCGAGGCGTCGAAGTCCTCGTACGGGTGATGCACAAGCACATCACCAGCGCGAACCGAGGCGAAGATGTCGAAGCCACCTTCCTGGGGGAGCAGCGCCGCCGGCACCGTGGGCGCCCACTGCGTGTCCTTGAGGTCGGGGAGATCGAGCGCGGCGACCTGGAAGAGCGCGGCGAGGTCAAGTGGCGCGTGCACGACCTGCACGTCACGCTCGTCCATCTCCAACTCGCGCACCAGCAGGTCGCGCACCTCCTCCGACATCTGTTCGTCGATCTCGAGGCGCACCACCAGCGGCGAGAGCCGGCGGCGCTTGAGAACGTCCCGCACCGCTTCGAGAAGATCATCCTCGTCGCTGTCGAGCTGGAAGTCGGCGCCGCGGGTGAGCCGGAACGGCTGGTGGGCGAGGATGTCCATCCCCGGGAAGAGAGAATCGAGGTGAGCGCTGATCACCTGCTCGAGCGGGACGAAGCGAGTGGTGCCGGGCAGTGCCGCCAGTCGAGGCAGCCCGGGCGGGACCTTGACCCGGGCGACGCGCTGGTCGCGCGTCAGGGGGTCGGCGACCACAACGGCGAGGTTCAGCGACATCGACGAGATGTACGGAAACGGATGCGCGGGGTCGACGGCGAGCGGCGTCAGCACCGGGAACACCTGGTGCGCGAAGTACGTGTCGAGGGCTGCCCGGTCGCGGTGATCGAGGTCGTGGTAGTCGGAGATGCGAATCCCCGCAGCATCCAGCGCCGGCGCCACCGACTTGGTGTACGCCTCGTCAAGGTCGGCGGCGAACGCCGAGGTGCACTTGCGAAAGAGCTCGCGCTGCTCCACCGGCGTCAGGCCGTCTGGCGAGCGATCGCTGAGCCCGGTCTCGACGTTCTGAGCGAGCACGGCGCCACGAACCTGGAAGAACTCGTCGAGGTTGTGCGCCGCGATCGCCAGGAACCTCGCGCGCTCGAGGATGGGCACCTCTCGCTGCGCGGCCAGCGCCAGCACGCGGCGGTTGAAGTCGAGCCACGCGACATCACGGTTGAGATACCGCGGCGCGGCCTCGTGTCGCGCCGTGTCGTCCTCCGCGTGGGACGCGGAGGAGTCGGTCCGGGAGAGTGCCATGAGAGCCATTGTGCATCGCCGCCGCGGCCAGGTCGGCCGGCGCACGCTGCCTATACTCCGCTCCGACGTGAGCTCTGCACCCCGGGCCGTCGCCGACATCGGCTCGAACTCGGCGCGGCTCCTGGTGGTGCGACCGACCGACCAGGGCCATCTCGACGTCCTCGCGGATGCGCGCGTCGCCCTCCGGTTGATGCGCGACGTCGACATCAGCGGGCGTCTCAGCAAGGCAGCCCTCAACCGCACAGTTCATACGCTCGCGGCATTCGCGACGATCGCGCGCCGCCACGGCGCGCGATCGGTCACCGTGGTGGCGACCTCCGCGATTCGCGACGCGTCCAACCGCGAAGGCTTTGTGGCCGAGGCCCAGCGACGCAGCGGACTCACTATTGCGGTGCTCAGCGGTGAGGACGAAGCGCGCCTGGCCTTGATCGGCGCAGTGGCCGGCCTCCCCGTTGACAACGGCGCGGTCGTCGACCTCGGCGGCGGGAGCATGGAGGTGGCGGCGTTCGCAAGGCGCCGCTTTCTGGCAGGTATCACCGTTCCGCTCGGTGCGCTGCGCGTTGGTGACATGTTCCTGCGCCACGACCCGCCCCGCCCCGAGGAGCTCGCGGCGCTGCGCGACCACGTGCGCGACGCGCTCCGCGCGGTCGAGGTCGCTGACCTCGCCCAGGCGGAAAGCCTGGTGGGTACGGGGGGCACGGTGCGGGCGCTCGCCAAAGCCGCTCGTGGTCGCGGACCTACGGCCGTCAACCGCCTGCACGGCTACCAGCTGCAGCGCCGCGATGTGGCCAGTCTGGTCGACACCCTCGCGCGCCTGCCGTCCGCCCGCCGCATCTCCGTCCCGGGGATCAGCTCGACCCGAGCCGAGTCGGTGTTGGGCGGTGCGCTGGTCATCGAGACCTTGATGGAGCTCGGCGGCGCCGAGAACATCCTGGTCTCCGGCTACGGCGTTCGCCAGGGAGTGATCCTCGATCAGCTCGACACGCCGGCCACCCGGCCAAGACAGGTGCGTGAAGCCAGCGTGAGCGCGCTGCTGGCGCGCCTGCGCGGGGGAACCACCGGGTCCCAGCGGCGGCGGCTGCTGGTGACCTCCCTGGCGGCCACGCTCGCCCCCAAGGTGACCGGGGAATTGCTCGAGATGGCGGGCCACGCCGCCCGGCTCGTCGACGCCGGCGCCCGTCTCGACCATTACGGCCGCTGGTCGGAGAGCGCCAGCCTGGCGACGACGGCTGATCTGGACGGTTTCACGCACGCTGAGCTGGCGAGCATCGCGGCCATCCTTCTCTGCGCCGGCGACACCACGGTGCCCGCTCGCCTGCGCCGGGAGAGCGGCCTGTCGCGTCCCCATCTCGAAACTGCCGGCACGCTGCTTGCGCTCGCGGACGACATCGACCGCCGGCTTCCCCCGGCGCGGAGCGCGGCGGTTGGCGCGCTCGGGCGCGACGGCCGCCTCGACGTCACCGGCATGCCCCCGATGCTGCTCCCGGCCGCCCTGGCCGAGCGCTGCCGCCTGGTGCTCCGCCGCGACGTGCGTGAGCTCAGCGACGTCTCCCATCCGCGCGCCCGCAAGACCCGCCCCGACGTCGCCGTCGAGTTCAAGTAGCATGCTGGTCGCCGGCGTCGCCGGCGCTTGGGTGGGAGGACTGTCGATGCCAAAAAGCGATTCGGCAGAGAGACTACTGAAGCGGCTGCAGAAGATTGAACGCGCCCACGGACGCCTCGACGACATCCACACTCGGATCCTCGCTCAGGCTGAGGCGCTCGGCCAGCTCCTCAAAGAGGCCCAGGCGTTAGCCGGTCCGCGCGCGACGCCCAAAGCGACGCGCTCGCGCCCGCGCCCAGGCGCCCAGAAGGCCGCCGTGAAGCCAACCGCTGGCAAGGCCGCCTCAGCAAAGCGCACCACCCGCAAGGCATCGGCGATACCGGTCACTCCCGCCGCCAAGGCCGCGTCGAAGCCTCGCCCTCGTCGTACGCCCCGGGGGTCCTCGGCCACGACCGGGCGCCGGGCTCCGCGCGCTTCCGCCCCGGCCTAGGGAGTCCCAAGCTCGGCGGCGAGCACCACTCCGCCGAGCGCGCCCGACAGGTCGCCGAGCCCGGCTGATACGACGGGCACGCTCTTGCGGCCGTCGTTGAGAAGGTGGGGCTGCATGGCGCGGTGAATTCGCCGCGCGAACGGCTGGCCCAGGCGCGTGCCCAGGCCCCCGCCGATGATCACCGCGTCGACGTCGAGCACGTTGACGGCTGACGCGATCACCGGGCCGGCCGCTCTGACGGCGTCGTTGATCAGTTCGTTGGCCAGGCGGTCGCCCTGGTCCAGGGCACGGGCGATCACCCCGGACGTGAGCCGTGTGCGCCCCGCCTTTTTCATCAGGGTGAAGAGGATGGTCTTGTCGCCCTTGTCCGCCCGTTCCTTGGCGCGGTGCTCCATCGATGCTCGACCGGCGTACGCCTCGAGGCAGCCGCGGCGCCCGCAGGTGCAGCGCCGCCCGCCCGGCCAGGCGACCGCGTGGCCGATCTCCCCGCAGGCGCCTAGCCGCCCCTGCCGGATCACGCCGTCGAGGAGCAGGGCGCCTCCGACGCCCGTACCGAACCACACCGCCAGCACGTCGCGGTACGGTGCAGCGGCGCCGATCCGGTGCTCGCCGAGAAGGGCGATGCGCACGTCGTTCTCGACCGCGACGGGAGTCCCAAAGCGACTCTCCAGCTCGGTGCGCAACGGGTAGCTCGCCGACCAGCCGCGAATGTTGGGGCTGTGCGACACCGCCCCCGTGGCGGCGTCGACCTCACCAGGCACGCCGATGCCGACCGCGGTCAGCCGCTTGGCGGACGAGGCGGCCAAGGCCTCGGTCACGGCGGTCTCGACAGCGGTGACCACAGCGGCGGGGCCGCCTCGTATGGGGGTGGCGATACGGGCTTGCCCGTTGGGCGTGAAGTCCGCGCCCGTGATCACCACCTCGATCTTGGTGGCGCCGACGTCGATGCCGGCGTACAGAGGAGCGCGGCGAGGTGGCACAGGGCTCATTGTGGCCCGCCACCGGGTTGCTCAGGCACGCCTGACCATCCCTGCCCCGAGGCGGTCAGCCCAGCGCCCGCTTCACGACGTACTCTCGTACGTCGAGGATGGCGGCGAGCTGCACGACGGTCCGGCTCAGAAGCTCCCGATCATGCCCCTGGCTGAGCCGCAGCATCGCTTCGGACGGGCGCAACCAGGCGATCGAATCGACCTCGTGGTTGGGCGCGACGGTGCCGTTGAGGCTGCTGTCCCTCAGAGTGCGCCCGGATCGGTGCCGCCCATGTCGGCCTTGTCGGCGTCGGCCAGCGCGAGGTTGACGGCGGCCCCGCTGGTGGTGGTGAGAACCGCCAGCGTCTTGCTGTCGATCCCCACGAGGAGGTGGGTCGCGTCCATCCAGCCGAGCACGTTGTAGCGCCGTCCCAGGTTGTGCGGCGATGCGCCGGCGGCGATCAGCGTGAGAGCTTGGCTGCTGTTGGCGGTGCAGGCCATCTGCGTCGCGCCGGGCGCCAGGTAACAATCGCCGTAGGGCAGCTGCCCCGACTTGTCGGCGGTTGCCAGCGTTATCGAGTGTCCGGTCCAATCCACCGCCAGCATGTACCCCGCGTTGGTCGCAGTCTGGTCGTTGTAGTAGAACGTCTTCACACAGGCGACGCCACCGCTGACGGGCAGGCCGTTGGGGGACACATTGATGCTTGCGTTGGCCGGTTGTGTGGCCGGTGGCTCGCACACGGTGGCGACGCGTCTGCCGTCGGCACTGTTGACCAGGTGGTAGGAGTTGACACAGCCAGCAGCGCCGCCGTAGCCGTTGCAGTTGCCGCCGACGGCGTCGACGATCGCACTCCCGTGCCAGCCCACCGGCCAGCGAAACGCATCCGCGGCTGTGTTGTTGAACAGGTCAACATGGTTGGCGGTGTCGGCGACGTCCTCGACGTACCCGCGGCCGCTGTCCTTGTTCTGGTCCGATGCTTGGTTGATCAACGACACGGCGATCCGCCGGTCATCGGGGCTGACCGCGAATGCCAGGATGGAGCTCGATCCCGGTGCGATCGTCTTCACGAGCGCTGTTGCCCCGGTGGGCGACAGCGAGCGGATTTCGGTATCGCCGTCGAGGTAGTACACCAGGTCATTGGATGCGCTGACCAGGGGAAGCTCGACGGTCTGGTTCGCCTTGAGCAGCGGGAGCTTGGCAGTGACCCGCGTGACAATCTGACCCTGCACGCCGATGAGGACAACGTCGTACGTGGCTCCCTGTCGCGGTGTGTTGGTGACCACCACGGCGTAGGGCCCGCTGGGAATCGCGACCGCCGATGCCGACGGCACAGGTGTCTGAAGTCTCAGTGTCGGGGTCGGGCGTGGCGTCAGAGTCGGTGTCGACGCGGGAGGTGAGCTGCAGCCGGCCATGGCGGCCGCGGCGGCCAGCAGCATTGCGACTGGGCTGAACGGCCTGAGCATTGTCGAACTCCAGTTGACGTGGATGTCGCCCGAATAACGCGCCAACCGCGCAGCTGGTTACCGGACCGTCCACGAAAGGAGCGCAGGCTGCTCCGTCAGCGACCACCGTGCAGGAACGCGGGCACCGTCAGGCTCCCGGTGTGGCGCCTCCGCATCGCCTCGCCGACACCGATCACGGCCACACACCAGGTGACGAAGATGATCGCGAGAGTCGAGTACGCGAGCACCGCGGGAAGCGCGCTGCCCCCGTGACTCTCGCGGGTCAGGTACGCGCTCGCAGGCTGGAGCTGTGCGGTGCGCGAAGCGGAGACCGGCGCCGGGATGGCCGCCAGGCCATAGGTGGGGTCGGCGGGAAACGACACTGGGGTTGCCGCCACCACGTCGCCGTCCTCGACGAACACGATGCTCTTCCATGACCCTCCCGTGGGGATCGGCCCGTCGACCACATACCGGCCTTCGCCGATCGCGCGCAGCGGGCTGATCTTGAGGCTGCCGCCCTGCCACGTGAAGACGCGCATCACGTCGGCGCCGTCGAGCGCCGCGGGCGGCGACATGCTGACTGAAACTGTCATGTCCTGCTGGAACGTGGCCAGCCCTTCACGCGTGACCGTCGGCGTGCGTTCGCCGGCCGGCGCTGCCGTGACGGTCACCGATGCGGCCAGGCCATGGCGCGGGAACGGCACGGCAAGCAGCGCGACGAGTAGCACGAACGCCACCCCGACTCCGGCGAAGTGCATCACCTGGCGCGTGTGCGCCACCGCACGTCCCAGCGCGGAACCGAGAAAGGACCCGACGAGCGCCAGCCCGAGGACGACCCACCACGACGCGAGCAGGCGCGGTTGCCACGGCTGGGGGCTCCAGAAGTGCGTCCAACCCCACTCAGCGGCCATGCCGACGGTGGCGAGGAGGAGACCGGCCGCGACGACGCGCAGCGCGGGCGCCAGGCGCGGGCCGAACCTGTACACACCCTCGACGACCAGCGCGCCGGCGATGTACAGCGGGAACCGTTCCAGGGATAGACCGAACACAGGTCCCACCAGCAACGCCACGAACCCACGCAGCGCCAGGAATCCGAGCGTCGCACGGAGCGCGCCGCCCGCGCCGAGCGCCTCGCGCGCGGCGACCAGCCCCACGCTCATCGCCAGAGCGATCAGCGCCGGGTGGAACAGGGCCTGCCACTGGGGGATGCCGAGGTCGAACTCCAGCTGGAACGTCGACAGCCCGATGAGCGTTGCGGAGGCCAGGACTTCGGAGAGCAGGCGTGCGCCGCGTCGCTTGGCGGCCGCCGGGCCGGCCTCGGCGAGCATCAACCACGCCGCGATCGGGGTCAGCGACGCCCCGCCGATCATGAGCAGATGGGTGGGACTCCACATGGTGACGTCGATCCCGTAGACGGAGTGCCAGTAGTCGTCCAGCGGGAAGCCGACCACCGCGCCAGTCGCCATAAGCCCCATCGGGAGGGACGCCCACGGAATGCGCAGCCGGCCCACCCGCAGGCCGACGCGAGCCTGGTCCGCAGTGGCCAGGATGATCGAGGACAACGCCGCCAGGCCGATACCGCCCAGGCCGACGAGGATCATCACGTGTGGCGGGGTGAACAGCGCCTGGTCGCGACCGAGGTCGGCGTGCCAGGCGACGTCCCAGCTGAAGCCGATGAGCGCCACCGCCAGCGACCAGATGGCGACCACGATCGCCGCGGCGCACCAGGCTGGGAGGCCAGTGATGTGGCTGAGCGCGTCCGCGGGGCGGCGCCACGCCGGCCCTGTCCGCGCCGCGGTCCTGCCGAGCACGAGCGAGCCGGCGCCGAGTACGACCAGCGAGAGGCCCAAGGGGACCCACCAGACCGGACCGCTTTGAGACAAGCTGTCCACCACCACTGCCAGCATCGCGGCTCCTCCACTCCAGGAAAACGCGCGGGTGTTACCTCGAGTAACCTACTCTAAGTAACCTGTTGGGCTAGAGTCAAATCGTGATCGGCACGGAGCCGCGCCGCCGGCTCCCCCGGGCAGAGCGCGAGGAGCAGCTTCTCGACGTCGCCCAGGCTGTGTTTGCGGAGCGTGGGTTCCGCGCCTCGTCCATGGATGAGATCGCGCTGCGCGCCGGGGTGACCAAGCCAGTCCTCTACGACCATTTCGGATCCAAGGACGGCCTGATCGCTGCGTGCATCCGGCAGGCGGGCGGCCAGCTGCTCCGCGACGTCGACAGCGCTGTCACCGCCGCCTCGGGGGCGGCGCAGATCCTCGAGGCCGGCTTTGCGGCCTTCTTCAGCTTCGTCGAGTCCTTCGGACAGGGGTGGTTCATGCTCATCGGCGAGAGCTCGGTTCTCGGTCCCGCGGCCGACGCTGTCGAGTCCATCCGCCGGCAGCAGGCGGCCTACGTCGCCGAGAAGTTGGCGGTCGAGCTCCCCGGCACTCTGCCCGATCACCTTGGCGCCTTCGCCGAGGGGATCATCGGCGCCGCCGAGCGCGTGGCGCTGTGGCGGCGCGACCGGGCGGACGTGACCGCCGAGGACGCGACCGCCATCCTCATGGCCCTGGTGTGGGGCGGACTGGCCACCCTGATGCCGGGGGGGTGACCCGGGGGGACTCCCCGGACGGTCAGGGCTGCGGGCGAGCTCCACGGTCATCGTCTCTGCCCACCAGCCACCAGGCACCGGGGAGGAGGCCCGCGGCGAGCACCAATTTGATGGCGTCTCCAATCAGGAACGGCTGGACGCCGAGCTTCCATGCCGTCCCCGCGTTGACGTGCAGGTCGACGGCGAGCCAGGTGGCCCCCACCAGGTAGATCGCCGCGGTGCCGGCGAGCATGGTGACCACGGTCCGCGGGACGGTGCGATCGCCGCCGTGCGCGGCCAGCCAGCCGACCAGCGCCGCGGCACCGATGAAGGCGACGATGTAGCCGAACGCCGGGCCACCGAAGCCGGATGCGTGGTTGGCGTACCAGGGCACCCCGACGAGTCCCGCGGCCATGTAGAGGATCATCGACAGAGCCGCGCGGCGCAGTCCGAGCGCTGCCCCGGTGAGCAACACGGCGAAGGTCTGACCGGTCACAGGCACCGGCGTTCCGGGGATGTGGAAGCTGACCTGGGCGGCCAACCCGGTGATCACGGCGCCGAGCACCACGACGATGACGTCGCGAGTCCACGCGCCGGGCAGCCGGTCCGCGAGGGTTGCGCGTGACCTGGTTGCTGTCGCCATGCACTCTCTCCCTGTGGGCTCGCCGTCGCCGGGGCGCAAGGATACCGGGCCGCGATGCCGTCACGATGGGGCGCCACCGCTGCACCTTTGGGCCGGCCGGGGGCACGTGCGCACGCGCATTTGTGGCAACGTCGAGCGCCATGATCACTGCCGAGCAGCGGTCCGAATGGCTGCCGGGGACCATGTGCGTCAGCGTCGGTCAGGGCATCAGCGCTCTGGTGGAGGCCGTCTGACCGCTTCAGGCCAGGAAGCGGCTCACCAGGTCGGCGACGCAGCACGGCTTGTCGCCGCCCTCGCGCTCGATCTCCACGTGGGTCACGATCTGGATGCCGCCGGGCACGTCATCGACGCTTTCGAGGCGACCTCGGGCGCGCACCCGCGAACCGCTCGGCAGCGGGGCAGGGAATCGGACCCGGTTGGCGCCGTAGTTGATCGCCATGCCGACTCCGCGCACCTCGTAGATCTGGTGCAGCAGCGTCGGCATCAGGGACAGGGTCAGGAAGCCGTGCGCGATGGTGGTGCCGAACGGGCCGGCGGCGGCGCGCTCACTGTCGGTATGGATCCACTGCTGGTCACCGGTGGCCTCGGCGAACACATCGATCTGCTGCTGGCTCACGGCATGCCAGTCGCTGACACCGAGCTCGGTGCCGGCGGCGGCGCGGACGTCCTCGAGGGATTCGAACACGCGCATCTCAGCGGGCACCTCCGTTGACGTACAACGTCTGGCCGCTGACGTAGGACGCGTCATCGCTGGCCAGGAACGCGATGACCGAGGCGATCTCCTCCGGGCGGCCGACGCGTCGCAACGGCGTGTGCTCGGCCACCGCCTTCTGGTGATCCTCGGGGCTGATGCCGACGCGCTCTGCAGTCGCCGCGGTCATGGCGGTGGCGACGTACCCGGGTGCGACGGCGTTGACGGTGACGTTGAACGGGCCGAGCTCGATGGCCAGCGTGGCCGTCAGGCCCTGAATGCCGGCTTTCGCGGCGGCGTAGTTGACCTGGCCGCGGTTGCCCAGAGCTGAGCGGCTGCTGAGGTTGACGATGCGGCCGTACTTGGCAGGAACCATGTGCCGCTGGGCGGCGCGGCACATCAGGAACACACCGGTGAGGTTCACCTGCAAGACGGTCGTCCAATCGTCGTCGTCCATCTTGAAGAGCATGTTGTCGCGGGTGATGCCGGCGTTGTTGACGAGCACGTCGAGGTGGCCGTGCCGGGTGGCGACCTCGGCGACCGCGTCAGCGGCGCTCTGCGCGGAGGCCACATCGCAGGCCAGCCCGAACGCGCTGCCGCCGGCTGCCGCAATCGCCTCCGCTGTGCCCCTGGCGCCGTCGCCGTTGCGGTCGAGGATCGCCACCGTAGCCCCCTCCTCGGCGAGGCGCCGCGCGGTGGCGGCGCCGATGCCCTGGGCGGCGCCGGTGACAATGGCCACGCGGTCCGTGAAGCGGCCCGCCCACGGTCCCTGGTTCTCGGTCATGTCCCATCCTCGTCGAAGACGATCAGGGTCCGCGCGCCCCGGCCTTCGATCATCTCGGCGAAGGCGGGCTCGACATCGTCGAGCGCGACCCGCCAGCTGATCAGCGCACCGAGGTCCAGCCGGCTCGCGCGGACGTGGTCGAGAAGCACGGGGATGTCAACGGCTGGATCGGCGTTTCCGTACATGCAGCCGCGCAGCGTGCGCGCGAAATGGGCCACCTCCAGCGCGTTGAAGGAGAGGCTGTCGCTCCTAGGCCCGAGACCGACGATGGTGGCCTGACCGCCTCGCCTGGTGACCGACCACGCGGTGCGGATGGTCTCGGCGCGACCGACGCACTCGATGGCGTGGTCGACGCCGCGGCCGCCGGTCAGCGCGCGGATTCGTTTGCCCAGGTCATCCCCGGGCTCGAGGACGTCGCTGGCCCCAAGCCGCCGCGCCAGCTCCGCCTTCTCGGGAGCGGCGTCGACGGCAATGATCGGGTCGGCCCGCGCAAGTCGCGCGCCCTGCAGAGCACATAGCCCGACGCCGCCCAGGCCGATGACTGCGACGGATTCGCCGGGCTGGACGGCCGCCGCGTGCACAACCGCACCGACGCCGGTCAGCACGGCGCACCCGAGCAGCGCCGCCTCGACGAGGTCGACGTCGCTGGGGACGAGGATGCACGCCGATTCCGCGACCACCGTCTCGGTGGCGAACGCCGCCACCCCGAGCGCGCCGAAGAGCGGGGTGCCGTCGTCGAGCTGCGCGTAGGGCACCGCCGCGGCCTCGCCGGAACGCGCGCAGAGGTACGGTTCGCCGTGCTCGCACCACCAGCAATGCCGGCAGGGCGGCGCCCAGTTGAGAAGCACAGCATCGCCAGCGCCTACGCTGCTGACCCCGTCGCCCACGCTCATCACCCGTCCCGCGCCTTCGTGGCCGAGGACTGCCGGCACCTGCTGAGCCAAGGTGCCCCGCGCCAGCGAGAGGTCGGAGTGGCACACGCCCGTGGCGGCCATGCGCACGCGCACCTGCCCCGGACCCGGATCCGGGAGCCTGATCTCCTCGATGCGCAACGGAGCGCCGGCCTCACGCAGCACCGCCGCGCGGACGGTCACGGCAGCTGCACCGACTTGACTAGGAGAAACTCCTCGAGGCCGTATCGACCGAGCTCGCGCCCGTTCCCCGATTGCTTGTAGCCGCCGAACGGGGCGCTCGGGTTGAAGCGCGCGCCGTTGATGTCGACCTGGCCGGTGCGCAGCCGTCGAGCGACCGCGACGGCATGATCGACGTCGGCTGACCACACCGCCCCGGCAAGGCCGTACTGGGTGGAGTTGGCGATGCGCACCGCGTCCTCCTCATCCGCGCAGCGGATGATCGACAGCACCGGGCCGAAGATCTCATCCTGGGCGATGGTGGCGTCGGCGGCGACGTCGGCGAATACAGTCGGAGCCACGTAGTAGCCACGCTCGGGGAGCCCGGTCGCCTGCCGGCCGCCGGTCACCAGCCGCGCACCCTCGGCCGCGCCACGGTCGACGTAGCCGAGGACACGCTCACGCTGCGCGGCATTGGCAAGAGGGCCGAGTCGAGTCGCAGGGTCGGTGGGGTCGCCGACGGCGTACGCGGCCGCGGTCTCCGCGGCCAGGCTCACCACCTCGTCGTAGCGCGACGCCGGCGCCAGCAGCCGCGTCCACGCCGTGCACGTCTGCCCGGAGTTGAGGAAGCAGTTGGCCACGCCGACCTTGACGGCCGCGGCGATGTCGGCGTCGTCGAGGATCACGTTGGCCGACTTGCCGCCGAGCTCGAGCGCAACGCGCTTGACGGTCGCCGAGGCGAGCTCACTGACGCGCCGCCCCGCGCGCGTCGAGCCGGTGAAGGACACCATGTCGACGTCGGGGTGCAACGCCAGAGCCTCGCCGACGACGGCGCCGGTGCCCGACACCAGGTTGTAGACGCCCGCGGGAAGACCGGTGCTCTCGGCGATCTCAGCGAGGATGTGCGCGCTCAGCGGGGCGACCTCGCTGGGCTTGTGCACCACCGTGCAGCCAGCGAGCAGCGCCGGGGCCAGCTTGGCGATGGTCTGGTGCAGCGGGTAGTTCCACGGCGTGATCGCCGCCACCACACCGACGGGCTCGCGCACCACCATCGAGTTGCCCACGGTCTCCGTCGCGTCAATGGTCCCGGCCAGGTCCAGGTACGAGGCGAGAACCTGCAGGGGGAGGCCGGTCTGCAGGTTGGCCGCCACCTTGAGGGGAGCGCCCATCTCGGCGGTGATCGTCGCGGCAAGCTCCGCCTGCCGTGTCGCTATACCGTCGCGCAGCGCGGCGAGGAAACGGGTTCGCTCCGCGACCGGCAGTGCCGACCACGCGGGGAACGCGCGGCGCGCCGCGCGCACCGCCGCGTCGACGTCCTCGGTGGTGCCGTCGGGGACGGCGGCGACCGCCTCTTCGGTGGCCGGGTTGACCACCGCTATGGATCGATGTCCCGTGGAAGCGATCCATTCGCCGCCCACGTACAGCCGGTCACCTCGACGCACGCCGTCCTCCTCCCTTGTGCGTGCGACAGTATCCGACGCGTCCAGACTGCCGGCTTGCCGCGCCGGTCAGGACTTGGCGGCGAGCTCCTCGCAGCGGCGTTCCCACAGCGAGAGCCGTTGGCGGAATCGCCTGGCCTCGGCGTCGAGGACGACCTTGTCCGTCTTGCCGACCTCCTCGCGCCCGGGAGCGGAGAGGGCGGCTAGCGCGTGGCCGGTGTCGCGCAGCAGCGTCTCCTTGAAGGCGAGCAGCTCGGTGTACACACCGAGCCACATCTGGGCGTCCTCCAAGTAGGGGGTGTCGATGTTCTCGCCGGGCAGCGGATGGGCGGCCATGGCGAGCTTGGCCGCCTCCTCGTAATGGGAGAAACGGTGGGCGTGGTGCTCCGTCAGATCATCGTCGCTAGGCGGAGCATCTCCGCCCTCGACGCCCGTGTCGTGCACCATCATCCTCCTCGCCGCACCTGGCCGCGGCCGCGATTGGCAGTATCGTCCGTGAGAACTCCCGAGGTCCAGCGCTCGCGTAGAGTCACCGCTTCGTGGAAGCATCCGGGCGAGTGGTGGTCATCACCGGCGGCGGCAGCGGCATCGGAGCCTGGCTGCGCGGCACACAGAGGCTTCGCGACCACGTCCATCGCGGCTGAGCCGGGGTGACATTGCGAAGCGGGCGGTACACCCTCGGTCCTGACAGCGGCACCCTGCTGGTGATGACCGGCCGCGAGGGTCCCGCGGCTCGGATGGGTCACGACCTGACGCTGCTGGCCACACGCTGGTCCGCGACTGTGACTGTGGACGCCGACCAACCAGCACGTTCGAGAGTGCGGGCCACCGTTGAGGCGGGGTCGCTCATGGTGCGCGAGGCTCGAGGTGGCGCGGTCGGGCTCCGTGAATCGCAACGCGAGGAGATCGAGAGCATCATGCGCACCCAGGTCCTACGCTCGGACCGGCATCCCACCATCACCTTCAGGTCGACGAGCGTCCAGCGCGATGGCATGCGTGCCACGGTCACCGGCAACCTGACCATTCGGAGGCGCAGCCGAGCCGTGGTCCTGGAGCTTCGGGTGGCCCGCACCGCGTCGCCCCAGGTCAGGGCGACAACGTCCATCGTCCAGACAGAGTTCGGCATCAAGCCGTACTCCGCGCTGCTCGGAGCACTGCGGGTCACCGACGTCGTCGAGGTGGCCATCGACGTACTGTTGTGATGTGCGACCGAGCCAGGTTCTGACGTGATGGAGCGAACGGCCACGGTGACGACGGTCGTCGACAGCCGGCGCGCGCTCGTCGAGCAGTGGGTCGCCACCGAGCTCGGCAACAGCAGCTACGTCGTCCTCGACCGGGACTCCGGTGACGCTGCGGTGATCGACCCGCTGTGCGACATCGACCGCTACCTCGCCGCCGCCCGCGAGTCCGGCTGGCGCGTCGCCGCCAGCCTGGACACCCACGTGCACAACGACTTCGTGTCAGGCGGTCCGGCCCTGCGCGCGGCCACCGGCTGCGTCTTTGCCGTTCCGGCGGACAGTGGGATCGCCGGCGTCGACCGCTCCCTCCGCGGCGGTGAGGAGGTGGCGGTGGGCTCGATGCGACTGCGCGCGATCCATTCCCCGGGCCACACGCCCGAACACCTCAGCTATCTCCTGGTGGACGCCGACGGCACCCCGCTGGCACTGTTCTCCGGCGGTGCGCTCATGGTCGGCACCATGGCGCGGCCCGACCTGCTCGGCCCAAGCTGGACGTACGCGCTCTCGCGCATGGGTCGCGAGACCCTGCACCAGCTCCTTACGCTTCCGGACGAGCTATCCGTGCTGCCCACCCACGGGGGCGGCTCGTTCTGCGGTTCGGCGACCTCGGACGCGCGCGTCACCACCATTGGTGCAGAGAGACGGGAGAACCCGCTGGCGCAGGCTCGTGACTTCGCTCATTTCCTGACGATCCACGCGAAGCAAGGGCGGTACCCCGCGTACTACGCGCGCATGGCACCGATCAACCGCGCGGCTGAGCCGGGCGCGGCCACCGTCACCACCTCACAGCTGTCTGTGGCGGCGTTCGACGACGCAATCGCCAGCGGCGCCATCGCGGTCGACTGCCGGGCGTACGCCGATTTCGACGCCGCCCACGTCCCCGGTTCGCTGAACGTGCCCGGCGACGGGCCCTTCTCCGCATGGGTGGGCTGGGTTGTCGACATCGACACGCCCGTGGTCCTGGTCGCCGCGTCGGATGCGGCAGCAGACCAGGCAACCCGGCAACTGCGTCGCGTCGGCTTCCACCAGCTGCGCGGTTGGTTCGACGCGCACGACTGGACCAACGCCGGTCGCGCCCCCGCGAGCGTGATCCGGTGCACGATGGGGGACCTCGCCGAACGAATCCTCGACGGAGAGCATGTCACCGTCATCGACGTCCGCCAGGAAAATGAGTGGGCGCAGGGGCATCTCCCCGGCGCGGTGCACGCGCTCGCGCCCGACCTTCCGGGGATCGCCGCCGGACTGGATCGCCAGGCCCCGGTGGCGGTGCACTGTGCCACCGGCTATCGATCAGCGCTCGGTGTCTCCATGCTCTTGCGCGCGGGAATCGACGACATCTGGCATGTGAGTGAGGGCGTCGAGGCGTGGTCTGCCCTGGGTCACCCGTTGGTCACGTCCGCCTGATCCGGCTCAGCGGATGCCCGTGGCGGCCGCGAGCAGCAGGCTGGAGGCGCTGACCACCACCCACAGGAGAGCGCCCAGCAGAAGAGGCCGCGGACCGGTGGTGCGCACCCCGCGCAGGTCCGTCGACAGGCCAATGGCGGTCAGCGCCATCGTGATCAGGAAGAGGGCGACGGCGCTGAAGGCGTTGCGCAGAGCCGCCGATGGCGGCACGACGCTGACCAGCGCGCTGAGGGCCACGAAGGCGACCAGGAACCACGGGATCAGGTGGGTCACCCCAGGCATGCCCACGTGCTTGCGGTCGCGGCGCCGCCCCCGCCACACGGCGAGGCCGATGCAGACGGGGATGATGAACAGCGTGCGCGTCAGCTTGACAACGACGGCATGGTGTCCAGCCTCGGCGCCGAACACCGACCCGGCGGCGACCACCGAGGAGGTGTCGTTGATCGCCGTGCCGGCGAACAGTCCGAATGCCTGTTGCGACATCGCCAGGGCATGGCCCAGCAGCGGGAAGAGCACCACCGCGACCGCGTTGAAGACGAACACCGTGGACAGCGCGTACGTAACGTCCACGGCGGCCGCGTCGATGATCGGGGTCACCGCTGCGATCGCGCTCGCGCCACAGATGGCCGTTCCGACACCCACGAGGGTGCGGAGGTTGGAGCGCACCGTGAGGAACCGGCCGATCAGCCCTGCGGCCACAAGGCAGATCGCCAAGGTTCCCAGCAGCACTGGCAGCGACTGGGAACCGGCGGCCACGGCCTGGCCGAGCGTCAGCTGCAACCCGAGACCGGCCACCGCGACCTGGAGCACCTGGTGGCTGCAGAATGTGATGCCGGGGGAGACCCGCCTCGCCGGACGGAGGGTCAGGGCGAGGAGCACGCCGAGCAGCAGGCCGACCACCGGGGCGCCGATCAGGGGCACCACGCGACCCAACCCGGTGGCGATTGCTGCAACCAGCACGCACAGGAGGACGCCGAGAATCGCGCCCGCGCTCAGCCGACCTCGTGGCGACAGCCGTTGTGGCACCGTGGCAGCCTAACCGCCAGACCTCCGGATGGCGTTCACATCCCGTTCACATGGCCGCGCGATGCTGATGCTCGTATCAACGGGCGTCACAAGGAGATCGCCATGTACTTCCGTCCAGCCAGAACGCTGTTCGGCCTGATCGCGATGGGCGGCGCCGTCGCCGTGGGTGTCATCACCCACGACGCGGGCTTCACCGCACTCACATTCGTCGGCGGCCTGATGCTGCCGCGCATCCTCGGCTTCCGTGGGCGTCACGGTCACGGTCTGGGGTGCGGTGGCACGGGCCGTGAGCACGGGCTCGGTCGTCTCGACCAGCGCATGGAATCCTGGCACCGCCAGGCCCACGGTGACACCGGCGCAGGCCAGCCGCCGGCGCCGAGCGCAGCGAGCGCTTGACCCGGAGCGACCGGGATCGCCGTCGCGGTCCCGGTCGACCTGCTCGTGCCTCGCTACGATGACGGCTCTGTGAGGACCGTCCTGGTCGTCGATGACGAGCCCGAGATCGTGCGCATCCTCCGCGACTACCTGGAGCGCGCCGGCTTCGCCGTCATCACCGCCTCAGACGGCGAGGCCGCGGTGGCGATGGCGCGCCGCCATCGGCCCGACCTCGTGCTTCTCGATCTCACCCTGCCGTCGCTAGACGGCCTCGACGTGGCGCGCGAATTGCGCCGCGATGCCGAAGTGCCGATCATCATGCTGACCGCGCGCACCGAGGAGACCGATCGGATCGTCGGGCTCGAGCTCGGCGCCGACGACTACGTCGCCAAGCCGTTCAGCCCGCGTGA
>JALYZN010000092.1 GCA_030948845.1 Candidatus Dormiibacterota bacterium
CCGCCGGCCCACCCTGCCGCCCCCAGAACGGGCCGCCGCGCTCCGGCCCACCGCCGGCCCCTTCCCCCAGGGCTGGCCGGGACTGCCCTCGACCACCACGCTGGCCGACGGCGAGCCGGCGACCGTCGACCCTGCCGACCTCGACGGCTGCACTGTCCTCGCTGGCGGTCCGGAGAGCCTCATCACCACCGCCTTGGTGCGCGGCGACCTGCGTGGCGCCACCCGCCGCGCCGAGCAGCTGCGCGACTGTTTCGGGCGCGACCGCGTCGCCCTTCTGCTCAGCCACCACCGCCATCCCGGCGATTCCTGGCTGGCCGCGCAGACGGCCCTGCTCGGCCGCCGCACCGGCGTCCCCCTGGTGGCCAGCGGTCTCCCTGTTCATGCCAACCATGGCGACAAGCCGCTGCTCGACGTGCTCACCGCGATCCGTCACCGCACCACGCTGGACGCCGCCGCCGCGCACGGCCTGCTCCTGCCCAACGCCGAGCACCGCCTGCGCAGCGAGGTGGAGCTGCGCAGCCTTCTCGCCGGCCACCCTGAGGCGTTCGACCTGGCCGCCCACCTCGCCTCGCAGTGCGACGTCGAACTCGACTTCACCGAATCGCGCTTCCCGGGCTTCCCTGTCCCGGAAGGGGAAACCCCGTTCTCCGTCCTCTATCGCCTCTGCCAGGCATCGGTGCAGCGCAAGTACGCACCGATGACCCGTGCAGTGGCGGCGCGCCTGCAGCGCGAGCTCGAGGTGATCGAGAAGACCAACCTTGCGGAGTTCTTCCTGATCACCTGGGACATCATGCGTTTCGCGCGCGAGCAGCACATCCCGGGACAAGGTAGGGGGAGCGCGGCCGACAGCATCGTCGCCTACCTGCTCGACATCACCCGCGTCGACCCGGTCGCGCACGACCTTCTCTTCGAGCGCTTCCTCCACGAGGACCACCAGGGCACGCCGGACATCGACATCGACTTCTCCACCGACCACCGCGAGCAGGTGCTGCAGTACGTCTACGAGAAGTACGGCGCCGACCGCACCGGCATGGTCGCCAACGTGGTCACCTACCGGCCGCGCATGGCGATGCGCCAGGTGGGCGCAGCGATGGGCTTTCCCGAGACTCTCATCGACAAGCTGGCGAAGGGAGTGGACGGCTGGGAGATTACGAGGGGGGAACTCTGTTCCCCCCTCGGGCACCCCCCATCTAGCGGTGTCAACTCCGGCGACGTGAAGTCGCCTGCGCTGACAGATTCACAGACCAACCTGCCGTGGGATCAGTTCTACGAAATCCTCACCCAGATCGAGGGGACGCCGCGGCACCTCGGCATCCACGTGGGCGGCATGCTGGTCACCGGCGAGCCGCTCGTCGACGTGGCCCCTGTGGAGCGCGCCACCATGCCCGGGCGCGTGGTCGTGCAGTTCAACAAGGACGACGTCGAGGACCTCGGCCTCATCAAGATGGACCTGCTCGGCCTGCGCACGCTCTCCGCGATCGCCGAGTGCCTCGACCTCATCGAGCAGGGCAGCGGCATACGCCCCGACCTCGACGCGCTGCCGCTCGACGATCCGGCAGTGTACGCGTCGATCCAGAAGGTGGACACCATCGGTCTCTTCCAGATCGAGTCGCGCGCCCAGCAACAATCGTTGTGGCAGTCCCAGCCGCGCGAGTTCAACGACCTCATCGTGCAGGTGGCGATCATCCGTCCCGGGCCCATCCAGGGTGACGCCGTCAACCCCTACCTGCGCCGCCGCCAGGGACTCGAACCGGTCACCTACCTGCATCATTCGTTGGAGCCAATCCTGGCAGAAACAATGGGGGTGGTGCTGTACCAGGAACAGATCCTGCGCATCGTCATGGATGTGGCCGGGTACACCGCGGGCCAGGCGGATCGTTTTCGGCGAGCCATGAACCGGCACCGCTCGCGCATCGAGATGGAGGAGCTGCGCGACGAGTTCGTGAGCCGTTGCGGCTCGGTCAGCGGCATGCCCGCCGCGGTGGCCGAACAGATCTTCAAGGGCGTCGCCGGCTTCGCCCAGTTCGGCTTCTGCAAGAGCCACGCGGCCGCCTTTGCACGCACCGCGTACGAGACCGCGTGGCTGCGTCTGCACCATCCCGCGGAGTATGTGTGCGCACTGCTCAACGCCCAGCCGATGGGCTTCTACCACCCCTCGGTCCTCGTCGAGGATGCCAAGCGCCACGGGGTGCGATTCCTCGCTGTCGACGTCGCCCGCAGCCGCGCCCGCTGCACCATGGAGGACGGTGCGGTGCGGCTGGGCTTCAACTACATGAAGGCGCTCGGGCCGGCTGCGCGCATCGCCTGTGAGGCGGCGGCGCTCGCCCGGACCACGTCGCTGCGCGACTTCTGGCGGCACACCCTGTTGCCCCGGCGGGCGATGGAGAACCTGGTGCTGGCCGGCGCCTTCGACTCGGTGCAGCCGGGACGGTCTCGTCGCGAGCTGCTCTGGGAGCTGAAGCAGGTGGAGGAGAGCCTGCCCCCGCGCACCGCCGCCCGCCGTGCCGCCGAGGTCCCCGCCACCACCTCACCG
>JALYZN010000081.1 GCA_030948845.1 Candidatus Dormiibacterota bacterium
AAGCGGGAGATCATCCGCTGCCTCAAGCGCTACGTGGCGCGTGAGGTGTACCGCGAGCTCGTTCCTCGAGCTGAACTCGCGGCGGCTGCTTGACAAACAATAGAAGCATCCAAACAGGTGTGTGTAGCTTGGGTGGCCGCCCAGTTTCTCCGCGACGGGCAGCCAACGTCCCCGGACCTACCGCAGTGGGCGGCGATTCGCCATTGACCGTGTTCCCTGCACGCGGCTACGTCACCGCTATGAATCGTTCGGGCGCACGGCGTCTGTAGCTGGTGCTGAGGTCGGCCCGCTCGGCGACCTACGACGTCTCGCGATTAGCCAGACGGACATCGCGACTACCGTCAAGATCGCCGGGACGGTGGCGATCATCGCGAGCGCCAACAGAGCCTCGACGAGATTACCGCCCATTGCTACACCACCGGACCGAGGAGGATCGAAGGCACCGTCGACCCGAAGCGGAGAGGCGATGCGATAGCTGTGCAGCAAGTATGCGCGCCAATTCGGAACGACACGGGCTGACCCGAAGCCATTTGTTCATCGCGTGTCCACCAAGTGTTCACGAGGAAACGGCTGGCGGTGGCCTACGGCATGGCCAAGGCGCGAGGCGTCAGGAGGGCGAAGCACCCGGGGATGGGGGAGAACGTGCCGCCATCCTGTGCCCGGCCATCTGCTGTTGTTCTTGCTGTTCGTCTCAGGAGCGCTAAGCCCCGGCCCATAGCGGCATGGGGCCGCAGCGAGCTGGCAGACCGCGTCTTTCGGGCTGCGCAGGCAAGCGGTCACTCCGCCCTAGGCTTCGCAGAGTGGACGTAGATGGGCGGGGCCTGCGTGCAGCTGATGCCTGCGGGAGGCCTCCCGTCACGCTGGGAGGGGTGAATGACGTAGTCATGACATGAGCCAGCCGACGGGACCAGCAGCCGAGACTCTGAGCTTCCGCACGGACGCCTCCACGTCGGATCGGCCGACCCCTGAAGAGCTATGCCGCCGGTACTCGGGACGCGTTCATCGGTTCGCCCTGATTGTGTCCGGCGATCACGTTGACGCGGAGGACTTGGCGCAGACGGCCTTGGAGCGAGCCTTGCGGGCTCTGCCGCGCTTCGAGCCCAAGCGCGGCGACCTTGAGGCATGGCTGTGGCGCATCGTGGTCAACGTGGCCCGAGATGCTGGCAGGGCCGCGCGACGCCGGCGGAACCTGGTCGAGCGGTTGGCGTCGCTCCGCGACAGCCGGTCGCCGCCTCCCGACGACATCCCCAGCGGCATCAGTGACGACCGACTGCTCGCGGCGGTGCGGCAACTCACCCCGCTCCAGCGATCGGTGGTTGCCCTGAGGTTTGGTGCCGATCTCGACCATGCCGCGGTCGGGCGCGCGCTGGGCATCTCGCGCGCAGCTGCCTCCGCCGCCGCCCACCGAGCCGTAATCGCCCTTCGGGGCACCCTCCAGGAGCGCCCATGATGATCAGCCCGCCTCCCGACCGCGAATCGCTCAGCGAGCGCCTCAGAAAGATGTCCCCTGCTGGCACTGCCGAGGTGGTGCAGCGTGCGCTGGCGGCGACAGCGTCGGCGGAGCTTGTGGTGGCACCGACGACTCGGCGCCATCGTCTCGGGCGCCGGAACCTCCTCATCGCGCTGGCAGCAGTCGTGGTGCTCCTCAACGGCGCAGCCCTCTACCTTTCCCCCGCGTACGCCGCACGGGTGGCCGGCATCCCGGGGCTAGGCACCATTCTCGGATGGACCGGCCTCAACGCGGCGGATCTCACGGCCATCGATGCCAGCACCGAGCACGACGGCGTCCGCGTGCACGTGAGCGCCGGCTACGCCGACGAGAACCAGACGCTCATCTTCTTCGAGGAACGCGGACCATCGCCGAGATTCGTCGGCGACGCGTTTCGCGCCCTGTCTCTCACAGACCAGTTCGGCGTGCGATACGAGGGACCGGGAGTCGTCCTCGTCGATCCGGTGCCGTCGGCACCGCATCCGAATGGAGGCCCCGTAGCCTTGGTGGCACAATTCCCTTCAATCCATGGCCCCGCGGCGGCGCTCGGTGCCCGGCTGACCCTGCACGCCGACGGTTGGGCACCGCTTGGCGGGCCCGATATCAGCGGGACATGGACGGTGCCCTTCGTGCTGATGCAACACGCGGCGACTCCGGTGCACTGGAACCCCGCAGTGGTCGCCGGGGGGGTCTACACCTTTCCCAGAGTCACAGTCACCTCGTCAACGGTGGTTCACATCGAGTGGATGGTTCGTGGGCCGGCGATCCGGGCTGCCAACGACGCCGAGACGGCGAACCTCGCTCGGCCGCCGGCCTTGGCGCCCGGGGTGAAGTCGTGGACGCCGCCCCTGCCACCCGGCTTCTTCACTGGTCCCTTCGTGCCGCAACTCTTGGACTCGAAAGGCACCTCTGTGGTACCGCTGCTCCACGGATCCGCGACCTCTGGGGGCGGAGACGAGATGTCGGGGGGCTTCGACTACGCGCTCCGTCCGGGACGGTACCAGCTGACCGTCCATCTGCAAAATGGCTCTGGCTTTGGTCGTGAACTCACGGTCAGCTGATACCCGACCCGATGCGCGGGCCACAGTGTCATCCCGGAGGACGGCGCTGTGGCCCACGCAAGCCTCGTTCTCTCGTTGAAGCCTTGAAGTCGGATGATGGCAGCTACATGACGGCAGGAACGGCACGATTGTTCGGAGGGTTCGGTGCCCTGGCGCTCGGGCTTGTCGGCCTGGATGTGTTTCCACCTCTCGGGCTTCTCGAGACTGGCGCCGCAATCGCAGTTCTGCTGACCCATCGCGCCGGCCCTGCACTCGCAGCGCTTATTACGACCTGTCTCATTCTCTCGTCGGCCATCCGAGTCATGGTCGATGTCAGCGGTCCGGGGAACATCGTCATGTGGCCAATCGTCGTCGCCACCATCCTGACGGCGATCACGCTGATCCGAGGGAGAATCGTTCCGACAACTCGGGAAGCAATCAGTCGCTGAAGCCGGCCTCTGCGCCGGTCTCCTGCCGCCGTGGACCTGCCCCCCGCGGGAACAGCTTCTCGGTGAAACTCCATTCACCCGTCACGAGCGACCCGTGCGGCGCCCGCGAGTCTTCGCTGCACCTCCGCCACGAGGTCCGAACTCGCCCGGTCCTAGAGGGTCCGTCACGGACCTGACTCGACCGAGCTGGTAGACCGCCACGCATGGGGTCCCTATTTATCAGGCTCCGGGAGCGGCCGACCGCCAGGTCCCGCTGACAGGCTGCTCGGTCGCGGCGCGCGACGCCGAGGAGGGCGACACCATACCGGCAGAGGGCCGCTAGGATCCCGGAATGCGCAAGATTTCGTACCTGATTCTGGGCATCTAGTGTGGCCGAATCGCACCCGGTAACGCTTGCTGAGCTTCGTGGCGGCGCCAACCCGTTGGTTCTGAACATGGTTCTACCCGACATCGGTGGAGGCAAAGCGACCGCGGACGAGCTCAAGCAAATTGAGGCCGCGCCCCACGCGACCGCCATCCGGCTGAGTGGCCTTGACCAACACACCTTTGAAGTGTTCGTTTCGAATTACGGCAGCCGATTCGTCGGCATCGACTTCTGGAAATGCCCCCGGATCGCAGACCTAAGCCCACTGGAGGACCTCCCGCAGCTGACCCATGTCGCGTACTACTGGAATCAGCGCGTGACCAAGCTCTGGAGCCTTCGGTCCACACCGCTGCTCCGCGGGTTGCAGTTCATGGACTTCTCGCGACTCACAACGCTGGATGATCTGGCTGACGGCGTTGGTCTCGAAGAGCTGCACTTCGGCGACGCGATCGTGGACAAGAACGTATTTCAAAGCCTGAAGCCGCTCGCCGGCTTGCCTCGACTGCGAGATCTCACGTTCACCCCAAAAGGGATTGCCGATGGCAGCATCCGACCCCTGGCCGAGTTGCCTGCACTGCAGCGGATTGAGTGTTCGCTCAAGGTATTCACGACCGAGCAGTGCGCATGGCTTCGCGCGCGCCTGCCAGATTCTGTCGAGGGACGCATCCTTCAACCTTCACGGCGGCTAGACAAGCCGATTGGTGAGTCGTCGAAGGACACCTTTATCGTCGGCAAAGGCAAGCCGTTCCTCAGCTCAAGCCGGGACGCCGGCCGAATCGCGAAGTACGAACGAGACTACTGGCGGATGGTGGACGAGTACCGCCGCGATCCGGCAAAGGAGCCCGCCACCACGTCGAAGCCTCGGTGATGAGGCGGCGTCACCGTCAGCGCTGCTCGACGCATTCGAGCGAGCTCTCCCTCGGCTGACACCGTGGTTGACACCTTCGCGTCTGGTCACGAGCCGTCGTCCACGGCCGCAGACGGACGCTGTCCTTACAGACCCGAACTCGCCCGGCCGTCTCCGGCTGACAGCGAACAGTGCCCGCCCCAGCTTGAAAACCGTTGGTGTTCGTGAACCCGGCAAGATGCCGCGTCAGGTCCCGCTCGACAGTCGTTCACGCACCCGACGAGGGTGCCGCGCCGTATTGCGTCCATCCTGATCGATCCCAGATCCAAGTCACGTTCCAGTACGCCCACGCATCGGGAACTCCTGTAGAAGACCAACCCCCGAAAGCGACAATCTTGCCCTCGCGAACATCGTCCACCATGGTCACGCCATAAGGAAATGTGGGTGTATGCGCAGTGGCGGCCATCTGGTGCCACGCACTCCCGTCATACAGCCACGTCTGGACGGTGCCGCCGACCGCTTGCTCAGTCACCACATCGCTCGCCGCCGCGGTCTCGTAGCGAAACGACGCCCACCCCGGCCCCGGAACTTCGAGTCGGCGCTGTGCGTCCCACGCGGACCCGTTCCAGTCGTTGACCGCCGTCGGCGTGGACCTGAGGCCGCCTCGCTGGATCCCGACGATCCACAATTTCCCGGACGCCGGGTCGACGTCCAGCCCCGCGAACATGACTGTCCCGATCGAGACGACCGGCCCCTTGCCGATCTCGGTCCAGCCTCCACCGTTCCACCGGTACGTCAGCGAGTCATCGCTCGTCTGCGCGCATGCCGGCTCAGCGGTACCTCCGCACCCATATCCCTGCGGAGGCGGTCCAACCGCCACGGACGAGACGAGGAGGATCGTCCTCGTGGCAGGGTCTGTGGCCATCCATGCCGGCGGGTACTCAAAGCTCGAGACGCTGTGTGTAAAAAAGGGTGCAGGCGGCTGCGGACCGGGCATCTGGTGCCAGTTGGCTCCATCCCACAGCCACGTCTGCCCAGTGGTCATCTTCGCAGCAGAATCGGCAGCGATGGCATTCGCGTAGATGATTCCATCACTGGGGCCACCGAAGAGCAGGACCCCGCGGGTCACCGGGTCGTAGGCCATCGCGGGGCCGACGAGTGGAGGGGGTGAGCTCAAGGGGTGCTCCTGGTGCCACGACGCTCCGCTCCACGTCCAGGTGTCGTCCAGGGCCTGACTACCGCTGAGCCCGCCAAACATGACGACTGTTCCGGTGGCCACGTCGTATGCCATGGCGGTGTCGGCACGGGCCGGTGGGTCGGCTTGTTGCATCGCGGCCGCCTGCCGGCCTGCTTGCAGTCGTACGGGGCCACCTCCGCCGCACGCCCCGACGATGGCTGCGAGAGAGGCGCCAACGGCGACTCTGCGAAGGGTCCTGTTTGTCATGGTGTCCAGGCGCCTCCCGGGTCACGCGTGCGCCCAACGGCTGTTGCGCATGAGCGTGACTGTACGCTCAGTTGCGGGTGCCCCGGCCCATGGGCCAGCCCCTCGATGCATTGGGTCGCCCGTTCCCGCCTGTCTCGCGAGCGCGAGAAGTAACCCGACCCTGAGAATAACGACCGGTCAACTTGCTCCCGTGATGGGAGGCGCAGTGATGGCGCGATCCATAGTCGCGGCGGCCGACTGCTGCATGTGCGGGGTCACGTGGCTGTACAGGTCGAGGGTGATCGCCGTCGTCGAGTGACCGAGCATCTCGGACACGATCTTCGGGTGGACGCCGTTGGCCAGCATGAGCGTGGCAGCCGTGTGTCGGAGATCGTGGAAGCGGATGCGAGGCAGCCCCGCCCGCGCCAAGACGCGGTGGAGGAGGAGCACCATCGTATTGGTCGGGAGGAACTCACCCAACTCGGCGCAGAACACCAATCCGCGATCCTTCCGCTCGGATCCGATGAGCAGTTGCTCCTCGATTTGCCGCCGTCTGTGCTCGCGGAGCGCGGCCACTGTGACCGCGCCGAGGGCAACCGACCGAGTCTTGCCGCTCTTCGGCGTGCCGATCGTCATGGCGGCTCTCGTAGTGCCGGTCACTGATCCGGTGACGGCGAGGACACCTCTGTTGAGGTCGACGTCCTTCCAACGAAGGGCGCGGAGTTCGCCCTGCCGCATTCCACTTGTAATGGCCAGGACCATGAGCGCCTCGAGCCGCTCGCCCCGCGCCGCCTCGAGGAACCGTGCCGGTTGATCCCCGCCAGCGATGGTGGTCATCTCGCGGCTGCGCACCCTCGGCCTATTGCTGCGCCCGACGAGCGCCGCCACGTTCCGGACAACCTTGCCGTCATCGAGCGCCTGGTTGAGCGCGACGTGGATGGTCGCGTGCAGGTGGTGGACGGACGTCGAGCTGAGGCCGCTCGCCAGCTTGTCGGCGTACAGCCGCCGCAGATCAGCGGGCTCCAAGCGAGCCAGAGGCTTCCTGGCCAGGTCACTGGTCAGCAGGTGGTAGCGGACGTAGCGCGTGTAGTAGCGGCAGGTCGACGGCTTGATGCTCGCGGCTGGCAGAGAGTTCACCCACTGCTCGAGGTGGGCGCCGAACGTCTGGCGCTGGTCGGGGAGCGGCCGACCGTCCTCATCGGCTCGCAGCGCGGCTGTGAGCCGAGCCTTGGCCGCCGCCCGGTCCTTGCCGTAGAAGTACCGCCAGCCCCCGCCCTCCGGGAGCTTCAGCCGGGCCACCCAGCGACCGTCGCCCCGTTGGAACACGGCACCGTCGCCCGCGTCGCGACGGCCTGGACGTGGCTTCCTTCGTGGCGCGGCGCGCGTAGTACCCTCTGCCATGTCGGCACTCCAGCTGTGCTGATCGCGCCCTCGGCTGTGACCTCAGCGCGGGGGCTTTCTATCCACGCAGGGTAGCAGCGACGAAGGTGTCAGGCAAGGTGTCAGGAGCTCCAGTAATCGGCTCCAAGTACCGAATCTGAGTTCCAAGGCGACGTAGCCAAGTGGTAAGGCAGAGGTCTGCAAAACCTCCATCGTGGGTTCGATTCCCACCGTCGCCTCGCCCGGTCAGCGCACTTCGACGTCCGGCGCCGACCCGCCTGCGGTGGCGCCGGCAACGCGACGGGGGTCGTCAGGCTCGGGTGGCAGCACGTAGCCGACCTCGAGCGCCTCGGCGAGCGCGCGCAGGCGCGCGTAAAAGCCGGCGGTGTGCGGTGAGCGTGCCAGCCGGAGGCCGGCGAAATCGTAGTGGTGCACCCACTCGTGGAGGAGCGTGTTGAGGAACACCTTCGGCGAGATCACCTGCTGGCGCACCGCGGTGCGGTGATAGATGCGGATGCGCGCCTCGCTCACCACACCGTCGACGAAACGGCAGC
This sequence comes from Candidatus Dormiibacterota bacterium, assembly GCA_030948845.1. Taxonomy (GTDB): domain Bacteria; phylum Chloroflexota; class Dormibacteria; order Aeolococcales; family Aeolococcaceae; genus Aeolococcus. The sequence goes on from JALYZN010000081.1 coordinate 7,547, forward strand.
GGTAGTAGCCGTACGTCTTGCTCTGCAGCCGGCGCCCGTCGTGCTCGTGCACCTGGGCGCGGTCGGCGACGACCAGCCCGCACATGGGCAGGCCCGCGAGGTCGTCGAGGGTGTCGACGAGGAGCTGGCCGAGGCGGCGGCGCTGGATGGCGTCGTCGCCTCCCCCGAGCACGCTCATGACCAGGCCGCGGGCTACGACGTCGGGCGAGACCGGCAGGCCGGCGTGACTCTGGCTGCGCTCGTACGTGGAGTCGGGAGGAGCGCGACGACCGAACATCTGCTCGACGACTCTACAGGCGCGCCGGGTCATCGCCGCCGGCCGGGGCCGTCCCCCGGGGTACTCTCTCTGCGCCCCCGTGGCCCAATTGGCAGAGGCGGCCGGCTTAAAACCGGCTACGGTGTCGGTTCGACTCCGACCGGGGGCACTTGCGCGGTGCAGAAGGCGCAGCGCCGGGCTCGCAGCGGGATGTTGCTGACGCACTCCGGGCACTCACGCGTGGTCACCTGCGTGGCCGGGGTGGTCCGCCGCGCCTCCAGCCGCTGCATGGGGAGCACGAGCACAAAGTAGATGACGATGGCGATCACCAGGAAGGCGATCATCAGGTCGATGAAGTCACCGTAATGGAAGGTGCCGTGGCCGACGGTGAAGGTGTACGCGGAGAAGTCCGCCCCGCTCCCCGGGATGGCGAGGAGCGGGGTTACGAAGTCCTTGACGAAGCCCTGCACGAGAACGCCGAAGGCGCCGCCGATGACGAACGCCACGGCCAGGGCCGCCACATTGCCGCGCAGGATGAAGTCCTTGAATCCTCGCATCCCGTGCTCCTCTGTAAGGTTGCTCGTGCCCGGTCTTGGCGTTCGTTCGAGATTGTGGCAAGCGCTGCGGCTGCGCCGCAGCGGCGCAGCGGTACGCTGGCGGGCGATGGAGCAGATCATCGCCCGGCGGCCCTTGCGTCGTGATCGTGCCCACCGGGGCGTCGACTCGGCGGTGCTGTGGCGGCTCGGCGCCCTGCGCTACGAGACGCAGGGGACGCAGGCGCGCGATGGCGTGCATCCCCAGGCGTTCTGGGACGAGAGCCGCGTCGCCCACCCGGCGGCGGTGCGCGCCACCGCGCAATGGGAGCACCGCCATGCCACCGAACTGCGCCTCGAGGGGCAGAGTGATGGGCCGGGCGGCCACCCCGGCGCCTCCAAGCTCATCGCCACCGCGCACATCACCCACGGCCTCGGTGCCGGCGCGCCGATGATCCTGCTCGTCCACGGGTACGCGGTGCCGGTGCCGGCGCTCGACGCGCTCGTGGCTCGGAAGCTTCGCGCCCAGGGTACCCACACGATGCGCATCGACCTGCCCTTCCACCTGCGTCGCCGGATGCCCGGGCACAGTAGCGGTGACGGCTTCTTCGGGACCGACCCGGCGCGCATCCGCGCCACCGTCCGGCAGGCGGTTGAGGACGCCGCCGCGCTGGTCGCCTGGGCGCGTGCCAACGTCACCCCGACCGTCGCCGTCATGGGCGTCAGCCTCGGCGGGCTGGTGACCTCGCTGCTGGCCGCCCAGGTCCCGCTGGAGTCGGTGATGGCCGTGGCGCCACTCTGCGACCCACCGCTGACCTTCCTCGAGCACATGCCACCACGGCTGGCGCGCCAGCTGGGGCTCAACTCGACCAGCGGGGGCGCCTGGGGCGACAACCGCCACGAGGCGCGCGCGATGCTCGACGCCGCGCTGGCTCCACTGGTGCCGCGCAACTTCTCTCCACGGACGGCCCCCGAGAACATCACCCTGGTCCGGCCCGAGCTCGACATCATCGTCGGGCCGCAGCCGATCGCCGACCTCGCCGCGGCCTGGGGCGCGGAACTGTGGGACTACCCCTACGGACACATCACCGTGATGAACGCCCCCGGCGTCGGCGCGCGGATTCGTGATCGTCTCCTCGACCCGCGTCGCATCGGTGCCGGTCATTCACCTCTGGCAGCCGCGGCGGTCTGACACCTCAGTCCTGGACGCCCGTTCGTTCCGTGGCTCTATCCTCGCCTCGATGAGCGACACCCGGCCGATCGGGGTCTTCGACTCCGGCGTCGGCGGTCTCACCGTGCTGCACCAACTGCATACTCGCCTGCCCGCGGAGCGGCTGACCTACCTCGCCGACCTCGCTCACTTCCCGTACGGGCCGCGCTACCAGCACGAGGTGCGGGATTTCGCGCTCACGATCATCGATCACCTCGTCGGGCTCGACACCAAGCTCGTGGTCATCGCCTGCAACACGGCGACGGCTGCCGCGCTGAACGTCGCCCGCGAGCGTTTCGACGTCCCTGTTGTGGGGGTCATCGCGCCCGGGGCACAGGCGGCCGTTGAGACCACGCACAACGGACGCGTAGCGGTAATCAGCACCGAGGGCACCCGCGCCAGCCAGGAGTACGTGCACGCCATCAAGGAGGCCAACCCGGGCGTCGGCGTGCTCGGCGTCGCCGTGCCGGAGCTCGTGGACATCATCGAGGCCGGGGAGGCCGGCGGTCCGCGGGCTGCGGCCATCCTCGCTGGGGTGCTCGACGAGGTCACCGGCTGGGGCGCCGACACCCTGGTGCTCGGCTGCACCCACTACCCACTGCTCCGCCCCGCCATCGAGCGCGTCCTCGGCGGCCGCCCGATGACCGTGGTCGACAGCGCCGAGACCACCGCCGGCCGGGTGGAGCGGATCCTCGTGGCCAACCGCCTCGCCGCCAGCGGGGGAGTCGCGCCGGCCCCGCAGCTTCTGGTCACCGCGGAGGCGCAACGCTTCAGCGACACCGCCGAGCTGCTCTTTGGCGACCCCCTGCCGCAACCGACAGTGGTCGGGCTCTGGGCGAGTGCTGACCTCTCGAGGGCGGCTCGATGAGCGTCATTGTCGACGAGCTTCTCACCCCCATCGCGCCCGAGCTTGTCGAGTTCGAGCGCCGCCTGGAGGAGTCGGTCAAGTCCGACTTCGGCCCGATGGCGGACGCCATGGAGCACATCGTCCGCGCCGGTGGCAAGCGGCTCCGACCAGCGCTAGTCCTCCTCAGCGCAGCCCTGGGCACACCCGACCGCGACCACGCCTTCAACCTGGCCATGGGCATCGAGTTCATCCACACAGCCACGTTGGTTCACGACGACCTCATCGACGATGCGCGCACCCGTCGCGGGATCACCACCATCCACGAGACGGTCGGGGTCAACCCGGCGATCATCATCGGCGACTACTACTTCGCCAAGGGTGCCAACCTGCTCGCGTCGATCGGGGAGCCGAGCATCGACCTGGCGATCAGCAACACCGTCATGACCATCTGCATGGGTGAGCTGCTCCAGCTCACGAGCCGTCGCGACTACGGCCAGACGCTGGAGGAGTACCACCGCAAGATCGCTCGCAAGACGGCCGCGCTGGTAGAGACGTGCTGCTACTGCGGCGCCATCGTCGCCCAGCTTGACGAGGTGCGCACCGAGGCGCTCCGTCAATACGGCTACCTCATCGGTATGGCCTTCCAGATGGCCGACGACGTCCTTGACTACACAGCGACCGCGGCGGAGCTCGGCAAACCGGTCGGCGCCGACCTCCGCCAGGGCACCGTGACGCTTCCCCTGATGCTCGCGCTCGACGCGTCGCCGAGCGCAGGGGCGCTTCGGGAGGTCCTGGACCATGACGTTCTCACCGACGAGGATTGCGAGGCGGTGGTGCGTCTGGTGCGGCAGTCCGGTGCGATCGAGCGGACCGAGGCCCAGGCGCATGACTTCGCGCAGCGAGCCCGTGCGCAGCTCGCCGCGTTCGATCCGTCACCGGCGCGCACCACTCTCGAGCAGGTGTGCGACTACGTGGTCGACAGGCGTACCTAGCGCGCGGCCAACTCCGTTCCCGTCAGGGCAGGGCGCCGATCCGGCGAAGCTGCTGACGGAAGGTTGCCGCCCACAGCGCCAGCACAGCGGTCGCCAGCAGCAGGCCCGCCGCCTCGATGAGGGTCGCCGCCAGCGAGGAGCGCGCCAGGCGGTCACCGGACAGAGCGGCTACGACGTACCGAGCGGCGCGGGCGGCTTCCACCAGCGACACGATGCTGATGATCAACAGGCCGGCGCGCACGATCGTGTACTCGCGTACGAGTCCGGCGCGCAGCTGGCCGGGGGTCTGCTCCTCCACGGGTGTCCGGCCGGCGGGCGGCTCCGGCGCCCCGTGACGCAGCCGCAGCAGGGCCACCAGGAAGAACAGCGCCGCTGCCCATCCCTCCCAGGCCGTGGCCGCTGACGATCCATGGGCGAGGAGCGCGGCCAGGCGGCCGCCCCCGACTTGCGAGGCGTAGTGGTGCTGGACGGTGAGCGACCACGCGCCGAGCACGGCGCACGCGGCGCCGACGACCACCGGCACGGCGATTCGAAGGAGTGGCGGCAGGCGACGCAGGAACAGCAGCTCGGCGGCCAGTCGAAGACGTCCAACAGTGCCGGCGTCCGCCATCGTTTTGGCATTGTAGGTGCGATCGGAGATGAGTAGAGCACGTGTGAGTCGCCGCATCCTGCGCGTGGTCACCTACAACATCCTGCTCGGCGGTGCGCGCCGCGAGGATCACATCACCGCCGTGTTGCGGCGCCTGGCCGCGGACGTGATCACGTTGCAGGAGGTGAGCAACCCGGAGTTCGCCGTCCAGCTCGCACGCCGGCTTGGCATGGAGCTGGTGATCGGTGCGGCCAGCGATGGCAGCGGCGTCAACCTGGCGGTGCTGTCCCGGATTCCGATCCGTCGCTGGCGCAACCACAAGCATCGCGGGCGCATGCTGCGCAGCCACCTCGAGACAGTGCTCAGCGTGGGCGGTGCGCACATCCCCGAGCTGCACCTGCACTCCGTCCACCTGGCCGCGCGCTTTGGCGAGCGCAAGAAGGGGGAGGAGCGCCGCGGACGTGAGCTCGACGCCTTGCTGGGCGACCTCGGCGATGCGCCTGCCAGCCCGCACATCCTCGCTGGTGACTTCAACGCGCTGGCTCCCGGCGACCACGTCGAAGCCACCGCATTCTTCGCGCGCATGGCTGAGCTGCGCAGAGCCCAGGTGATGGTTCGGCAGGCGAACGGGATGGTCGTGCCCAAGCGGGTGGGGGAGGACCCCGCGGTCGACGAGGCGTGGCTCCGCGCCGGCGTGGACCCCCGCCTCGACGTCGGCATCCCCGTGCTGCCCTTTGTCGTGTACCCATTGACGGCACTGGTGCCGCGCAGCCGCACTGTCGACCGGGTGCTCGGGGGGACCATCGAGCGCTGGACCGTGTCGCGCATGCTCGACGCCGGCTACGTCGACTGCTTCCGCCATGTGCACCCGCGCGCCCACGGCTACACGTGCGCAACGTGGATGCCCGCCGCGCGCATCGACTACGTCTTTGCGGATTCATTGATGGCCGGCCGGCTGCGACGGTGTGAGGTGGTCGGTGGGCGCAACTGGCCCGACCGGGAGGCGACGGTCGCCTCCGACCACCATCCGCTGGTGGCCGAGTTCGCCGTGTGAGTCAGTCGGAGGCGGAGGCCTCGCCGTCGGCCGCTGCCGGCGTCTTGCCGTCCGCCGGGGTCCCTGGCGCGCCGGCCCGGCGATGCCGCCGCCCACCTCTGTGCCTCCGCCTGGTCGGGGTATGGCGCTCATCGCCTTCGCCCCGGCTCGCTTTGCTCCTGGCGTCATCGATGACCCGCGGAGGCGGCGGTTGAGCCACGGCCAGGAGGTCGCCCAGGGTGGTCCAGCCGAAGCGCTCGCGGCCCAGCCTGATGAGCTCGATGAAGCAGGCCGCCGTCGCCTCGGCATCGGCCAGTGCGTGGTGAGGGCGGCGGTGGTGGACACCGAGCTCACCGCACATCCGCTCCAGCCCGATGGTGTCGCGGAGGTCCCAGATGGCCCCGGCCATGCGGCTGGTGTCGAGGTTGTCGGCATCGAGCGCCGTCTCCATGGTGCTCGCGATCAGGCGGGTGTCGAAGGCGTCGGCACTGTGC
>JALYZN010000109.1 GCA_030948845.1 Candidatus Dormiibacterota bacterium
TTGATGTGATCGAGGACGCCGGGTTCGATGACGTAGATGCCGGTGTTGGCGTGGTCGCTGAACACCTCGCCCCACGAGGGCTTCTCCAGGAACCGGCGCACCTTCCCATCCGCCTCGGTCACCACCACGCCGTACTCGAGCGGGTTGGGGACACTCTTCAGGACGATGCTGGCATGGCTCTTGCGTTGCCGGTGCTCAGCCAACGCCCAGGTGAGGTCGATGTCGGTGAGCGCGTCCCCGCTGATCACCAGAAAGGTGTCGTCGAGGAGGTGGGCCGCGTTGCGAACGCTGCCCGCGGTGCCGAGAGGACGGTCCTCGACGACGTACTCGATCTCCATGTCGAGGTCGGAGCCGTCACCCAGGCGGTTGCGGATCTCCGCCCCCAGGTACTGGAGGGTGAGGATCACCTGAGTGATGCCGTGGTCGCGGAGCAGGCGCAGGATGTGCTCGATGACCGGCGTGCCGGCGACGGGGACCAGCGGTTTGGGGTACTGGCTGGTGAGCGGACGCAGGCGCGAGCCCTCTCCGCCGGCCATCACCACAGCCTTGACGCCCGAGCCGCCGAGCGACGAATTCATAACCGCTTCCATCATAGGCGGCGCGTCGAGGGGCGAAGTTCGAGCTCCGGCGGGCTCGACGCGCGTCAGGGTGAGGAGGCGGCCAGCTCGAGCGCGGTCCTGTAGAGGTCCGCGAGGCCGCCGGACGGCGGTGAGGCCGCCACCACCGTCGCTGCCTCGCGACCGAGATCGAGAAGGTCGACGTGGGCCTCTCCGCGCTCTCCCGGCACCCTGCCCAGCGCGGCGGCACCCACCCGGTAGCCGGGGGAGCCGTCGTCGACACTGAAGATCGTGGCCGGCGGCTTGTCGCCGTGGGCGAGAGCGGCGATCAGCGCGGCCATCTGCCACTCGAACCCGTGCACGACATCCGGGACGAAAGCGGTCGCGTCCAGCAGGGCCTCGACCAGGGCGCAGAACGCCAGGTACCGCTCCCCGTCGTCGCAGTCGCCATACGGCGCCGCGCGGTCGAAGTGGGAGGGCGCGTCGACGCTGAGGACGGGGACGCCCGGTCCGGGCAGGACACCCTGGACCACTCGCGCCGTCACCGGGCGTCCACCGGAGGCGGCGCGCAATTCCGGCAGGCGCACTCCCGGGTCCTCGCCCAAGCTGGCGCTGCGATGCTTGGGGAGGACGACGACCACGTCATGGCCAAGGGCGGCGGCGGCCGCCGCGGTGTCCGCCACAACGCCCGCCAGCGACCCGGCCACGGCCAGCGGGGCGCACTCGGCCGCGGCCACGAGCACGCGCAGCGGCCGGGCGGCACCGGCATTCGGCGCCCGGACGTGCAGCTCGCCGCTGGCGGGCACGCGCTCGATTCCGCGCCCGGACTCCTCGAGCAGGACCGAGAAGTCGGCGCCTTTGTCGCGCAGGGCGATCGCGAGGTTCCTGACCGGACGCTCAACGACCAACCGCCCCGCCGGCCCGGCGTCGACCGCGAGGCGATCGAAGCGCGGCTGGCTGTCGCCGAAGCGGAGGTGGAGGCGGCCGCCGCCGGCGCCGTAGAGGATGCGCGAGACGCTGCTCGCTGGGGGCCGCATCGACCCCAGCGCGGCGCCGACCTCCGCGGTCCCTGCGCTGCGCCACTCCGCAGGCCCGTTGGCCGGCGGGTCGATGGCGCGCAGCGGCCGGCAGTCGTTGCCGACCGTCACGCAGCCCAGCACCGGGCGCTCCAGCTCAGTAGGCACGTCGAGGCCGGCGAACACGTGCGCATTGCGCAGGTGGGTCCTGAAGAGCGCGTCCCAGGCGGCGTCGCTCCCGGAGTCATGGCGCCTGCCGAACCACCAGTACCAATCGGATCCCTCGGCGATGAGCAGCTCCTCGTGGGCGCGCGGATGGGCGGCGGCGCCGCCGGCACGGCCGAGCGCTACGCGCGTCGACGCCACCAACGTCCACGCACGAGTGTGTGCGGGCTCGCCGATCCAGGTGCGCAGGTCGGCATCGATCCATGAGCCCGACCACAGCTCCGGCAGCGGCCGCACACTCTGCGGGTGGGCGTCGAGGAAGGCGCCGATGTGCGTGCTTTGCAGCACCGGGCTCGACACCAGCCCTGCGTAGAAGGCGTCGAGGAACGGGGTGGCGTTCTCCTCGTAGAAGTCTTTGAAGTTCTCACCGTCCAAAGCGATGGTCACCAGGCGGGCGGAGTCGTCACCGCGGTCGTCGGCGGCAATCTGCTCGAGCCGGGCCACCAGGTCGGCGGCGGCGTCATCCGCTGGCATCGACTGGTAGCTGAAGCCGATCAGGTTGCTCAGCTGAGCGTCCCGGAAGACCAGGGTGAGACCGCTGGCGTCGGCGTGCGGGTGGTACAGCTGGGCGTCGTCGCGCACGTCGTCGCACTGCAGCGTGCGCGCCAGCACGCCCTCATCGCTGACCGCGAAGCGCACCCCGCACGCCTGCATCAGCGCCGCCGCCGCCGGCGACACCGCGCACTCTGGTGGCCACATCCCGGCGGCCTCGTGGGCGGTGATCCGCACGAAGTGCTCACGCCCACTGCGCACGTGCTCGGCCGCGTCGGCCTCGGCGTGAAGCGGCGGCGAGGCGAGCTCGAGATCCGGCGTGGCGACGCGCGCGCTGGCGGCGTCGATGAGCAGCGGCAGGATGGGGTGGTGGTACGGGCTGGTCATCGCCTCGACACGGCCGGCGGTGAGCGAGTCGCAGTAGGCCGGGATCACCGACTGCATGAGGCTCAGCTGGTGGGCATCGACGAGGACCTTGTCGAGCTCGCGGAAACCGCGACCGCGGCGCGCCAGGGCGAGGAGGTCGGCGTCGTCACGGATCCACCCGGGCTCGATCGCCAGCAGCAGCGTCCAGAGTTGCAAGTCGCGGATGTCCTCCACGCTCGCAGCGGACGAATCCTCCGCGTCCGCGAGGCGGCTGAGCAGCTCCATGTACGGCACGAACAGCGCGACCCTGCGCCCGTAGTCCTCACGCTGCGCGCTGGCCACGAGGAAGGCGCGGTCGGCCGGGGTGAGCTCAGTGGCGCTGCGCAGGCAGAGCTCGCGCTCCGCGTCCGCTGCGCCACCGGCGGCGTAGATCTCCAGCTGGGCGAGCAGGCTGGGCACCATGTTCATGGTCACGCGCACGTCCGGGTGACGTTCGAGGATGCGCAACATGTGCAGGTAATCCTTGGTGGCGCGACGGCGCACCCAGGGAAGTACGAACTCGCCGGCGGCATCGTCGCGGTACCAGGGCTGGTGCATGTGCCAGACCACGGCCACGGCCAGCGGAGGTCGGGGCATCAGCCGGACGCCGACGGGACGGCGCGATCCTCCAGCCAGCGGGCCACCACGGTCGCATCTCCGTCCTCGTCCAGCCCGCGGATCATGCCCGCCATGACACCTTGTGGCGCGATCAGGCTGAAGCCCTCGAGGCTCAGCGCGCAGTGCAGGACGAGCAGGGCGGTCTGCCGGGGGGTGCTGCCGAAAGCATGGCGTTGCAGCAGTCCGGCGGCGAGAGTCGCCGCCCGCGCGAATGCGGTGCCGTCGCCGGCAGCGGCGAGCGCCGCGTCGACCGCCGCGTCGTCGATCGCACCGGGCTCACCGCCTCCGAAACGCTTTGCGGCCACGGTGTTGATGAAGCGAAGGTCGGCCGCCTGCAGCAGAGGAGCGCTCACTGGGAGAGCTCAAAGAGCGCGTCCTCGAAGCGGATCAGGCCGCCCACCACCGCCTCGTCGACACCCGGCGTCAGTTGCGGTTGCAGCTCGCGCAGCTCGTCGGCGCTGAGGCCGAGCTCGCCCGCGATTGAGGTCAGTCGGCGCTCATCCACGGCCTCAGCTTATCCGCAGCACGACGACGTGGTGCGGCAGGTTGGACTCGGTGAACCCCTCCCCGACCACCTCGAACCCCAGCCTCACATAGAAGTCGAGCGCGGTGTCGCGCCCGTTGGCCCAGAGCAGGCGGTCGCCGCGAGCGCGAGCGCGCCCGATCACCGACTTCATCAGCGCGGAGCCCGCACCGGTCCCCTGGTCAGAGGGCTCGACGGCCATGAATCGGAACCGCTGTGCGGCCACGCCCGGATGCCCCGGGGCGTCCTGTGGGAACACCGTCACCACCCCCACCAGGCGGTCGCCCCGGAAGGCGCCGAGGTGCCAGGTGTCGGCGAGGTCGTCGCTGGGGGCATGTGCCGGCGAGCCGGGGAGGTGGTTGCGCAGGACACGGGTTCGCAGCTCCTTGATGGCGGACAGCTCGACGTCACGCACCGCGATGTCGCCAGGGCCGCCACGCAGGGCCTCCGAGTCAAGCTGCGACATGCTGCCGCGCCGCCACGTACCGCATCCTCTCGATGAAGCCGTCGATGATCTCCGGCCACGCAAAGTCGGCGGCATCGCGCCGAGCTGCCTCGCGCAGCCGTCGTGACAGCTCGGGGCGCTCCACCAGTCCGGCGAGCGCGCTGGCCAGCTCGGTGCCTTCGGCGGTCTCGATCACGATGGCGTTGCCGTAAGGCCGCGCGTACTCCTCTCCCGTCGACCCCACCACGGCCACGCCGCCGGCGGCCATCGCCTCGAGCCCGACCAGGCCAAACGGCTCGTGGCCGGAGTTGGCGAGCACCGCGCACGCCGCCGCAGAGATTGCCGGCAGGACTGATTCGGGTAGGAAGCGACGGAGGTTCACCACGGCCGATGTGCCGGTCTGCTCGAGCGATCGAGCGATGTCGGCCGGCCCATCAATGGGCTCGTTCCACTCGGCGATGTCCAGCCCGAGCTGCCGAGCGTGGCCGAGGACGCCGTGGCCGAAGTGCTCGATGCCACCGCGCATCAGCAGCCTCGCGGCCAGCCCGCGCGCGCGCAGCTCGGCGATGGCGTCGAGGCTCTGGTGCCAGCGCTTGTCGGGGCTGAAGCGGCCGATCTTGAACGTCAGGCACGGCGTGTGGCTTGCCTCCGCGATGACCTTGACCGCGGCGGCGTCGACCGGTCGCAGCGACTCCACCGGTATCCCGTTGGGGATGACCATCGGGTTGACCCCATGCGGCCACATCAGGTGCTTCATGTAGCGGCTCACGGTGGTGACCGTCGCCGCCCGTTCCAGCGCCCGCCAATCCATGTTGTCGAACCCGAAGTGGTTGTTGGCGTTCCAGAGGATCACGCAGCGGTCACGGAGGCCCAGCTGGCGCAGCGTGCGGTCAAGGTCGTCGACGAAGTCGGCTGTCTGCCACTCCTCGCACATGATGGCCAGCACCCGTCCCGCCGCCACCGAAGGCTGCACCGACATCTGCACCAGCAAGGGCGGCAGCTCCGACCACATCGCCTCGATCTTGTCGTGCTCGCCGTCGTACACACCAGCCGGGTGCTGACGGCTCGCCGACTGGCAGATCCGCACCAGACGCAGGCCGTCGACCTCCTCCTCGTGTGGCTTGCCGGGATCGCCGACGAAGTACAGCGTGGTCCGGAAGCCCACGGCCGCGAAGGCACGACAGATCTCTTTGGCGCGCACCCCAAGCCCGCCGGCCTGGCTGTACTGGTCAGGCCCCTCGAACGAGACCATGGCAATCTCAAGCGTCTCGGGAGTGAACATGACCCCGAAGTGTGCCTGCTGAACCAAAGGATGCGCGAAGACCACACGCGCACCAGCAACACCGGTCCACCACCAACCAGGCGAAGCCGCAATGGCCCGCAAAGCCGCGAGGGGCAGAGCGCCCGGCTGGCGGGCGCCGGACACTCCGCCGCCGCAGACTCTGGGGCGGCCGTGGCGACGAAGCGAACTATCAATCGGCGACGGGATGGTGACGACGATCGCCACGCCCTAGAGGCGCAGCAGCCGGGCGGCGTTGGCACCGGTGATCAGATCGCGAGCGGAGGCCTCGACGCCCGCCGCGTCCAGAGCCGCCAGGTAGCGGGGCACGTCGAGAAGTGGGTGATCGCTGCCCAGGAGGATGCGGTCGGCGCCGACCCCATCGACAAGGGCGCGGTACACCGAGGCCTCGTACACGAAGGGCTGTGCCGCTGTGTCGAAGAACAGGCCGGCGCACGCGGCGCGCACCTCGGGGATGTGCGCGAGGAGCGGAAGCCCTCCACCCAGGTGCGCGCAGATCAGCGTCAGTTCGGGGTGGCGCTGCGCGAAGCGGAGCAGCCGGTCTGGGGTCGCCGTGCCCTTGCCGGGGTACTGCCGGCCCACCGGCTCGCTGCAGTGCAGCGTCCACGGCAGCCCGGCGTCCACGGAGGCTTGCAGTGCGGGCTCCACGGCGTCGTCGAGCAGGCCCCACCCCTGCGCGTCCGCGTTCATCTCGCCGATTCCGGAGAGGCCCATCCGCGCGCAGCGGGCCACCTCGGCGGCGGCGCCTGCATCCAGCGGCTGGACGACGCCGAAGCCGGTGAGCCGGCCTGGGTACCGCCGCACCGCAGCGGCCACGTAGTCGTTGGCCTCGGCGCACATCGAGGCATCGGCGAACGGCCAGCTGAAACAGATGGCGCGGTCGACCCCCTGCGCGTCCATCGCCCCCACTAGGGATTCGGCCGAAGCGACCCGCTCACCGCGCGCGTGGCAGGCGGCGAACCACGGTTCGCGCGCGAAGACGAGGTCGAGGTTCTCGCGCACCCGGTCGGGAAGGATGTGGACGTGCGCGTCGACGATCAACCGACCCGGGCTCCCTCGGGGGACACGTAGGCGCCCCAGGCGAGCACGGCGGCTCTCGCCGCGATCAGAGCCGTACGCACCGCTCGGATCCGGGAGGTGAGATCGGCAACCACGAAGACCGCGGGAAATAGCGCGAGGTCATAGATCGGGACCGAGCGCCAGAACAGAACCGCCACAAATCCAAGCACGCCCGCGATGATCTCGCGTACGAAGATCGCCCGGTTGGTGGGTCGGCGCCGCCTGCGGGCGGTCGCGTTGCCGGGGAGCACCGCGTGGGGCTACCCGCCAGTCGGCAGCTTGCCGAGTCATTGCGCTCACGCGCCGCGCACGTCGTACACCGTGACGTGGTCGCTCCGTGCCACCACCGGGAATCCCTGCGACGCCCACCAGTTGAGGTTGACCTGCCTGTCGAAGACGCCGGCGTCGCCGGTGCGGTCGTCGATCTCCGCGAAGTCCACCCGGTAGGCGTGAAGCAGGCCGAACACCGCGCAGTCCGGCCGCGTTTTCGTCGAACAACCCTCGAGCATCGTGCGAACATCCTGCGGGCGGCTGCCAAAGTCCGTTCCGTAGCTCCAGAGCCAGCCGTAGTAGCCCATCACCGCAGTCCGGCCCCCGAGCGTCAGAACCGGATCGTTCGGCTTGCCCTCGGTGAGGAACACCGCGTTCGACGGCGTCGCCGCCGCCACGTGGGCGGCGAGCTGCGCATCCGCGGCCGTGGCGGTCGAGTAGGGTCCGCCGACGGAGTCCTCCGGCGGGGTCCAGGGCAACAGCCTCACCAGGACGAGCCCTCCGGTGAGCAGCACGGTCGAGACTGTCACCGCGGCAACAGCCCCGCGCCACCAGCGCCGCCACCAGCGCACCACCAGGGTGGCGACGAGCAGCGCCGCGCCGAGGTACCAGTAGGCGAACAGCTTGGTGTTGTCCCACTCCCAGGACTGGAACACGACCAGGTTGGCAACCACGAACACGGCCATGAACGCCAGCGCGATCGAGACCAGGTCGTCGGCGAACAGCGAGCGAACTCGCAGCGCCCCGGTGCCGATGGCTCCCGGCACGCGCCGCACTGCGACCGCCAGCGCCACCACGGCACAGAGCGGCAAGGCCACGCCGGTGTTGGCGATCCAAAAACCCCAGTACTGCGGCGTGAGCACGGCCCGTACCAGGCCGCCGACGGCGCCCACCAGCGAGCCGACCGACAGCACCGGCCGAGCGGCGCCGGCAAGGTACATCCACCCGGGTTCGACGGTCGGAAAGACGTTGCCGTCGGCGGCGGATCCGTGCGGGCCGCCGACCAGCGACACCAGTCGTGGGGTGGCCACGACGACCGTGACCGCCGCGGCCACCAGCCAGCCCCGATGTCGCCACCGTGCAGCGAGGACGATTCCGACGATCGCCATGGCGATCAGCGTGTGGATGTGGATGAGCGGCATCAGTCCGACGATCAGTCCGGCAAGGGCGAAACTCTCGTAGCCCCGGCGCGGAGAGCGCACTGCGGCGAGGACGAGGACGAGCGCCGCGAGCGCGCCCGAGAAGCCGTAGAGGATGCTGCGCTGGGGCAACCACCAGGCGAAGAGCGGCGTGTACCACTGCTGGTTGGGCAGCGGCTGGATGGAGGCGGGGGTGAGCAGGCCGTCGTAGGCGCGCGGCTGGGCCGCCACCAGGCCGGGTAGGTCATGGATGGTGCCGGCGACGATCGAGGGGAGGTCGGCGGGATGCGCCGCCAGCCCCGACCAGCTGCACTGGGCAGCGCTGAAGCCGTGGTGCAGGCATGCGTCCGCGAGGATGCCGGTGAAGCCGAGCCCCCCACCCGCCAGGCAGATCGCCGCGGCGAGAGCACCCACCGCAAGGCCCGCCCCCAACCGCACCGCCAGCACTGTGATGAGCAGGACGATGCACACGGCGAGCAGCGCCCCTGGTAGCGCCAGCGCCAGCGCCGGCGAGGCGCCGAGGGCCATCAGCGTGGCCGACTGGAAGTCAGGGAGGAACGGGTAGCGAAGGTCCTGGCCGCTGAAGAGCGGGTTCTGCGGCGGAAGGTTGTGCGCCACCGAGAAGCCGCTCGCAGTGGTGAGATGCTGCGACCAGTCCGCCCAGACCGTCTGAAAGCCCGCGTTGAGGTTGCCAGCGGCGTCGGTTCCCAGGGTGTGCGCGAACAGCACGATGAACACGGCGGTCGACGCCAGCGCGGTGACGCCAAGCCCGACGCGATGCCGCCGCTGCTCGGGCGCCAGCAGCTGACGCCAGCCTCCTGTCCACACGGCGATCGCGGATGCTGGCGTTCGCCACGAGGGAGCGGCGAACGCCAGCACGGTGAGCGCGCCGCCGCCGAGAACGCTGGAGACACCGAGCCCGGCCACCAGCGCGAGCAGGTAGGTCAGCGCACTCCCTACCAAGATGGTGGCAACGATCCCGATGAGGACGCGCTCCTCGACGCGCAGGTCAACCCGCGGCAGCGATCCGGCCGCCAGGGTGCCGGCGATGAGCAGCAGAGCTGCCGCCGTCAGCAAGACGAAGGTCACCAGGCGTCGACCCAGAGCCGCGTCTGGTGGTCGGTGTCAGGCATGGGAACAGCCGTCCACACCGGGTAGAAGAAGATGAACCCCGCGACCACCGCGAGCGTCGCCGCCCACGTCACCGGTGTGAGCGACACGCGCCGCCCTCGCACCTTGACCACCGTGTTGCGCAGCCCGGCCAGCACGTAGGTGAGCGCCAGCGCTGCAAAGATGAGCATGCCCAGCGCGTGGTAGAAGAACAGTACGCGGCGCTCGTTGCCGATCACCCACAGCATCCACGAGGTGAGGTATCCGAGCACGATGAATGCGGGGACGAATCGTCTCGACACCACTGCGCTGACGGTGACCAGCGCGGCAAAGACGATGATGCCGACGAAGGCGGCGGTGAAGAGCGCCCCTGGCGAGACGCGCACGCTCACGGTGTCGGCCTTCTGCGCCGCGTGGAACGTGATGATCATGGTGGCCAGCGAGGCCAGCCCGACCAACCCGACGAGCAGACGCCACCACGGCGGGCCTCGGCTCAAGCGCCAGACCAGCGCGAGCAGAGCGGGGATGGAGAGCCACCACACCGCGGGATTGCCCATGTCGGTGATCGACGAGACGGTGGGGTTGTTGGGGACGATCGAGTTGGTCTGCACGTAGTAAAAGAGGACGGGGTGGTACACGATCGGCCACGTGTACCAGCGTGATGCGTAGGGGTGGCTGTGGCACTCCTGCTCGTGGTACTGCAGGCCGGCGGCCATGACGTCGGAGATGTCCGCGATCGCCTGGACGGGGTTGGGCAGCGTGGCGGATCCGATCTTCATGGTCGGCACCCGGATGGTGTCAGCCGTTCCGGTCAGACCCGTGGTTCCCTGGTCACACGCGGTGAAGCGGTACACGTCGGTGTGCGGGATGGTCAGGTAGCGTGAGAACGACGCGCAGAAGATCGCGCCGCCGATGAGGATGGCGAGCGTGTACTGGACGAGCGCGAATCGCCCGGCGGCTGCCCGCCACATCGACACCTCGTGGCGCCGCGGGCCGGCGATGCGCCGCACCGCCGGGATCAGGCCGGCCAGCCACGGTGAGATTCCGCGTGCAGCGATCAGCGCGCCCGCGACCACGAGTGGCGCCAGCGCGGTCAGCTTGGCCGCGAAGGCAAGGCCCGCCACCAGGCCCATCAGGTACAGCGTGGCACGCCACTGGCGCCGCGTCCGCGCCTGCCAATGGAGCAGAAAGACGTAGTAGAAGAGTGCCACGAAGAAGATGGCGATGATGTCGATGACGCCCGTACGCGCCTCGACAAACGCAAGACCGTCCAGTGACACGAAGAGCGCCGTGAGGCCGGCAAACCAACGGTCGCGACGCAGCCGGAGTGCCAGCAGGTAGACGACGCCGACGAGCAGGCTACCGAAGATGGCCGTGCTCACCCGCCACGACCAGGTGGTGAACCCCATGGTCGCGATCGGTGGCGCCATCAGCAGCTTGGCGAGCGGAGGTTCCGGATCGAAGTAGGACTCCGCAGGTTGGCGCAGGTCCCGGGCGGCGTCGACTGGGAAGTAGATCTCGTCGAAGATGAAGCCGCAGCGCTTGACGTCGGTGTGGTTGACGACGGTGCCCGTCGAGTCCTTTCCCGGCGGCCCCACCGCGACGTCGGTGCATTCGGGCGGCGGGCTGCTGTTCGAGCTGGCCGCGCCGATGCCGGAGATGTTCACCCCACCGCTTCCCGACAGGAAGTCGGGGAGGATGGGGCTCGCGAAGCGCAGGAACAGTGAGAAGACCACCAGCGCGACCACCGCGACCACGTCGCGGCGCTCCAGGGCGAGAAACCCGCGCAACCCGGTGCGCACCAGCGGCTCGCCTCCGTCATCGCGCTGGTGTCGCAGTGCGCGCGGCGCAGGGCGCCACCAGCCGCGCAGACGCGCCCGCGTCACCGCCGTCGTGCCCTGCGCCGGCGCCCGCCGCTGGGCGCCACAGGGGGCGGCGGGCTCACGTGCTTGACGACTTCGGCGAGCAGGCCGCCGGCGTCGGCAACCGGGACGACCAGCAGGTCGTCGACCACGCAGCGCGGGCCTACCACGCGGCGCAGGGCGCGGAGATCCACGCCATCACGCAGGCGCAGCGAGATCGCCTCAGTGGCCAGCCAGCGATCTGTGGGACGCGGCAGCAGGCGGCGGCGTTCGGGCCGGTTGAAAACGGCGCTGAGGCGGATCAGCCGCGCCCGGTCGATGTCCTCGCCGCCGAGGCGCCGCGACGCCGCCATGGAGCGGACGACGAGCCGATCGTCCTCGCGAACCAAGTACGTGAAGCGCTGCCGTGTCCACAGCGAGGTGGCCACCGCGACGAGGCTGGCGGCCACCACCGCGTAGCCCACGGCGCCCCCCGAGGTGGGTTTGAGCACCGTCAGGAAGACCGACGTGAGGGCGAACACGGTCGCGGGCAAGAGCAGCCAGGTGCGGTACTTGCGCCAGCGCTCGACGTCGTAGAGGATCGGGTGGCGTGCGGCCTTCGGCAAGGGTTCGGAGCATACGCAAGGCCCACCGGAATGGGCGGCCGGCGCCGGCTGGAACGGCCATCCAGTGCCTTTACATCCTTTTACAAACCTTGACTGAACGTTTACTGCTTTTCGGCCAGGCGCTCGCTACATTGGTCTCTGGCGACGAAAGTCGCCCCCAAAACAGGAAACTCATTCCCTTCCTGAAAGGCCGGGGGGTTCGCTCCCCGGTCTTTTCTCTACCTCACGCGCTCTACTGCCTCGCGCCAGGCGCGGTACTCCGCCTCGGGTCGCTCCCCGGGGTGGGCTGGGGTGAAGCGTCGTCCGGGGTGATACGCCGCCTCAACCCCTGCTGGGGCTTCGATTAGGTCCTCCCCCACCGCTGCCAGCATAGCCGCGCCGAGCGCCGTGGTCTCCGCTGAGGCCGCGCGCGTGACCGGCAGGCCGAGCAGGTCGGCCTGGAACTGGCAGAGGCCGTTCATGACGCTGGCGCCACCGTCGATGCGGAGCTCCTCGAGCCGGATGCCGGCGCCCCGCTCGACGGCCTCGATGACGTCGCGGGTGCGGTACGCCATCGCCTCGACGACGGCGCGGACCACGTGGGCCCGGGTCACGCCCGCGGACAGGCCGAGAAGCGCGCCGCGGGCGGCCGGGTCCCAGTAGGGCGCTCCCAGCCCCGCTAGCGCAGGGACGAAGATGCAGCCGTTCGTGTCCGGAACTGAAGCGAACAGCGGACCGGCCTCGTCGGCGGCCGCGATGAGCCCGAGGCCGTCGCGCAGCCAGCTCAGCCCGGCACCGGTGACGAAGATGCTGCCCTCGAGCGCAAAGGTGTCCTGCTCGCCGAGCCGCCACGCCACCGTGCCGAGCAGGCCCTGCACGGGCGAGGGCACCGTGGTTCCGGTGTTGACCAGCACGAACGAACCGGTGCCGTACGTGTTCTTGCTCATCCCCGTCTGCAGGCAGGCTTGACCGAACAGCGCGGCCTGCTGATCGCCGGCGATGCCGCTGACGGGCAGGCCCATGCCCAGGAAGGCATCCGGATCGGTCACCGCGACCCTACCGGCGCTGGCGCGCACCTCCGCCAGCAAAGCGGTGGGGACGGTGAACGTGGCGCACAGCTCGTCCTCGAAGTCTCCGCGCGCCAGGTCGTAGAGAAGCGTGCGGCTGGCGTTACTCGCGTCGGTGACCAGCGCGGCGCCTCCCGACAGCCGGGCCACCAGCCACGTGTCGACGGTGCCCGCGCAGAGCTCGCCGCGCTCCGCGGGTGCGCGCAGAGCGGGCTGTTCGGCGAGCAACCACTCCATCTTGGTGGCGGTGAAGTACGGATCGAGTAGCAGGCCGGTGCGCTCGCGCACGGACGCTTCCTCGCCGCGCTCGAGGTGGGCGGCGCACAGGTCCGCGCTGCGACGGCACTGCCAGACGATCGCGGGTCCGACCGGGCGGAGCCCATCGCGTTTGAAGACCACCAAGGTCTCGCGCTGGTTGGTGATCCCAATGGCCACCGGGGCGGGACCTCCGGCATCATCGATCGCCGCGCGGGCCGCGGCAAGGACCGAACGCCACAGCTCCTCCGCGTCCTGCTCCACCCAGCCGTCGCGCGGATAGCGCACCGCGACGTCGACGTGGGCGCGACCGTGGATCTGCCCGTCGACGCCGACCACCAGGCAC
Organism: Candidatus Dormiibacterota bacterium; assembly: GCA_030948845.1. Classification (GTDB taxonomy): domain Bacteria; phylum Chloroflexota; class Dormibacteria; order Aeolococcales; family Aeolococcaceae; genus Aeolococcus. The sequence continues at coordinate 13,274 of JALYZN010000109.1, forward strand.
GTCGTTCCTGACGTGCCCTGGTCGATGGCGAGGACGCGCGGTGCGCTCATCGCGTCGCTGACCTCCCCGCGTGCTCAGACCGGGACGGCGAGCATCCGATCGATGGCGCGGCGGGCGCGCGCCGCGATGCCCGGTGCCACGGTGACACGGGGCGACAGCGTCTCGAGCGCGGCCGCGACCTTGGGGAGCGTGATCATCTTCATGAACGGACAGATCGCGCCCGGAGTGGCCGGCAGAAATCGCTTGGTGGGGGCCAGCTTTTCCATGCGATGGAGGATGCCGACCTCGGTGGCGACGATGAACGTCGACGCCGGCGAATCAGCGGCCCGCCGAATCATCCCCTCGGTGGACGTCACCACCGTGGTGGCGCCTGGGAGGTCGCCGGACGAGGATCGGTACAGCGTCGACGTCGTGCAGCCGCACTCCGGGTGGATGAGCAGCTCGGCGTCCGGATGGCGGCGGCGGGCGGCGTCGAGGTGGGCAGGGTCGATGCCTGCGTGCACGTGGCACTCGCCCATCCAGATGTGCATTGGCCGCCCGGTCATGCGCTCCACATGCGCGCCGAGGAACATATCGGGGCAGAAGAGGATCTCACGGTCGGCGGGGATGCTGTTGACCACCGCGACTGCATTGGAGGACGTGCAGCAGTAGTCCGACTCCGCCTTCACCTCGGCGGAGGTGTTGACGTACGACACCACCACCGCTCCGGGGTGCTGTGCCTTCCAGGCACGCAACTGGTCGGCGTTGATGGTGTCGGCGAGCGAACACCCGGCGGCCAAGTCGGGCAGCAGGACGGTCCGGTCCGGAGAGAGGATCGCCGCCGTCTCGGCCATGAAGTGAACGCCGCAGAAGACGATAACGTCGGCGTCGGTCCGCGCCGCCTCCTGGGAGAGACCGAGCGAGTCCCCGACGAAGTCGGCGACATCCTGGATCTCTGGCAGCTGGTAGTTGTGAGCCAGGATGACGGCGTTCCGATCTCGGCGGAGGCGGTCGATCCGCTCCGGGAGGCCAGGGTCGGCGGCGACCTGCTCAGTGGGACGGACGGCGAGCACCTGGCTCTCTCCTGAGGGTTTAGGTCAGATTGACCTTAGTCAGTATACCGCAGGGCTCCGCATACAGTGCGGGTCGATGATCGATCTCCCTGTCACCCATCCTCGCCGAGCGTTGAATGCTGCGGCTGCGCGACCCAGCCTGGCCGCAGGCGCCACCGCCGTGGTCATCACCGGGGTGCTCAGCCTGGGGCTCGAGCTCAGTGCCGCCGTCGTTGGTAACGGTGGTTCGGCGGCGGTGATCTTGTCGATCGCCGTCCCGGTGATGCTGATGGTGTTCTGGCTCGCGTCCGCACTCCTGGTGAGCGCGGGGGCGCGGTTGATGGGCCGCGCGCCGCAACGGCCGGCGCTGCTCGCGGTCAGCGGGCTCACCTTTCCCGTGCTGGTGCTGTATGCGGCGATCTCCATCGTCCAGGCAGCCAGTTTCCATTGGGGCGGCGACGCGCTCTCCGTCGGTGTCGGCCTGCTGGCGTTCCCGGTAGTGTGCTGGTTCGTCGCGCTCAACGCGCTGGCGGTTCGCGCCGTCTACGATCTGCCGGCGCTCAGCGCGGTGGCGATCGCGCTGATCCCCTACGCGGCGCTCAGCGGCGCCCTGCTGCTGCTGGTGATCGTCCTCAGCGTGCTGCACGGGGTGGGCGTGGTCTGAGGCGACCGCCGGCGGTTCGAGGTTTCCGTCAGCCAGCGCCGCCGGTCGGACCGCCACCAGGACCGCGACGCCTGCGTCCACTGACGCCGGGCCGGCGCGGTGGCTTGGGTGCCGTTTCCTTCGGTGCCCTGTCGGCTGGTTGCGGCTCAGCGGCAGCAGGC
>JALYZN010000114.1 GCA_030948845.1 Candidatus Dormiibacterota bacterium
GAGCTCGCCTCGGTCACCGGCAGCGGCCCGCAGGGCCTGGTGCGCGCCGTCGACGTCAGCGCCTCCGCAGCCACGCCGTCGCAGCCCGCGCAGCCGAAGGGCGCCGCGCCGCTCGCTCCCGCCGGTGGCGGTGTCGTCGAGCTGCGTGGCCCGGCCGCGTCGCTTGTCGAGTACATGGAGCAGAGCCGCGACATCCCCACGGCGACGTCGTTCCGGAGCATCGCCGTGACCGTTCTCGACGCCCGCCGCCGCGAGCTCAACCGCGGGCTCACCACCGCCGGCCAGCAGATCAAGGTGTCGTTCACGCACCTCATCGGCTACGCGATCTCGCGGGCGGCCGCCGAGATGCCCGAGATGTCCGCACACTTCGCCCGTACCGAGCAGGGCAGGCCGGCGCGCGTCGACAGCGGCGTGCATCTCGGCATTGCCGTGGACAGCCGCCGCAAGGACGGCACCCGCTTTCTCGTGGTGCCGGTGATCCGCGACGCCGGCGACCGGACCTTCGCAGAGTTCCGCGCCGAGTACGAGCGCCTCATCGATCGCGCCCGCACCAACACGATCGCCGCCGACGAGCTGCGCGGCGCCACCCTGACGCTCACCAATCCCGGCGGCATCGGCACGGTGGCGTCGGTGCCCCGGCTGATGCCGGGACAGGGGACCATCGTCGCGGTGGGAGCGCTCGGCTACTCGCCGGAGTGGCGCGACGTACCCGAGTCGCGGCTGCGCGAGATCGGCGTCGCGAAGGTCATGACCATGACCTCGACGTACGACCACCGCGTCATCCAGGGTGCGCAGTCGGGCGAGTTCCTGGGCCGTATCGAGGCGTTGCTCAATGGCGAGGACGACTTCTACAGCGCGGTGTTCGAGAGCCTCGGCCTCGGGCTTCCTGTGGCTGACATCCCGCGCAGCAGCGCCGAACCACGACCGGCCACCGCGGCGGCGCCGGAGCCGAGCACCACGACCATTGCGGTGCCGTCGCATCGGATGCTCGCCGCCGTGCAGGCCGCGACGTCTCTGATCAAAGCGCATCGCACCCACGGTCACCTCGGCGCTCACCTCGACCCGCTGGGAACACCTCCGCTCGGCGACCCCGCCATGGAGCCGGAGACGTACGGGCTCACGCCCGACCTCATGGAGCAGATCCCCGCCGACGTTCTGCGCGTCTACGTGCCCGGTCGCAACCTCGCCGAGGTGCTGCCCAACCTGCGTCGCACCTATTGCGGAACCATCGCGTACGAGATCGAGCACATCGCCAGCCACGAGCAGCGCGTCTGGTTGCGCGAGCACATCGAGTCGGGCGCATACCGCCTGCCGTTCAGCCCCGACCAGAAGCGCCGCCTGCTGCAGCGCCTCACCAAGGTCGAGGCCATGGAGCGATACCTGCGTCGCACCTTCATCGGCCAGAAGACCTTCTCCGCTGAGGGCGTCGACGCCATGGTGCCGATGCTCGAGGGCCTGCTCGGCGTCATCGCCGAGGACGGCATCGGCGAGGTGGTGATGGGGATGTCCCATCGAGGACGGCTGGCCACCATCGCGCATGTTGTCAACCGGCCGTACGCGGCCATCCTGGTCGCCTTCGAGCGCGGCGAGATGCGCCGCGCGGTGGCGTCGCTCAACGACGCGCCTACCGGTGACGTCAAGTACCACATCGGCTCGGTGGGCACCTACCTCACTGACAGCGGCAAGGGCATCACCGTACGCCTGCTCTCCAACCCGTCGCACCTCGAGGCGGTCGACCCGGTGGTGGAGGGTTGGACGCGCGCGGAACAGACCAAGCGAAGCTCGAGCTCGCTTCACGTCGATCCCACTGTGGCCGTGCCCGTGCTGCTGCACGGCGACGCCGCGTTCGCGGGCCAGGGCATCGTCGCCGAGGTGCTCAACCTGCAATCGCTCGGCGGCTATGCCACGGGCGGCACCGTGCACATCATCACCAACAACCAGGTGGGCTTCACCACCGAGGCCGCGGACGCGCGCTCGACGCGGTACGCCAGCGACATGGCCAAGGGCTTCGACTGCCCGATAGTGCACGTCAACGCGGACGACATCGAGGCCTGCATCAATGCGGTGCGGCTGGCCTGGGACTACCGGCGCACGTATCACCGCGACGTGGTCATCGACCTCATCGGCTACCGTCGCTTCGGGCACAACGAGACCGACGAGCCGTCGTACACGCAGCCGCTCATGTACCAGAAGATCAAGGAGCACCCCACCGCGCGCGAGATCTATCTGCACAAGCTGGTCGCGGACGGGCTGATCACCGAGGCCGACGGAGCCAACGACTTCGAGACCGCCTACAGCGCGGTCGCTGAGGCTCACAAGAAGGTCAAGGCGACGCTCGCCACCGACACCCCCGAGGAGTCGGAGGACTCGACCGCGCATGAAACCGAAACCCCGCGACCCTCCACACGGGTGGCGCGCGACATCCTGGTCACTCTCAACGAACAGCTCATCGTCGCTCCCGACACCTTCCACATCTATCCGAAGCTGGCCAAGCAGCTGGAGCGGCGCCGCGCCGCCGTCCAGGAGGGCACCAGGATCGACTGGGGAACCGCGGAATCGCTGGCGTTTGCCAGCCTGCTCACCGAGGGCCACCCCATCCGCCTCTCCGGCCAGGACACGCAGCGCGGCACCTTCAGCCAGCGCCATCTGGTATTCCACGACGACCGCACCGGCGCGCAGTACATCCCGATGCAGAACCTGGTCGGCGCCGAGGCCACGTTCGAGGTCTACAACAGTCCGCTCAGCGAGGTCGGCTGCCTCGGCTTCGAGTACGGCTACAGCGCGGCCGACCCGACCACCACCGTGCTCTGGGAGGCGCAGTACGGCGACTTCGTGAACAACGCCGAGATGGTCGTCGACCAGTTCATCTCGTCGGCGCTGGCCAAGTGGGGGCAGCGTTCACGCCTCGTCCTGCTCCTCCCGCACGGCTACGAGGGCAACGGGCCGGAGCACTCCAGCGCGCGTCTGGAGCGGTTCCTGCAGCTCGCCGCGCACGGCAACATGCGGGTCGCCGACTGCTCGACCGCGGCCCAGTACTTCCACCTGCTCCGCGACCAGGGCATCGCCCCGACAGCGCGACCGCTGGTGATCATGACCCCCAAGCGGCTGCTGAGGCTGCCCGAGTCGTCCTGCACGCTCGATGAGCTCGCCGACGGCGAGTTCCGCTCCGTCCTCGACGACCCGGTCGTCTCTGCAACACCGAAGCAGCGCAAGAACGTGCACACCATGCTGCTCTGCACCGGGAAGATCTACTACGAGCTCGAGCTGCACCCGGACCGGCGCGAGGCGGAGGACCTCGCCATCGTCCGCATCGAGCTGCTCAATCCGCTCCCCGTCGACGACGTGCTCGCGCTCATCCGCACATATCCCAACCTGGAGCAGATCTACTGGGTGCAGGAGGAGCCGGCGAACATGGGCGCCTGGCCCCACCTCTCGCGGCCGATCGGCAAGCGCCGCCCGTACGACATCCGCTGGGACTTCATCGGCCGGCCGCGCCGCGCCAGCCCCTCGGAGGGATCGGCCGGCTCGCACCACATCGAGCAGGAGCGCATCATCAACGGCGCCATCGCCAGCTCGCCGATCCTGGCGCGCAAGACGTCCGAGGGAGGCCTTCAGCCCGCTGAGCTCAAGGCATCCTCCGACCCGAAGACCGCCGGCGACGCGTGAGCCCACAGGTCGTTGTGCTGGGCGGCGGCCCGGCGGGCGACGTCGCCGCGCTGCGCGCCGCGCAGCTCGGCGCTGACACGGTGCTCATCGAGCGCGCCGAACTCGGAGGCACCTGCCTCAACTGGGGTTGCATCCCCACCAAGTCGCTGCTCGCCGGCGCCGACCTGCTGCGTAGGATCCGGGACGCGTCCGACTACGGGATTATGGTGGCAGAGCCGACCATCGACTTCGCGCGGATGATGGAGCGCAAGGAGGAAGTGGTCCGCGCGATGCGCTCTGGCGTGGAGGCGGCCTGCAAGCGCAAGAAGGTGCGCGTGGTGCGCGAGCAGGGCGTCATCGACGGAGACGAGGTGGTCTGCGGCAAGGAGCGCTATGGCTTCGACCACCTCATCGTGTGCGTCGGCACGGCCACCAGCGGGCTGCCGAGCATCGACATGGAGCATCCCTGCGTGGTCACATCCGATGGCATCCTGCGGCTCGAGAAGATCCCCAAGAAGATGCTGGTGATCGGCGGCGGGGTGATCGGCTGCGAGTTCGCCAGCCTGTTCGCGCCGCTGGGGACGCAGGTGACCGTGGTCGAGGTGCTGCCCCAGATCCTCGCCGGCGTCGACCCGCGCATGGTCACTCAGTTCCGCAAGCTCGTCGAACCGCAGGGCATCACCTTCCACACCGGGCACAAAGTGGAGTCCGTCGACTATCGCAAGGCCTCTCTCACGGCTCATCTCGACGACGGCACCGACGTCGACGCCAACCTGCTGCTCGTGTCGGTGGGCCGGAAGCCGGAGACACGCGGCATCGGGCTCGAGGAAGCGGGCGTGGTGGTGGACGAGCGCGGCTACATCGAGGTCGATGGCCAGTTGCGCACCAAGAACCAGAAGATCTGGTCGGCGGGCGATTGCATCGGCGGCCTCCAACTCGCCCACCTGGCCAGCGCGGAGGCGGCGCGCGCGGTGGAGAACGCGCTCGGCCACAATGTCATGGCCATGGACCGCACAGTGGTGCCGTCGTGCATCTACACCCACCCTGAAATTGCCATGGTCGGCCTCAACTCGGAGACCGCCAAGGCGGACGGCTACGAGGTCAAGGTGGGCCAGGCGCGCTTCCTCGGCAACGGCAAGGCGCTCGGCGAGGGCGAGCCGGACGGGCTTGCGCAGCTCTACTCCGACGCGAAGACCGGGGTGCTCCTGGGCGCCACCGTCATGGGCGTGCACGCGGTGGAGGTCATCCACGAGGTCGGCGTAGCCATCTCGGACGGGCTGACCGTCGACGAGCTCGGCGCTACCATCCACGCCCACCCGACGGTCAGCGAAACCATCATGGACGCCGCCGAACAGGCCGCCGGCGTCGCCCCGTACCTGTCCTAGGGCGGTCACCAAGGCGCGGAGCACACGCAGCAGGTCGCTTGCTCAGAGTCATCAAGATTCGCCGCTACGCTGTGTCGTGTGCTCCGCGCCGAGGGAACTCAGGTCGCTCGGATCAGACCTCGCCGCGGAGGCGCTGATCGCGGCGGCGCAGGCGGCGGGCGGCGACCAGACGGCGCGCCAGGCGGGCCTCGCGGAGGGTGAGCACCGCAAAGAGCACGCCCATCGCCAGCAGCACGCCGCCCAGCCAGCGAGGGCTGAGCACCACGCTGCTGGTGCCGCCGGCGAGGCAGAGCGCCGTGGCGATGCCGAACCCCACGGTCACCGCGAGGCGGGACAGCAGGGAGGCTGCCTCGCGTGCGTCGCGGACCCGGCGGGCCAGCTGCGGGTTGCGCCCGCTGGCGGCGCCGAACGCGCGCTGGGCGGCGGTGCGGCGCCGGTTGCCCAGCAGACGCCAGAAGAGAAACCCCGAGAGGAGGCGGATCAGGAACGACCACGGCATCAGGAGAACATTGTGGTCCGCTGCGATCGGTGACGGGCCTCCCACGCTGCTATCGTCGGCCACCCACGGCACGGAGGTACTCCAATGGTCCGGGCGTACGTGCTGATCACAGCCACCGCCGGCAAGGCTCTCGAGGTCGTCGATCGGCTGCGCTCCTCACCCGGTGTCCTCCATGCCGACGCCATCACCGGCGAGTACGACGTCATCGCCGAGGTGGAGGCTGACGACATCGCCGGCATCGGCCGGCTGGTGGTGGAACGGGTGCAGAGCAACGGGGTTCTCAAGACGATCACCTGCCTGGCGGTCCAGTAGGAACTTGGCGCCCAGCGCCCGCGCGCCGGCTGGGCTGGGCGGGCTCATCACCCAGGCTCTGGCCCTGCTCGGCGGCAGTGCCCGGCTGCGCATGTCGCTCTGGTTCTGGCTCGGCGTCGGGCTGCTGCTCAGCGAGGCCTTCACCATCCCGCTCGCGCTACTCCAGAAGGGCGCGGCGCTGCCGACTCTGGCGGCGGGAGCCGCGGGCTGGTGGGCGGTGGTCTCGTTGTTCCTGGTGCTGGGCACGCCGCTGCTGGAGACGCCGGACGGGACCCGCATCCACCACTACGGGATCCCCAACGGGCTCAGCGCGATTCGCGCCTGGCTGTGCTTCCCGCTGATCCTCTGCGCCACCCTCTCTCTGCCGGGCTCGATCGGGCTGTACCTGTGGTGCGCGGTGGGCGGAAGCACCGGAATGCTCGACTTCGTCGACGGCTACATCGCCCGCCGGTTCGGACCGATCACCGCTCTTGGCAAGGCGCTCGACCCGGCGATGGACGTGCTGTTCTTCGCCATGGCCGCGGTGGGCAACTGGCTGCTCGGCATCGCCCCAGGCTGGCTCGCCGCGGGGATCCTCTTCCGCTACCTCGGGCCCTTCCTGGTGACACCATTCATCTTCCTGGCCGGCAAACGGCCCGAGCTGGTCCACACCGTGTGGGGCCGGCGCAACACCGCGGCCATCGGCCTGGTGCTCTTCATCCTCATGATCGTGCGGTTGAGCGGCGGACCGGTGAACGCGGTGGCGCTGGGGATCTCGATCCCGCTGCTGGTGCCGACGTTCGTGCTGCACAGCGTCGCGCTGATCCGGCGCACCGTGGAGGCGCCGCGCGCCTCCTGACGCCCGGCGATCAGCGAGGGGACCGAACCCGCTGCAGCAGCGCCTCCAGCCAGGCGGTCGGGGTCAGGCCAAACGCAGCCGGCGCCACGCTGGCGCCGAGCCGATCGAGCACAGCGGCGAGCTCGGCGTCGGTGAGGTGGGCGGCGAGCACGTCGCTCAGCTCGTCTCCTGTCTGCACGGCGACGCTGTGCGGCGATTCGGTGACGAACTCGTCGACCACAGGCTCCCAACCGTTGCCGTCGAGCGCCCAGTCCTGGTGGAAGTAGCCGCCCAGGAACTGATGCAGCTGCGGACAGGTGCTGGCGGGGTCGTCGAGGATGTCCTGGCGCGACATGGCTGAGCCTCCGTTGCTCATGGCTGGTGAGGATACGGGTCGCCGGCGACGGTGACCGGGTAGGCGGTGAGCACGGCGAAGCCGGATCGGTAGGTGCGGTCGCGCTTGAGGACGACACGGACAGCGGTGGCCGGCTGCGGCCCCTCCCCCGCCTCCCAGCGGCTGCGACGCAGCTCGTCGCCGACCACCTCGTGCATGTCGGCACTAATCGCCAGCCGCGGCCGGGCGCCGCGTCGCCAGCGTTCGACGAGGGCGCGGTGGGCGGCGACGCACGCTTCGACACAGCGCTGCGCGGTGGCCACGTCGGGGAACGAGCCTGTCGCCTCGAGCCAGGGGCGTTTGGCGAGGCGCTCGGCCTCGACCTGCGGCGTGGTGCCGCAGTGGCGCGAAACGGTGTGGCCGTCACCGCGGCGGTCGTACACCTCGAGCGGTTCGACTGAAACTGGGCGGCGCAGCTGCAGGCCGGCGTCGAGCTCCATCAGCGCTGCGGGTGCGAGGTGCTGCTCATGCCGCCGACTGTCGGCGTCAGGGGCGGACATGCAGAGGACAACCTGGCCGCGCCGGCGGCGCCCGCTCGTGCGCTCAGCGGCGTCGGGGATAATCCGCGGGCTGTGCAGGCCGTGGTCAAGCCAACCGCCGCACCCGGGTTCGTGCTCGCCGACGTTCCGCAACCGGAACCAGGCGATGGCGAGCTGCTGCTGCGCGTCGCCGCGGCGTCGGTGTGCGGTAGTGACGTGCACCTCTATGACTGGAATCCGTGGGCCGCCGCGCGGGTGCGCCCACCGCGGGTCATCGGCCACGAGCTGTGCGGGGAGGTGGTGGGGCGCGGCCCCGGCGCTGACCTCGCGGACGGACGCCGTGTGGCTGTCGAGTCACACATCGTCTGCGGACACTGCAACTCGTGCCTGCGTGGCGACTTCCACGTCTGTCTGTTCACGCGCATCCTCGGTGTCGATGTCGACGGCGGTTTCACCGACCTGGTGGTGGTGCCACAGGCCAACGTGTTCCCCATCGGCGACGACGTCACCGCCGAGGTCGCCGCCGCCCTCGAGCCGGTGGGCAATGCTGTCCATGCCTGCGCATACGGCGAACTCGCCGGGCGGACGGTGGCGGTGTTCGGCTGCGGGCCGATCGGCTGTGCCGCCATCGCCATCGCACGCGCGCAGGGAGCGGCGGCGGTGATCGCCATCGACCGCAACCGCTACCGGCTCGACCTCGCCGAGCGGATGGGCGCGACCACGCAGCTGATGGCCGACGACAACATCGAGCGCAGCGTCCGCACCGCAGCGGCGGGCTCTGACATCGACTGCGTCCTGGAGATGAGCGGCGCACCGAGCGCGGTCCTGGCCGCGACCCACCTGGTGCGCCCGGGTGGCTGGATCAGCCTGCTCGGCATCGGCGACGAGCCCACCACGATCGACCTCTCCAACGACGTCGTCATGAAGGGGATCAGCCTGCACGGGGTGGTCGGCCGGCGGCTGCCACAGACGTGGGAGGCGACGATGGAGTACGTGCGCAGCGGCGCTGTCGACGTCAGCGCACTGATCACCCACCACCACGCGATGAGCGAGATCGAGGTGGTGATCGAGCTGATCAAGTCCGGCCAGTGCGGCAAGGTCTCACTGCACCCGGGGTGAGGCTCAGGCGGCGGATGCGAGGAACTGTTCGGCCGCGCGGGCAGACGTGAGGCGCACGAAGCGCAGGTGTGACCACCGCGGATCGACCATGGCGTCGGCGTAGCGGGCGCGGTACTCAGCGTGCTTGATCCACGCCCAGAGGATGATCGAGCGCTCCGGGTCGGTGGAGAACAGGTTGCGCAGGCTCTCGCGATTGCCATTCCACAACCGGCGTCTGGTGATCATGCGCATCAGCGTGCGCCAGGTGATGCGTCGCATCACCAGGGGGCGCGGCAGCTCCAGCCAGACGACTGTGTCGGCGCGGTCCCAGACGAGGTCGCGCACGGCGCTGTAGTTGCCGTCGACCACCCAACCCGCGGCGGCCGTCGCGGCCAGCACCGCAGTCCGGAAGTCGTCCGCGCTCAGCTCCCGCCAGCCCGCCAGGTGAAAGATCGAGTCCAGCTCGACGTGGGCGACGCCAAGCCGGCGCGCCAGCCGCGTCGCGAGCATCGATTTCCCCGAGCCTGAGTTGCCAACCACCGCGACACGGCGCACCCTCAGCTCCTCGCCCGCCAGGCGATGAGCGCCGCCACCGCCAGGACGCCACCGCACCCCAACCCGATGTAGAACCCGGGCCCGAAGTACGCGCTCGACTCCAGCGACGACACACCGCGCCGGCTCCAGTCGAAGTTGTCGATGAACATGCCGTTCAGCGTCAGGATGGCGAGCAGGGCCACGACCACCTTGGTCCCCGAGCCAGGTGCGTGCCGGAATGTGCGGATGGCGAG
>JALYZN010000014.1 GCA_030948845.1 Candidatus Dormiibacterota bacterium
GCGGCCGGGGCGGAGGCGGGCGTCGTGGCGACGCTTCGTGCCGCCGGCTGCGTCTTCGCCGAGGAGGAGGCGCACATGCTCGTGGCGGCCGCGCAATCGCCCGCTCAGCTCGCCGCCATGGTCGAGCGCCGTGCCCGAGGGCTGCCTCTGGAGCACGTCATCGGCTGGGCGGAGTTCTGCGGCCTGCGGGTGAGCGTGGAGGCGGGGGTGTTCGTGCCCCGGCACCGCACCGAGTTTCTGATCGAGTGCGCGACTCCGCTGGCCCGGCGTGGTGCTGTCGTGCTCGACCTCTGCTGTGGCTCGGGCGCGCTGGGGATGGCGCTGGCCGCGGCGCTGGGCGACGTCGAGCTGCACGCCACGGACATCGACCCCGCCGCCACGAAATGCGCACGACGCAACCTCGCTGCCCTGGGCGCGCACGTGTACGACGGCGACCTGTACGCGTCGCTGCCGGCAGCGCTGCGCGGCCGCGTCACGGTGATCCTCGCCAATGTCCCCTACGTGCCCAGTACCGACATCGACATGCTTCCCCGTGAGGCAAGGATCCATGAGTCGCGTACGGCGCTCGACGGTGGCGCCGACGGTCTCGACATCCTCCGCAGGGTCGCCGCCGAGGCGGCGGGATGGCTGCGCCCCGGGGGTCACCTTCTCGTGGAGGCGACGGAGCAGCAGGCACCGGCGGCGGCGGAGATCTTCACGCGACATGGGCTCGTCGCCGAGCTGCGTCGGTCGGACGAGCTGGAAGCCACCGTGGTCACCGGGATGCTGCCGGCAGCGCGAGGCGCGGCGGCCCGCGGAGCGAGCCGGCGGTGGTCAGACGCGAGCGGCGCTCCCGCCGGTGGCGCTGCGCCGCGACAGTGAGTCGATGGCCACGGCCACGAGCAGAACGAGTCCGGTGACGATGAGCTCCCATTGAACGGCCAGCCCGAGCAGGAACATGCCGTTGTAGATGCCGCCGATGACGAGGCCACCGAGTAGGCCGTGCATCACCCGGCCGCGGCCGCCGAAAAGGCTGGTGCCGCCGATGACCGCGGCGGCCACTGCGTACAGGGTGAGCTGACCGCCGTTGATGTTGTTCGACGCACCGCCGAGGTAGGAGACGTAGAGGAGGCCGCCGATCCCGGCGGTGACCGAGCAGAGGATGAAGGCGATGGTGCGCACGCGGGCCAGGTTGATGCCGGCGCGGCGCGCCGCCTCGGGGTTGCCGCCGATGGCGTAGAGGTAGCGCCCGAAGGGCATTCTCTCGAGCAGCACCATCCAGACCGCGAACACACCGAGGACGATGGGGATGACATAGGGGACGCCGGCAATCGTCCCGAAGCGGGCTCGATTGATGCTGCAGATGGCGACCACGACCACGCCGACGATGGCGATGAAGACGATCTTGATGATCGTCAGCGCTCGCGGCGGGGCCACGAGCCCGCTGCGCCGGCGGCGCGAATCACGCAGCCACAACGACAACGCGAGCAGGGCGACGATCACGACCATCCCGATCCAGCTCACCGTTGGATCGACGTTGCCGTACATGAGGTCGGAGATGAACTTGGTGTTCGGCGAGTCGCCGATCAGCGTCGGGGTGCCCGAGAACGGCCCGAAGCTGAGGACGATGAGCACCACACCGTTGAGGACGAGGAACATTCCCAGGGTGACGATGAACGACGGCATGCGCATGCGCGTGATGATCGTGCCGTTCACTGCGCCGACCAGGGCCAGGGCCAACAGTGCGGCGATGATTGCAGCCCACCACGGCCAGTTGGTGGTGGTGGGCTGCACGAGCTGGACCGCGATGACGCCGGCGAGCGGGCCTGCGAACCCGGTCGATAGGTCGATCTCTCCGAGAAGCAACACAAAGCATTCGGCCATGGCCAGCACCATGAACACCGCGCTCTGCTGGAAGAGGTTGACGAGGTTGTTGGCGGAGAGGAAGACGTGGTTGGGACTGATGGCCTCGAAAACGACGGCGATGAGCACCATTCCCACCACCACCGGCAGGATCCCGCTGTCGCCGCCGCGGACGCGAGCGCCCAGGGCGCGGAGGTAGTCGCCGAGCGATTGAGCGACCAGCGACGGTGGAACCACGAGATCGGCGGCAGCGGCGGCCGCGCTCGATTCGGGCTGGTCCAACGGCGCCGGGGCGGCGTCCTGCACGGGGGTCACGGGCTCGTCGACACGGGCCATGGCTACACCTCCCGCGCCGTCGCCGCGGCAGCCTGGCTGAACGTCCCGGTGGTCATGTATTCCACCAAGCTTTGGCGGTTGAACTCGGTCGCCTTGCCCTCGGCGACCATGCGACCGAGATGGAGCACGGCGATGCGGTCGGCGACTTCGAAGACGTCGTTGAGGTTGTGCGAGATCAGCATCACCGCCAGCCCTTGGTCGCGGAGCCGCCGCACCAGCTCGAGCACCTGCCGGGTCTGGTTCACGCCGAGCGCGGCGGTGGGCTCATCGAGGATGACCAGCTTGGAGTTCCACATGACCGCCTTGGCGACGGCGACGGACTGGCGCTGGCCGCCGGAAAGCGAGCCCACGGGCTGGCGGATCGAGCGCACTGTGGTGACTCGCAGCCCGGCGAGGGTCTTGCCGGCTTCGCGCTCCATCGAATCCTCGTCGAGCAGCCTGCGGCGAACCAGCTCGCGCCCCAGGAACATGTTCTGGACGATGTCGAGGTTGTCGGCCAGGGCAAGATCTTGGTAGACGGTCTCGATGCCCAGGCGCGAGGCGTCGCGGGCACTGCGGATGTGCACCGGTTGCCCCGCCCACGTCATCTGCCCGCGGTCTGGCGGGTGGATGCCGGAGATGCAACGGGTGAGCACCGACTTGCCGGCGCCGTTGTCCCCGCAGAGAGCGGTGATCTGGGCGCTGGGCAGGTCGAGGTTGACCTGGTACAGCGCCTGCACCGGTCCGAAGTGCTTGTCGATGCCGCGCAGGCTGAGCAGTGGGTCGGCGTTGGCCACGGCGCCCGACTCACTCATCCAGCGGGCCCACGTCACCTCGGCTGACACGGGTGACACTCATGGCGACCGGCATTATGCCCCTCACTCCGACGAAGGTGTGAGGCACCGCCGCGCGGCGCGGCGGTGCCTCCAGCAGCGATGTTGGCTACGGGGTGATCCCCGCGGCAGCGCACACGCTCGCACCGACCGCGGCGCAGAGCGTCGACGACGAAACGAACTTGTCCTTGATGACAGTCGTGGCCATGTTGGTCGGGTCAACCCACATGGGGGTCAGGAGCGACGCGGGCTCGGTGCTGCCCGGACCGCTCGCCGGCTTGGTGGTGCTGTTGATGAGCGCGGCGGGCGGGGTCTGGCCGGCGCGCAGGATGGTGGCGATGGCGACGGTGTCCTGGGCCTCGAGGTAGATGGCCTTGTACACCGAACCGCACTGGAAGCCCTGGAGGACGTTCTCCATGCCTTGGAGGGTGGCGTCCTGGCCGGTGGTCGGGATCTTCTTGGCAGGCACGTTCTTGCTCTTGAGAACGGTGATCACCGC
>JALYZN010000027.1 GCA_030948845.1 Candidatus Dormiibacterota bacterium
GGCGACCTGCCGCTGCTCGAGCGGCTGATGGGCGACCCGCGCATGACCGAGCACCTCGGCGGCCCCGAGAGCCCGGACAAGCTGCGCGAGCGTCAGGGCCGCTACGAGCGCCTCGAGGGCGGCGATCGCATGTTCAAGATCGTCGACATTGCTAGCGGCGCCGGTATCGGCTCGGTCGGCTTCTGGACGAAGGAGTGGCGCGACGAGCCGGTTTACGAGGTCGGCTGGATGGTCGTGCCGGAATACCAGGGGCATGGTATCGCGGTGGCGGCGACGGCGCAGGCGATCGAGCTCGCCAAGCGCGACGACAAGCACCGCTTCATGCATGCCTTTCCGAACGTCGACAACGCGCCGTCGAACGCAATCTGCCGCAAGCTCGGCTTCGAACTGCTCGACGCGTGCGAGTTCGAGTTCCCGAAAGGGCACTTCATGACCTGCAACGACTGGCGTCTGGACCTGCGCGCTCCGTAGGCGCTCTCCCAGGAGGAACTGTCGTTGATAGGCGGCTGCGGTGCAGCACTGCGTGCTGCCACCCCGACACAGACTTGCACCATCCGATGCAGCAGAAAAAGGGGCGGTGGGGCCCGGCTGACCAGCTCGCGGAGCGCCCGGCCAGACCGGAGGGCACCCCCGTCTGCCAGCGCGGGTCACGCGGCTGAAAATGGATGCTCAACCACAGTGCGGATCGTTCAGCGGGCCATGCCGCTTGGAACGTCGGGACCTCCCGGAGTCCCTCGGACGCCGGACGACTACGCACTTCTGCGTACGAACACCGGACGAACACACGCCGTTGCCTCAGGCCAGCGGTCGCGCCGGCTCGCCCCGCGAGCAAGTCTGTGCCTAGTTGATGTCGGCGCCGGTCGGAGCGGTGGCCGCGTAGCTTGGAGGGGCTCGTAGCTGGTCGCGGGGTGATCGTCAGAACCGCGACGGGACTGCGACTAGCAAGGCGCTGGCTACCGAGAAACCCGGCGGACAGCGGCGAAAACCCGCTTGTGTCCAATGCGGCGTCTGATCGCGGGTTCTGAGGGTTGAGGGGATTGGCCCGGAGGCTGGCCGTTCCCCAGTTCCGAACCCTCGACGAAGGAGAACACCAAAGATGCTCAGTCCAGACCCAGACCGCGGGAGGCGCACCCTCCTAACGGTTCCGGAAGTGGCCCAAATGCTGGGCTGCGGACGAACGCTCGTCTACGATCTCATCGGTTCTAGGCAACTTCCGGTCGTCAAGATAGGCCGGCTGACGCGAGTCCCCGTGGCGGCCATCGATGACTTCGTGACTAGCCACGTCGCAACTACCCGCCCGACCTCCCCTCCCATCGGCTCTCGGTTCGATCGCGTTGGAACCCGCGGATCGCTCCTGCCCGCGGTCTTCGCAGGCGAACCGGCGCAGGGACAACTCTTTGAGGACCGACCCGAACGACCGGGCGCCGCCGCAGGCATGGAGCGACACGGCAGACCCCGGGCCAACAATCCCCCTCGGGGCCGGGTCTAAGCCCAACTGACTGCGGGTCCGAGGGTTCAGCCAGCCGACCCGCTCAGGTTGGTCGGGGGCACGCCCGCGACCGTGCGCTCTGTTGTCCTCGAGGCCCCAACCGACCTGCCGGTGCCACGAAGCGGATCCAACCATGCAAGTCGCCTCACGCGGCCTCAGCCATCCCAACTGACACCTCCGCTGACACCTTCGTCGGTGAACAGGGCCGACCGCTGGCGGACGACGTCGCAGCGGATTCCCTTATTTCACAAGGCGATTCGGTCACAGCCGATCAACCACGAACAGGCGGAGAGCCGTTTTGCAGACCTCTGCCTTACCACTTGGCTACGTCGCCTTGGAAACGCCGATTGCCGAGTGTAGGGCCCACGAAGCCGGGATGACGGTCGACAATCAGGCGATGACCGACAGCATCGCTGACCTCGCCGGGCGCGCCGCCCGTGTTCTTCCCGGCGGTGTCACGCACGCTGCCCGCGCCTACTCGCCGCCGCTGTACGTCGTTCGTTCGCAGGGCTCGCACAAGTGGCTCGTCGACGGCCGCATGCTCATCGACTACACCATGGGACATGGCGCGCTGCTGCTCGGCCACGCGCATCCCGCCGTGGTCGCCGCGGTGTCAGACCAGGTCGGCAGGGGCACCCACTACGGCGCCAACCATCCCCTCGAGATCGATTGGGCAGAACGGATCTGCGCCATGGTCGATTCGGCGGACGAGGTGCGCTTCACCGCGTCTGGGACCGAGGCCGCCATGCTGGCCCTACGCGTCGCGCGCGCGGCCACGGGCCGTGACGTGATCGTCAAGCTCGATGGCCATTTCCACGGCTGGTCGGACGCCGTCAGCGTCAACCTCGTCGACGGCGAGCCGCGCGCCGCCACCGGCGTCCCCGCCGCGCAACTGGCGACGACGACGGTGCTGCGCGCCGGCGACGTCGAGGGTTTGCGCGCCGCGCTCGCGACGGGCAGTGTGGCCGCGGTGATCTTCGAGGGCTCCGGCGCTCACTACGGCCGTGAACCCCTCCCGCAGGGTTTCGCCACCACGCTGCGGGCCGAGTGCGACCGCGCCGGAGCGCTGCTCATCCTCGATGAGGTGGTCACCGGGTTCCGCGTCGCCACCGGCGGCATGCAGTCCCTGCTCGGCGTCCGGCCAGACCTCTCGATGTTCGGCAAGGTGATGGCGGGCGGCCTGCCCGGTGGGGGTCTCGGCGGCCGACGCGACCTGATGGAGCTGCTGGCTTCGACGATCGAGCATCCTGGAACGTTCAACGCCAACCCGCTGACCGCGTCGGCGGGCATCGCCACTCTGGAGATCTGCGCGAGCGGCGCACCGCAGGACGCGGCCGCGGAGACGGCCGCGCAGCTGGAGGCCGGATGGCGCGATGTCATGGACCGACGTGGCGTGGGCGGCGCCGTGTGGCGGCTGGCCAGCATCATCCACATGCGCCTCGACGACACGACCGCGCACGCTTCCCTTGCAGGACGGATGCGCGAGGAAGGTGTCGACCTACTGCACACGAGCGCCTTCGTCTCGGCGGTCCACACGGAGGAAGACGTCGCCACCAGCGTCGCGGCGCTCGAGGGCGCGCTGACCACGCTGTCTCCGTGACCTTCACGGCATGAAGACGGAGCGCGTGCAGGCGTTCAGCGACGGCGTCTTCGCCGTGGCGATCACCCTGCTGGTGCTCGACCTCATCCCGCCGCCTACTAGCACCCACGACCTGTTCGCAGCGCTCGCCGATCGGTGGCCGGACTTCGCGGCCTTCGTGCTCAGCTTCCTCACCATCGGGATCATCTGGGTCAACCACCACGTCGTCTTCGATGCTGTGCAACGTGTCGACCGGCCCCTCCTTTTCCTCAACCTCGGGCTGCTCATGTCGGTCGTGCTGCTGCCTTTCTCGACGTCACTGTTCGCCCGATTCCTGGTCCAGGGCGCCGACCAGTCGCACGTGGCCGCGGCCGTGTTCAGCGGGTCGCTGCTGCTCATGTCGCTCTGGTTCGACGCCGCATACGCGTGGATCGGGGGCCACCCCGCGCTGCGTCGAGACGACCAACAGGGCACACCAATTACGCTCCGCTCGCTGATGCGCTTCGGGGCAGGCATCGCGCTCTACGCCGCGTGCGTGGGGATCTCGTTCCTCAGCGCCACGGCGGTGCTGATCATCCAGGCGCTGGTGGCGATCTACTACATGGTCGACCAGGTGACGACCCATGTCACCGCGACCGACTGAGCCCCAGTCAAGTGCTGGCGCGACGTTCCCGGATCGCGGCGCGGATGCGCTCAAGTCGTGCGCTGATCTCCGCCTCGGCGCCGTGCTCGGTGGGCCTGTAGTAGCGATGGCCGGCGAGCTCGTCGGGGAGGTGCTGCTGGTCGATGATGGCCTCCGCCTCGTCGTGCGCGTAGCGGTAGCCGGCGCCGAAACCCATGTCTCGATTCAATGAGGTCGAGGCATTGCGCAGGTGCAGCGGCACCGGCTGGTGTAGTGTCTCGCGCACGTCGGCGACGGCCGCCACGTAAGCGCGCATCGCCGAGTTGCTCTTCGGCGCCGCGGCGAGGTACAGCGCGGCCTCGGCGAGCGGCAGGTAGCCCTCGGGCATGCCGACGAAGTGCGCCGCCTGTTGCGCTGCTATGGCCACTCCGAGGGCGGCGGGGTCGGCGAGGCCGACGTCCTCGGCCGCGAGGATCACCATGCGACGGGCGCAGAACATCGGGTCCTCCCCCGCCTCGAGCATTCGCGCGAGCCAGTAGATCGTTCCATCGGGATCGCTGTCGCGCATCGACTTGATGAGCGCGGATGCCAGCCAGTAGTGCTGGTCGCCGGCGCGGTCGTAAAGCAACGAGGGGTTCTGCAGGGCGCCTTCGACGGCGGCGACATCGACCACCGACGGCCCACCGCCCGCACCGGTCGCCGCCACCGCCAGCTCGAGCGCGTCGAGCGCGACCCGCGCGTCACCGCCGGACAGCCCGATGAGACGCTGCCGCGCGTCGGGCTGAAGAGTGACGTCGACGCCGCCCAGCCCCCGTTCGCGGTCGGCGATGGCGCGGTCGATGAGCACCCCAAGGGCTTCCTCGTCGAGCCCCTCGAGCCGGATCACCCGTGCGCGCGAGAGGAGCGCGCCGTTGACCTCAAAGCTGGGGTTCTCGGTGGTGGCACCGAGCAGGGTGACCACGCCGTTCTCCACGTCGGGGAGCACCGCGTCCTGCTGCGACTTGTTGAAACGATGGATCTCGTCGATGAAAAGCACGGTGCGCTGGCCGATGCGGCGGCGTTCGCGCGCCCTCTCCATGATCTTGCGCAGCTCCGCGACTCCCGACGACACCGCGCTCACCGATTCGAAGGCCGCCCCCGACATCTCGGCGAGGATGTTGGCCAGCGATGTCTTGCCGCTCCCCGGCGGACCCCAGAGGATCAGCGACGGCAGGCTCTCGCTCTCCAGGGCCCGACGAAGAACCGTGCCGGGGCCGACGGCGCGGTCCTGGCCGGCAAATTCGTCGAGCGTCCGCGGGCGCATCCGTGCCGCCAGTGGGGTGACCGACCGCGAGGCCGAGGCGGAATCGCGCTTGCTCGTCTGGCCGCCCCTGGGCGGCTCATCGTCGCGGGTGGGGCTCCCGAAGAGGTCGTGTTGTGAATCGCTCACGTGCACAGCCTACGCGGGTGGCCAAGCGCCGGCGGGGGTCGCAGGCAAGGAGCCGCTACCGTGGCGACGTGACCGCGCCGCCTGAGCTGCCCATCGGTTTTGCGCACCGCGGGGCCGCCCAGCACCGCCACCTCCAGAACACGCTGGCCGCCTTCCGACAGTCCTGCGCGCTCGGCGCCACCGCCGTCGAGAGCGACGTGGCCCTCACTGCCGATGGCGTCGCTGTGCTCGTCCACCCCGGAATCCTCGCAAGGCTGCGCCGGCCGGTGTCGACAGTGCGCCGCGACCAGCTGCCGGCGCACGTGCCCACGCTGGCCGACCTGTATCGCGCGTGCGGCCCCAGCATCGACGTTGCGCTCGATATGGCCGCGCCCGCCGCCGTGGAGCAGGTGGTGGCCACAGCTCGCGAGCACGGGGACCCGTCGCGGCTGTGGCTGACGTACTGGCGTATCGACACACTGGCCACGTGGCGGCGCCGATACCCCGACGTGCGCCTCGTGTTCCCGACCCTGGTGCTGCGCACCGGCAGCGTCGAACGCCGCTGCGCGAGCCTCCGCGACGCGGGCGTGGACGCGCTTAACCTCTACCACCGCAACTGCACGTCCTCACGAACGGCAGTGGTGCACGGGTGCGGTCTTCTGGTCTTCGGCTGGGGAGCGCGCAGCGCGAGAGCGGCGGGCCGGACGCTGCGCCATGGTGCCGACGGCGTGTTCTGCGACGACGCTGCGGGAATGGTCGCCGTGGTCACTGCGGAGAAACGTCGGCGGCAGCGCCTGCTCAGCGGAGCACGATGAAGCTGACGTTGCGACGGTAGTCCTCGAGCGTGCGCGCATCCATGTACGACATCGAGCTGCGCAGACCGGCGAGGTAGCGCCGCACCACGTCGTCGACGCCGCCCTTGTATGGCACCAGGGTCTCGGTGCCCTCGACGTATCCGGGATCCTCGGTTCCCGCCTGCTGCTGCACCGAGAACGACGCGGCGCCACGCATGATCTTGACTTTCTTGCCGTCAACGACGATCACCCGCCCGGGTGCCTCTCGCGTTCCCGCCAGGGCCGACCCGACCATCACGACGTCTGCTCCCAGCGCGAGCAGCTTGCACATGTCAGCCGGGGTGCGCACCCCACTGTCGCCGATGATGAACGCGCGCCGGCGCACCTGGGCGGCCTCGGCGACGGCATGGGGGGTGGGCGCGTACACCGCCGTCTCCGTCCGGGTTTCGCACACGCTGCCCCCGGCGATGCCGACACGGATGGCGTCGACGCCGCGGTCTTCCAGCCACCGGAATGCCTCCGCGGTGGCTACGTTGCCGGCGATGATGAAGAGGTCGTCGGCCTGCTCGCGGATCCACTCGACGGCGCTGCCCACCTGCTCGTGGGCGCCGTTGGCGGTGTCGACGCAAACGATCCGGCACCCGGCGCCGTACAGGCCGATGAAACGATCGCGGTAGTCGCCGGTGACCCCGATTGCGGCTCCTACCGTGGTCGGGGCGGCGTCATGCGAGTCGTTGAAGTCAGCCACCTGCTCCGCCACCGACTGGAAGCGATGCAGCACCCCGAGCGCGCCCGCGGCGCTGAGAGCGCGGCACATCAGCGGACCGCAGACGTCCGGCATCGGCGCCGCGACCAGCGGCAGGCGCAGCGTCAACGGGCCCAAGCGCACCTCAGGCGACGCGTCGGAACGATGCGACAGCGTGGACGCTACCCGCGGCACCAGCGAGAGGTGGTCGTAGTCGAAGGCCACCGGCAGGTCGGCGAGTGGATCGAGGTGAGCACGAAGCAGCGGTCCGGAGGTCATGACGCGTCCATGGTACCTGCGCTCCGTTGACGGATCAGCGTGGCGGCGGTGGCGCCTCCGGCGCGGTGAACGACGGCGCCGTGCCGATCACCGAGCGCAGCGCCTGGGCGGCGCCGAGGAGCGCGGCCGACTCGGCGGGCACGACGATGGTGGTGTTGTCGCTGTCGGCAAACTTCGCCAGGGTGTCGAGCTGAAGGATCGCCACCAACGTGGGATCGGGGGCTGCCTCCTTGATCGCCGAGTACACCGTGGAGATGGCCTGGGCGCGTCCTTCGGCCTCGAGGATGAGCGCCTGCCGCGTGCCCTCGGCGCGGAGTATGTATGCCTGCCTCTCGCCCTCGGCGTTCTTGATGGCTGCCTGGCGATTGCCGTCGGCGATGTTGACGGCTGACGTCTGCTGGCCCTCCGACTGGAGGATGCGCGCTCGCTTCTCCTGGTCGGCCTGCTTCTGCAGCGCCATCGCCTGGAGGATCTGCGCCGGCGGCGTGATGTCAACGATCTCGATGCGGCTGATGCGGATCCCCCACTTGTCGGTGACCTGCTCCATCTGCTCTTGCATGCTGGCGTTGATCCGCTCGCGCTGCGACAGCGCCTGGTCGAGGCTGACGTTGCCGAAAGCGTTGCGGAGTGTGGTGCGCGCCTGCTGGTCGATGGCAACGAAGTAGTTGGACACGGCGAACAGCGCCGCCTGGGCGTCGACCACCTGGCTGAATATGGTCGCGTTGACGGCAACGGCCACGTTGTCCGCCGTGATCACCTCCTGGCGATCCCCGGTGCGCGGCGTCTCGCGCATATCGACGCGCACGAGCCGGTCGATGAAGGGGCGGATCAGTGTGACGCCAGGCGGTCGCACGGGCGCCACGTAGCGGCCGAACCGCTGCACCACGCCGACATACCCTTGCTGCACGACCTTGATCGACTGGGCGAGCAGGATGATGATGATCAGCACCGCCACGGCGATGACAACGAACGCGACCACCGACCCTGAGTTCATGTCCTTCCCCTTCCAGTGACGGCGCTCCCCGAGGAGGGGGATGACGTCGACCGGTTCTGACTGTGGATGTAGCCGTTCACCCCGTCGGGCGCACCAGCAGCGTGGTTCCACGCACGGCGACCACGACCACCGGCACGTTCGCGGGCAGCGGCTCCATGGTGTCGGTCACCGCCAACCAGCGGTCGTTGGCGAACAGCGCGTGCCCGGGGTGGTGTTCATCGCCCACCGTGTCCAGGGTGATCGCCGGCTGTCCGACCAGGCCGTCGGCGCTGGCCGCGATGCCGCGAAACTTCTGCAGCGGCGTGGCGTGCTGGATGCGGCTCACGACGACCGGCCGGACCAGCGACAGGCCGCCAATGGTGAGGACGGCGAAGACGAGCCCCTGAAGCCATAGGGAGCCGCCGGCGAGATCAGTCAGGGCGGCACCGGCGGCGCCGAGCGCGACGAAGAGCGCGTAGAAGGCCTGGGTGTGCACCTCGACGGCGATGAACGCGAGCGTGATGGCCAGCCAGGCGATGAACATCGAGGTCAGTGTACGGCGGACCCGGAGTTATTAGCGGTACGGTCGATGACGTCCCTGCTCAGCGCGGGTCGACGTTCTGAAGGCGCACCCGGCCGCGGGCGACGTCCTTGCCGTCCACGGCGCGGGAGATCACCACATCCCAGAGCTGCTGGCTGTGGCCTTGATAGACGGCGCTGGCTGTGATCTCGAGGCGGCCGGCAGTGGTGGACCGTAGGAAGTCGGTTGCGTTGGCAACTCCCACGACGTGGCGGCCGCTCTCACGGACCGCGAACCAGGCGCCGACCGATGCGAAGGTCTCGACGACCGAGCAGAGCACGCCGCCGTGAAGGATGCCTAAGTTCTGGTGATGCTGCGGGCCGACCTCGAACCAGCCGGTCAGGCGGGTCTGGCCCACCTCGTCGAAGTGGCAACCGAGAAGGGTGAGGAATTCGCTGGTGGCGAGCAGCTCGCGCTCGGCCTCGAAGGCGGCGCCGGTGGCGGGTTGATCAGCCATGGCGCGAGCCTACCGGCAGCGGCCGCCGCCGCGTCCAGCTCTACGCGGCGTTGATGACGGGCAGCTCCGGGTACGACGCGCCGAGCACCGCTTTCGGGTCGCCCTGCAACCAGTCCCTGATGAGCGTCTGGTAGACGCTGCGGAAGTCGACGGTGTACTTGAGGTTGCCGCCGTCGATGGTGCTGGTCAGCGAGGGCTGCTCGCCGTACAGGCCGCCCTTGACCGGCTTGCCGACGATGAAGAGCGGGGCGGCGGCGCCGTGGTCGGTCCCCTGGCTGCCGTTCTCGCCGATCCGCCGGCCGAACTCCGACCAGGTCATCAGCACCACCCGGTCGGCCTGCCCGTGCGCGCCCAAGTCCTGCATGAACGCACTCACCGCCGCGTCCACCTCGGCGAGCAGGGCCGTCTGGCGCGCGGCTTCGTCCTGGTGGGTGTCGAAACCGCTGATGACCACGTGGCAGATCTTGACCGACGGCTCGGTGACGATCATCTGGGCGGTGAGCTGCAAAGCCGAGGCGAGGCTGCTGGCGGCGGGGGTCGTGCCCTGCGCCACGTACTGCACGGCCGGCGTGTACGTCGCGGCGCCGCTGGCCAGGGTCTTCATGCCCGACTCGGCCGTGCTGAGCGCCTGGTCGAACAGCGCCCCGTAGATCCCCGGCGTATTGCGGTACAGGGTGGGGGCGAGCGCCGCCCGGGCCGCCCCACCGCGCACGGTGTATCCCTGCACCGACTGGATCACGCTGATCGTGGCCTTGCTGGCGCGCAACTCTGGCGGGGTGCTCACCTCACCGAGGGCGCAGCCGGCCAGGGGGTGGCCCTGCGAGTCCATCTGCGCGCCGAGCAGCTTGCCGAGCCAACCGTCCGTCTGCGCCCGCGCCGGGTCGGCGTATTCCCATACGTAGAGGTTCTCGAAGTGCGAGTAGGTCGGCTTGTCGTAGCCGACTCCCTGAACGATCGCCACTTGACCGCCGTCGTACAGGGACTTGAGGCCCTTCAGCACCGGGTTGAGCCCGACGTTGCTGTCGAGGTGAAGGACGCTGTCAGGTTTGATCCCGACGGTCGGGCGCGCGGTGGCGTACGCCGGATCAGCGTAGGGCACGACGGTGTTGAGACCGTCGTTGCCGCCGGCGAGCTGCAGCACCACCAGCACGCGGTTGTTGTGGATGCCGTCGAGGCCGGCCGCGAACACCCCCTTGGCGAGGATGGGCGGCACGATCACGCCGCTGGCGGTGCTGACGAGGCCGGCGGCCAGAAAGTCGCGACGGGTGACGCTCATCGGGGCAACCTCACTTGAGCTGGAATTCGGGGCCGGCGAGCAGCGCGAACCAGCGGTCGCCGTCGCTGTGGGCCGCGGCGAATGCCGCCGACGTGTCCTTGCCCACCACGTTGTCGAGCTGGCTGCGCATCGCGGCTGTTGGGTCCGGCAGCGCGGTGGCTGTTGCGGTCGCCGCCGTGGCGAAGTTGATGCGCGCGAGCAGGGTTGACGAGCTCACCCAGCCTGAGCTGGTGGGCCAGCCGGCGACGTTCGGCGGGTCGTAGAGGACCTGGTCCATTCCCGCTGCCGAGCGCACTGCCGCGGCGGTGAGCGCCGGGCGATTGAGCGCACGCATCGCGGCCACCATGTAGTCGGTCGGAGAACGCAGCAGGGAACGGTAGTTGGCTGCGGAGGTGAACGCGCTGCTGCGGAAGATCGCGCGCATCAGCGTGCGGAGGTCGTATTTGCTGTCGCGGAATTGCGTCGCCACGGCGTTGACATCGGCAGTGGACGGACTCGGCGTGGCGAAGTAGGTCATCGCCCGGCGGGTGACGAAGGGTGCGCAGGCAGGCTGGGCCAGCACGATGTCGATGACGTCGTCGGCCCCGAGGTTGCCGGTGTGGCCCAGGAACGACTTGCTCCCCGAGTCGTGGACACGCGAAACGAGCGTGCCGCGAAAGCTGGCGCCGGACCTTACCAATGCGTTGATCTGAGCGCTGTATGCCTGGCGATTGGCCTTGGTGTACTTGGGCGGCATGATCCGCGCCCCACTCGAGTCGAAAAGCTGGATGCGCAGGCCGCTGAGCGCCCGCGCGGCCTCGCGCACGTCGGACTCGGTGTAGTTGCCCGGGCCCAGCGTGAAGAGCTCCATCAGCTCACGTGCGTAGTTCTCGTTCGGGGAGGCCGCGGTGCTGGCGTCGAGGTTGAGATAGCGCATCATCAGGGGGTCCTTGGTGACCCGCGAGAGAAGGCTGCGCAGGTCAGAGAGACCGGCATCGCGGTACAGCCGGTTCTGCTGGTACACGAGGGGCAGGCGGGCGGCGTTGCGGAAATCGCTGGTGAGGACCCCGTGCCAGAACAACGCCATCCGCTCGGGGAATTGCGCGGAGGTTGTGGCCATGTGCGCGTACCAGGCGCCGGCCAGTTGGGTGTGGTTGGTGACGTCGGCGGGGGCCGCGAGCGCGACCGGCTGCTGCCCCACGACGTGGTCGACGAGGTCGTCGTAGGACATCGCCGCCGCGGCATCGAGGTCAGTTTCGCTGTAGCCAAAGCCGGCGCGCCGGAGGAGATGCGCTGCCATGGCTCGCCCGTCGCCCAGCGGGCTGGGCCAGCCTCCCGCACTGACCGCGGCTTTCGGTGAGAAGGCGACTTCCTCGAGCCCGTACACGAGCGCGGCGGCGCCGAGCGCGGTCCCGGCGGCGGTGCCGATGGCCTGGCGGCGGCTAAGGCGGATGCCAGTCAACTTCATCTCGAGGGCCAAGTCTGGAAGGCGTTCCTTAGAGGACGTGGAAAGCCGGCCGGCCGGGTCGCGATTCTCAGCGCCGTCTCACCTCGAACCCGACTCCCGATCGACGCCGCGGCCGTCTTGGCGCGGCACCGCCGGCAGACGAGTCGGAGGCACCTGAGTAGCCGCCTATGCTGTGCCGGTGAGCCCACGTCCCAGCCGCTTCGACTACGACGAGCCGGCCCGGGCCCTCGTCGTGGAGTGGGACGACGGGGAGGTGCACCGAATTCCGTTCGACGTGCTCCGTCGAGCCTGTCCATGCGCCGCCTGCCACGGCGAGATGGGCAGCGCCGGCCGCTTCGCCGTACGCCCTCACCTGCAACCCGGCGAAGACGACCTCGCTGACATCTCCCTCGTCGGCTCCTACGGGCTCAACGTGGTTTGGGCGGACGGTCACAACACGGGCATCTACACGTTCGAACGGCTGCGCGAGCTGGGTGAGCGGGTGGCAGCCCAACCGTAGAACCGCGGCGGTACAGTGCTTGCCATGTCCATCAGCACAGTGCCAGTCGTTCTCTCCTCCACCGACGGGGGCGTACTCACGCTCACCCTCAACCGGCCGGAGGTTCTCAACGGTCTCACCGACGAGATCCTCGACGCGATCGCCGACGGCTGCCGCCAGGCCGCGACTGACGACAGCGTTCGAGTGGTGGTAATCACCGGTGCCGGCCGCGGCTTCTGCTCCGGCCAGGATCTGCGCTCCGGGCTGGAGTCTGGTGACCCGGACATCCGCGGCCACCTACGCAACCACTACGTGCCGATGCTGCACGCCATGCGCGACCTGGACAAGCCGGTCATCGCCTCAGTGAACGGGGTGGCCGCGGGCGCCGGCATGTCCGTCGCGCTCGCCGCCGACTTCCGGATCGCCGCAGAGTCGGCGACATTCATCCAAGCGTTCGTACGCATCGGCCTGGTGCCCGACGCGGGGAGCAGCTACTACCTCCCTCGTCTGGTCGGGACTGCCAAAGCGCTCGAGCTGGCGATGCTCGGCGAGACCGTCGACTCCGCGGAGGCTCTGCGGCTGGGATTGGTTCACCGGGTGGTGCCGGATGCGGACCTGACGCGGGCCACGGCGGATTTCGCCGCGCGCCTGAGGCGAGCGCCGCGCTCGGCCGGCCTGATCAAGCAGCTCGTCAGCCATTCGTTCGACAGCGATTTCGATGAGCAGCTGAGCCGTGAGGAGGAGGCGCAGGTGTTGGCGTCGGAAAGCGAGGACTTTGCCGCCGGCATCAACGGGTTCATCACCAAGCGTCCGCCGGAGTTCACCGGACGCTGAGGGCCGCTTCCAAGCCTGCGATATACTCGCCAGCCGCGAGCGGGAGTAGCTCAGTGGTAGAGCATTACCTTGCCAAGGTAAGGGTCGCGAGTTCGAGCCTCGTCTCCCGCTCCACTCCGTGATGTGAATACGGAATGGCCCGGCTTCGGTCGACGGCCGGCCGCGCAATTCTGCGGTAAGTAGCGGTCTAGGAATTCGTAGAACCACTACCTGCAGAAAGTGGTGTTAGGGACCACGGGACGAGCCGTGCAGCCTTGCGCGCCTGGCCCTCTGGTGTCGCGCGGTGAGCGTGGTCATCACGTACTACAACACCCGCATTTCGCCTGGCCGATCGGACACAGCCGCCTCAGACCGACCCTGACTACCGCAAGCACTCGCGGTCGTTTGCTGCTGCGCCTCGCTCCCGGACGTCCGAGTGATCGCAGTCCAGCGAACTCAGGACGGCTCAGGGTGAGAGAGTCTCTGGACGGTGGACAACGCCTGCTGCGCCATCCGAGCCACGATCTCGCCAGCCGGCAGGCTGTCGTAAACAAGGCCAGCTGACTGCCCGCAGTACAGTGCCATCGCCTCGATCTCGCCCCGCATGTCACGCAGGGGCATCATGTCCCCGTAGCGACGATGCTGACGTCCGCTGGCGTCTGTCGCTAGCAGCGATCCCTCCCCAGGCCGCTCAGGCGACGTTGGGCAGCCCGCGTGCTCCCAAGCGGCGAGCGTCGAATTCCATAGGGCCCGGTGCGCTGCGCCGGTCCATCCGTCGCTGAAGCAGGACGTGTGCACAGCGTCGGCAGCGCAGGCCAGAATCACCCGCTGGCGATACTCGTCGTGCGTGTCGGCTTCGCTCGCCGGTCAGGAAGCGCGTCCCGAGCCAGGCCTGCGCTCCTAGCGCGAGCGCCGCCACCAGCCCGCGACCGTCAGCGATTCCGCCGGCCGCGATCACCGGGACCGGCTCGACCGCGTCCACCACCGCGGGAACAAGCGGAAACGTGGCCGCTTGGCCCCAAACGTGCACCCCGATTCCCATCTCGGTCCGGTCACCTGCCATCAGCTTCTCGGATCGCAGCCGACCCCGACGCCGGCCGACCGCGGGTTCAGGCTGGCAGGCGGGCTATTGCAGCTAAGCCTCGACGAGGATCACCAACGTCTCGGGCTTGACGCCGTCGTATTCCATGGCGTCGGCCATCTCCTTGTTCTGCATCGCGGCCATGAGC
>JALYZN010000033.1 GCA_030948845.1 Candidatus Dormiibacterota bacterium
GCTCAACGCCCACACCCGCGGCTCCCCGCTGAGCCGCAGTGAGCTGATCAACGTGGCGCTGCGGCGCTTCCTGCGCGCGGAGCGGCGCGTCGCCCGACTCACCATCAACGGCGTCGAGCAGGCTCGCGGCATCGCCAGCGGCACGGTGCCGTCGCACCGCCTCGAGGGCCATCTTCTCCGGATGCGCCACGGTCCCTGGGAGAATTGACGCGGCGTTTGGAGCGTCCCGCCGCCGGGTAGCCTCTCAACGGAGCCATCAGGGAGACAGAGTGCCCATCTACGGTTATCGCTGCCAGTCATGTCAGCGCGAGTTCGAGGTGCAGCAGCGGATGAGCGATCCTGCGCAGGCGGCCTGTGCGGACTGCGGCGGCCCCGGCACGCGGCTCTTCTACCCGGCCGGCATCCTCTTCAAGGGCAGCGGCTTCTACAAGACGGACAGCCGCTCGACGGCTGCGGCCGGCTCGACCGGAACCAAGGCCGATGGCGCCGGCGAGCCCGCCAAGGCCGATGGCGCCGGCGAGGCTACCAAGCCAGCCACCCCCGCCAAGGACAAGCCGGCCGTGGCTGCGCCCTCCAAGGCGCCCGAATCGACCAAGCCAGCCTCGACTGCGACCGACTGACCCGCGAAAAGCCAACCCTTTGCCAGAATGAAGGCGCCCGTCCCCCCGGCGCCAAACCAGGAGAGATCGATGTCCCACCCCCTCACCGTCACCGACACCAACTTCAAGCAGGAGGTGCTGGACTCCGACGTGCCCGTGCTCGTCGACTTCTGGGCATCGTGGTGCTCGCCCTGCAAGATGATCGCTCCCATCGTCGAGGAGCTCGCCGGTGAGTACGAGGGCCGCGTCAAGGTCGCCAAGGTCGACGTCGACGCCAACCCGATCACCCCGGGGATGTTCGGGATCATGAGCATCCCCACGCTTATGGTCTTCCGCGGTGGCAAGGCCGAGGAGCGCATCGTCGGATACCAGCCCAAGCAGTCGCTCAAGGCCAAGCTCGACGCCGTCCTGGTGGCGTAAGGACGCGGACCGCTTGCAGGGTCTCTCCCGCTAGGTAGAGCGAGCCTCCGGCCACTACAACCCCGTGGAGGCCCGCAGCTTGCCTGGCCAGGTGGAGCGCTGACGCGACGCTGCCGGCGACGCGCGCGCCGGGGCCCCAGCGCCCTGCCAGGTCCTCTGCCGGCGCGGCGCGCCCTGTGTGCGGCGCGGCGAAGATCACTTCGTTGGTGAGCGGGCGGAGCGCTGCGAGCATGTCGTCGAGCTCCTTGTCGGCCATGGCACCGAAGACTGCGACCGTGTGACGGCGAGCGCACAGCGGGATCGCTGCGGCCACCATCGCCGCCACCGCCTCGGTGTTGTGGCAGCCGTCGATGAGCAGCGGCGGCGACCCGTCGATCCACTGCATTCGTCCAGGCCAGTGCACCGTGGCGGCGCCGGCAACGATCGCCTCCTCGGGAATGCTCGTCCCGCGCCGCCGTAGGACACGCGCGGTGTGCGCGGCCACCGCCAGGTTGCGCCGCTGGAAGCCACCGATGAGCGGGCTGAACAGGTGCAGCTGCGGTTCACCGATGTCGACGGTGATCCCGGCGCGTCCGCGCTCCTCGCCGTCCCAGGGCATGTCGGTGCCGACCGCGGCCAGCGAATGCGCCCCGCGGCGTTCCGCGGCGGTGCGGATGACGTCGAGAGCGATGTCGTCGGAGCCGGTGACCACGTCGTTGCCGCGCTTGATGATCGCCGCCTTCTCGGCGGCGATGCCCGCGATGTCGTGGCCGAGCTCGGCGACGTGGTCGACGGCGATGGCCGTGATCACGGCGACGCCGAGGTCGAGGACATTGGTGCTGTCGAGCCTGCCGCCGAGCCCCACCTCGCAGATGAGCAGGTCGGGCTGCGCGGTGTGAGCGGTGAGGATGCCGGCGGCTGTCACCACCTCGAACACCGTCGGTGAGCCGTGGGCGCCCACCATGCCGGTGGCGGCTTCGAGCACGGCGGTGATGACGTCTGCGAAGCCCTGCTCCGAAATGGGTTGTCCGTCGAGAGCGATGCGTTCGGTCCAGGACAGCAGGTGCGGCTTGGTGAGCATCACGGTGCGCAGCCCGGCGCAGCGCGCCATCGAATCGAGCAGAGCGCACACCGAACCCTTGCCGTTGGTGCCCGCCACCAGCGCGCCGCGGAGTCCCTTGTGAGGATTGCCGAGCGCGGCAAGGAGTGCTTCGATGCGTTCGAGGCC
This sequence comes from Candidatus Dormiibacterota bacterium, assembly GCA_030948845.1. Lineage (GTDB taxonomy): Bacteria > Chloroflexota > Dormibacteria > Aeolococcales > Aeolococcaceae > Aeolococcus. Next base: position 2,227 of record JALYZN010000033.1, read on the forward strand.
GAGCTTCATGCCCCGCCCCTCGAGCGCTTCCAGCGCCTCCAGCGCTCCGGGATAGTCGAGGGTCAACGCCACGGCCAGGTCGCGGTCATGGCCTCGTCCGACGCCGGTCGCGCCACCACTCCGCTCAGCCACTGCAACCAGGCGCGCCGCCGTGGTGCGCCATCGTCGATCGATTCGACCGCGGAGACGCGGAGCAGGCGACCGGTCTGGTGCACCACAGCTGCCTGGAAGTCCTGGTACTCGAGAAGCGTGGGGGCGTCCACCACCGCCTCAGCGGCGTCCCCGCCGGCGACCACGAATCCGAAGACGCGGCCGCGCTCGTGGTCGAACGTCGAGCGCGGCGTGACGCTGATGGCGTCTGCGGCGGGCAGCAGCGGCGTCAGTGTCTCCAGCCAGGCACGCTGCGGATCGGCCGCTGAGTCGACGCTGTCGAGCACCAACAGCTCGCCGCTCAGAGCAGCGACGGCGGCGCCGAACTGGTTCCAGTACAGGAGATCGGAGCCGTTGAGCGCGACGCTGCCGAGGTCCGCCCCGCCGTCGTCAACGAAGCTCACCATGAAGGGACGGGCGTACTGCTTGCGTGCCTCGTGCTCCGACCAGCGCAGGCGCAGGGTGGCCACGAGAGCGTCAGCGCGACGATGCGGGAACGCCGGCACCGCGCCGCGCCGCACACAGCGAGACCGTGTTGTGCATGAGCATGGCGATGGTCATGGGACCGACGCCGCCGGGGACGGGCGTGAGCCAGCCAGCCACCGGCTCGACCGACTCACGGTCGACGTCACCGCGCAGCTTGCCGTCGACGCGGGAGGTGCCGACGTCGACCACACAGGCGCCCGGCTTGACGTAGTCGGCGGTGATCATGCCCGCTCGTCCGATGGCGGCGATGAGGATGTCGGCCTCCCGGCACACCGCGGGCAGATCGACGGTGCGCGAGTGGCACATGGTGACCGTGCAGTCCGCGTTGAGCAGCAGCATGGCCATGGGTCGGCCGACCAGGGCGCTGCGCCCCACCACCACCGCGCGACCTCCACGCAACGGCACCTCGTAGCGACGCAGCATCTCCATGCAGCCCGCCGGGGTGCACGCCACCACCGGCGGCTTGGCGCCCTGGGCGAGCAGCCCCATGTTGAGCGGATGCAACCCGTCCGCGTCCTTGTCGGGGCGGAGCACGTCGAGCACCACGTCGGGATCGATCTGCGAGGGGAGCGGCAGCTGCACCAGGATTCCGTCGATGCCATCGTCGTCGTTCATCCGTTGCACAACGTTGACGATGTCGGCGGTCGAGCTGTCGCCGGCAGGCGTCTGCTGGTCGACGCGCAGGCCCAGCTCCTCTGCCGCCTTTCCCTTGTTGCGCACGTAGATCTGCGAGGCTGGATCGTCGCCGCAGAGCACCACCCCCAGTCCGGGGCGGATCCCCCCTTCGGTCAGCTCACGGGCGCGGGCGCCGACCTCCTCGCGCACCGCCGCGGCCACAGCCTTGCCGTCGATGATCACCGCGCTCATGCCTGCCCGCTGCGATCGCGCTCGATGACCACGGCGAATCGGTTGAAGATGCCGGCCAGCGGAGGCTGCTTGGCGACGCGCACCACGACCGACTCGATGCGGTCATCGGTGAGAAGTGCGGCGGCGACCTCCTCGGCGACGGTCTCGAGCAGGTTGTGCTGGCGCGTCTCGACGACGTGGCGGACGGCTTCGTAACAGCGCACGTAGTCGAGGGCGTCGTGGAGCTGGTCGCTGCGGCCGGCGGGGCGAAGGTCGCTGCGAATCTCGACATCGACGTCGACGCGTCCCCCGAGCGCCCGCTCCGCCTCCACGTCACCGTGGTGCCCGAAGAACTGCAGGCCCTCGAGGAGAAGGCGATCGCTTGCCATCGCCGCGATTGTAGGGAGCGCATCGTCGGCTCCCGGTCAGCTCGCCTCCGACGTGCGCTCGGGGCGGAGCACCTGCTCACGCTTGGTGACCGGGTTGACCATCACCACCACGAAGAGGTCCTCGAAGTCGCACTGGAACAGCTGCATCAGGGACTGGCGCAGCTTGGGGCCGGGGTTTCGCGTGCCCGCCTCCAGCGCAGGGATGTAGTTCTGGGTGACCCCCAGGCGGCGGGCCAGCTCGCGCTGGGTGAGGTGGTGCCGATCGCGCATGGCACGCAAACCAGTGGCACGCACCTCGACGTTCATAGCCCGCCGAGAGTATGACGGAAAGGTAGTTTTGTCAACGCGGAATGGCGGGGATGCGAACTAGAGTCGGCGCATGTGTCGCGTCTGCCTGAAGCGCCCCGAGATCCCCGATGAACGGTACGGGCGATGCGAGAGCTGTGCCAGGAATGGGCGGGTGGCGTTCCGATTCCGGCTGGGCCCGGGACGGAGCGGCGACGGCCTGGTGGTGCGCGCCGGTGAGCTGTCGCCGCGGGCGCTCCGCCAGAAATGGCGCGAGCCGCTTGCCGCGTTCAAGGGCCAGGCGGCGGCCAAGCCCCATCTCGGCCTGCACGAGATGGAGCTCATCACCGCACGGGACAGGCTTGAGTCGGTTCGGGTGGCGCAGGACCTCGCGGCTCATGCCGACGAGGCGCTGGCCGCGCTGCGGGCCGCCGCGGAGCGCACCGACGGGGCATGGTGACAGAGACGAAGCGTCAGCCGGAGAGCAGCTTCCACCAGGGTGACGGACCACGGACCGGGCTGACCGTGGCCAGCGTCCAGGTGCCGATCGGGGCACCCTTGAGCGAGATGGTGACCGAGCCCGCGCGGGTTCCTGCTGCCGCGGGCACGGTGACGACGGTCGTGGCGGTGGCCATCGAAAGGCTGTCGCCGCTGTGCAACAGCACGTACCTGTCCTCACCAGTGACGTGGAGGGACGAATAGCCGCCCCACGGTCCCGACACGCGCCCGCTCAGCGGGATCGTTCCCGGCCCGAGGCGCACGGTGGTGAAGGCCTTGTAGGCGTTGTCGACCGAAGCCCGGGCGACGTCGAATGCACCGCCGAGTTCGGGGTTGGCCAGGTCGACGTTGCCGTCTGGTGCCTGGTCGAGCACAGCCCCGACCATGATGAGCGGCGGCGCACCGGCGACCAGCGTGCGCCTGGCGGCAAAGAGCAGGCAGCCTCCGGCGTCCGGCGTCCAGCCGGTCTTGACGCCCACCCATCCCGGCTCCTGGCCGAGCAGGATGTTGAGGTTCTGCACCGGGGTGCCGTCGGGGAGCCTCGCGTTGCTCTTCGAGACGACGCTCAGCAGCGCGTCGTTGACCACCACCTGCTGACCGAGCAGGACCAGGTCGGCAGCCGTCGAGGCGGTCCGCGCGTCGAGGCCGTCGGGGTCGGCGAAGTGAGTGTGGAGCATGCCCAGCGCGACGGCGAGACGATTGAGGTGCGCCACGAATGCGACGACGCTGCCGTCAATCCATCGCGCCGCGGTCAGGGCAAGGTTGTTCGCCGACGGGAGCATGAGGCCGATGAGCAGATCCCGCTCGCTGAGGTGCTCGCCGAGCGTCACCGGGGCAAATGACCCGCCGCTTGCCCTGATCGAGACGTAGTCGTTGACGTCCTGCTGGGTCATGGTCAGCGACGGTCCCGCCTGGTCGGCCGGGAGGGGATGCGCGTCGAGGATGGCCAGCGCGGTCATGGTCTTGGCGACCGAGGCGATCGGCCGCACGGTCTGCGCATCCGCAGACGCGAGCTGCGTCACGCTCTTGTCGAACAGCGCGGCGAGCGCAAGGCTCCCCTGGGGCGGCGGGTTGATCGGCGCGGACGTGCTCGGGCCGGCCGCTAGGGACGCAGTCGAGACGACGTCCGGTGTCAGCGCAGGGATCTGGGCCTGCACCCGCGCCGCCGCAAGCACTCCGCCCGTGCCGGCGGCGGCCAGCGTGATGCCGCTCAAGAGCACGAGGGACGCGACGCGGACCGGCCGAGCTACGGCGCGCATCCCAACGCCGCCCGGGGACCCCGGATCGTCACCGGGGTCCCTGCAGGTCTACTCGGTCAGCGACCGCCCCGCTTGGCGCCACGTGCGTTCTTCAGCGCACCGCTGAGCGTTGTGCTGGCTGCAAATCGGACCACGCGCCGGGCCGGCACGCTGACCGCCTCACCGGTGCGCGGGTTGCGGCCCATGCGCGCAGCGCGCTGCGCAGTTTTGAAGGATCCGAAGCCGTGAATGCGCACCTCGTCGCCCTTTTCCAGCGCGCCGGAGATGGTGTCGAAAAACCAGCGAACCTCATCGCGCGCAGCACTCATGGTGATTTCGGCACGTTGGGCAAGCTTCTCAGCAAGGACGTCACGGGTTACGACATTGGCCATCGTCATTCTCCAGGATGGTCGGCGGGGAAACTCGCGGAAGTGTAAGGAAACGCAAGGGCTATTGCCAACCGACCCATTCGCTGCCGAGGCCGATCGAGGCTGTGCTACGGTGGCGCGGTGTCCGGCACGCGCGACGTGAAGCGGTGAGGGCGGCGACGCGCAGCGAGATCGGTCGATGGGACGAGCTGATCGTTGCCAACCCTGACGGCGGACACATCCTTCAGACCAGAGCGTGGGGCGAGTTCAAGCGGTTCTGGGGGTGGAGACCGGCCTATTGGATCGCCTCTGCCGGCGGCGCTGAGGTTGCCGTCCTGGTCTTGCGCCGCGCCATTCCCGGGTTCGGTGAGCTGTGGTACGCGCCAAAGGGTCCGGGCGTGATCGACGCAGGTGCTCTGGTCGAGGTGCTGGCGGATCGCGAGCCGATGCGTGACGCTTTCCTGATCAAGGTCGAACCGGAGATCGAGGAATCGCGAGCCGATCACCGCGCCTGGCACGCCGCCGGGCTGCGCAAATCAGGCGCCGACGTGCAGATGAGTCGCGCCACCATCATCGTCGACCTCAACCGCGACGAGGACGAGATTCTCGCCTCCTTCAAGCCCAAGACCCGCTACAACATCCGCCTGGCTGCACGCCGGGGCGTCGAGGTCAGGCCCGTGGAGATGACCGACGCCAACATCGCCACGATGTACTCACTCATGGGTGCTACCCGTGAGCGCGCCGGGTTCTTTCTTCGGTCGGAGAAGTACTTCCGCGGCTACTGGGAGCTGCAGGCCGCGAACGGCCAGGCGCAGCTGTTCTTCGCCTCGTGGGAGGGCCAGGTGCTTGCCGGTCTCTTCGCCACCTTCCTGGGTAGCCACAGCTGGTACAAGGATGGCGGTTCGATCAAAGCCCACAGCGAGCTGATGGCCCCGCACTTGCTGCAGTGGGAGGTGATGCGCTGGTTGCGAGCCCGCGGTGTGAGCACCTACGACCTGGTGGCGGTGCCGCCCTCCTCCCAGCTCAACGAGCGGCATCCGCTGTACGGCCTGTACCGCTTCAAGTCCGGGTTCAGCGAGACGATCACCGAGTTCGCGGGCACCTGGGATCTGCCGCTGCGCCCCCGCGCCTACACCGTCTGGAACCGCTGGGGCGAACGCGCGGCCAACTCGATCAATCGCCGCCTCCACCGCGACCTCCTCTACTGACGAACGCCGCCTCGCTGCCGCCAAAGCCGTCCACAGCAAGCGCCAGGTTACCGTCAGTCCTGGGAGAGCGCGGCCGCCAGAGCGCAGCCCGGGCGGTGTCCAGTCCCCTCCGGTGGCCGCGCCGCGGCGCACTCCGGACACGCTCCAGTGGACTTGATCGGCGTCAACCCGCTCCACTGGTGCTTGGCGAGCAGCCGATGCAACTCGGCCACCTCGGCACGCAAGCGCGAAACCTCATCCTCCGCCATGGAAGCGGATTCTAGTGCAGCCTCGCCTACCTCAGCGCCAGATCCTCTTCATGATCACCCGAGCCAATTTCTCAGGATCATGGTGGCTCGACACCGCCGGCGACACGACGTCGGCGAGGATGTAGTGCACCGGCTTGCGCGACGCCTCGTCGCGGTCGAAGAGGATGCGCGACGTCCCTGCGGCCTGGGCTGAGGCGGGCAGCGCCGGGGCGAGGTTGCTGTTGACGATCACGTAGTCGAAAAGATTGCCTCCGACGTGGTGCTCAATCGCGCTGAGGTGTTCGCTCACCGTGTAGCCCTGGGTCTCGCCAGGCTGGCTGGCGACGTTGCAGACGTACACCTTGATTGCAGGCGTGGCGCGCAGCACCTCGACCATGCCGTCGACGAGCAGGTTGGGAAGGATCGACGTGTACAGCGAGCCGGGGCCGACGATGACCAGCTCCGCGTCGAGGATGGCCGCCTCGGCCTCGGGATTGATCGGGGGCGAGTCGGGCTGCAGGAAGACGCGGTCGATGCGGTCCTCGCCGACGCCGTGCGGGACGTGCGACTCGCCGACTCGCACCGTGTCACCCGACGTGGCACACAGCACGACGTCCTTCAGCGTGCTGGGCACGATGGTGCCGCGCACTGCCAGGACCCGGCCGGACTCGCGCAGGGCGTGCTCGAAGTCGCCGGTGATCTCGGCCATGGCCATGATGAAGAGGTTGCCGAAGGAGTGGCCACCGAGCGAGCCCTCTCCCGTGAAACGGTGCTGGAACAGCTGGGTCATCAACGGCTCGGTCTCCGCCAGGGCGGTGAGGCACTGGCGGAAGTCGCCCGGCGGCAGCACCCGGTACTCCTCGCGCAGCCGCCCGCTCGAGCCGCCGTCGTCCGCGACGGTGACGATCGCGACGATGTTTCCGGTGTACTTCTTGATGCCGCGCAGCAGCGTGCTCAGTCCCGTGCCGCCGCCTAGGGCCACCACCCGTGGGCCCTTGGCGAGCTGGCGGTGCGCGTAGAGGTGCTCGATCAGGTTGCGCCGCTCGCTGGTGTGGCCGGCCCGCAGGAAGGGGCCGAGCAGCGATTGGCCGAGCTTGTAGAAGCAGAGCAGGAGGATGGCCATGCCTGCCACCGCGAAGAGGACGGCGCGGACCGCACGGGGAAGGAACTGCAGAGTGATCTCCTGGACCACCGCCGGGAAACGAAAGCTGCTGCTGTAGATGTCGCGCAGCACGTAGCCGACCGCCAGGCTGATCATCACGATGCTGACGAAGAGCAGCAGCAGCCAGCGTTTGATGTAGAGCCCCGGGGTGAACCAGCGCATCAGCGAGGGGCTGGGGCGAAGCACCTTCATGTGTGGCGCGATTGTCCCACGGGAACCAGGTCGGCCAGCGCGCCTCGATCCGAGCGGCCCCGCGGCCGATCAGCCGGGCGCCAACTCCTCCACCCCTTCGGCCTTGCTGGAGATCAGCGCGCTCACGCCAACCGCTTCGGCCTCCTCGCGGCGCATCCGCAGCTTGGCGAGGCTGTGGTAGGCGTCGATGTAGCGGACCGTGCCCGAGTAGCTGCGCATCACCAGGCTTTGGGTGCGGGCGAAGTCGTCGGCGAGGAACCTGACCCCCTCGAGAAGCTCGCCGTCGGTGATGCCGGTGGCGGCGAAGAAGACGTTGTCGCCGGCGACGAGGTCGTCGAGCTCGAGGACTCGGCCGGCGTCCAGCCCCTCGGCCTCGGCCATGGCCCGGTCGCTGTCGCGCAACCACAGCCTTCCCTGCATCGAGCCGCCGATGCATTTGATGGCACAGGCGGCGAGCACTGCCTCGGGGGCTCCGCCGATGCCCATGAGCACGTCGATGCCGGTGCGGTGCTCCATCACCGCCATCACCCCGGCGGCTACGTCGCCGTCCATGATCAGCTTGACGCGGGCGCCGGCAGAGCGAATCTCCTCGAGCAGGTCCTCGTGGCGCGGCCGATCCAGTACCACCACGGTGAGGTCCTCGATGTGGCGATCGTTGGCCTTGGCGATGCGCTTGAGGTTGTTCTTGACGGTGTCGGTGATGTCGATGACCTTGGCCGCCTTGGGGCCGACGATGAGCTTCTCCATGTAGGGGATGTGGGTGAAGAACATCGAGCCGCGCTCGGCGAGCGACACGGTGGCGATGCCTCCCGGCAGCCCGCGCGCCACCAGCCGGGTGCCGTCGATCGGATCCACCGCCACGTCCACCCGCGGCGAGTTGCCGTTGCCCACTTGCTCGCCGATGTAGAGCATCGGAGCCTCGTCCTTCTCGCCCTCCCCGATCACCACGACGCCGTCCATGTCGACGAAGTTGAGGCTGCGCCGCATCGAGTCGACTGCGGCGCCGTCGGCGTCGTTCTTGCGGTTGCGACCCATGTACGGCGCCGCCGACATCGCCGCCCCCTCGGTGACACGGACCAGCTCGAGCGCGATGTTGCGATCGATCGGGGTTCCGAGATCACGCGAGGTGCTGGGAGCCATGGGCGCCGATCATATGCCCCCCGCGGCTTCGCCGCGCGGGTACCCCGCGTCTTTCCAGGGCGAGGCAGATCCTCGCCCTGACATGGTCGAAATGAATTCGCCCATGTAAAACACACTCGTCGAGGATCTGCCCAGCCCCCGTTGGAACTGGCACCATCTGCGGGCCGTGATCTTCCTCAGCGACTTCCTGCGCGCCGACGTCGTCGACGTCGATCAGCGGACCGTGGGTTCGGTTCGCGATCTCATCGTGCGCATGGGTGAGCCCTACCCATCGGTCAGCGCCGTGGTCATCAGGGGACGGAGCAGGCAGCTGCCCGCCACCATCGATTGGGGCGCCGTCCGAGCCGGCGAGGGTGGGGAGCTCAGCCTCAACGTGCCCACCTCCGCGCTGCGCCCGCACCTTCCCACGGATGGGGAGATCTGGCTGGCGCGCGACGTGCTCGACAAGCAGATCGTCGACACCGACGGGCGCCGCGTGGTGCGCGTCAACGACCTGCAGCTCCAGCCCCAGGACGGCAAGATGCTGCTGGTCGGGGTCGACATCGGTGCCCGGGGCCTACTTCGTCGCCTCGGCGTCGAGCGCGCCGGTCGACGGGTCACGCACCTCGTCGGGCGCGACTTCCCGCAGCGTCTCATCTCCTGGGACGCGGTCGACCCGGTGCACAGCGACGAGCAGAGCGTGCGCCTGAAGATCAGTCACCAGAAGCTGGCAAAGATGCACCCGGCCGACATCGCCGAGATCGTCGAGCAACTCGGCGGCCGTGACCGCGCAGCCATCTTCGCGTCCCTCGACGACGAGGTGGCCGCCGACGTCGTCGAGGAGTCCTCCGAAGAGGTACAGGCGCAGATCCTCTCGCGCCTGGACGACGAGCGTGCCGCCGACATCCTCGAGGCGATGTCCCCCGATGAGGCGGCCGACCTGCTCGGCGACCTTCCGGAGGAACGCCGCGAGCAGCTCATCGCCAAGATGGAGGCTGACGAGGCGGAGGACGTCGAGGAGTTGCTGGGCTACGAGGACGACACGGCCGGCGGGCTCATGACCACCGAGTTCGTGGCGGTTCCGGTGACGCTGACCGCACAGCAGACCATTGACAGGTTGCGCGAGCTCGAGCCCGACGCTGAGTCGATCTACTACGTGTACGTCGTCGATGAGGAGGAGAAGCTTCTTGGCGTGCTCTCGTTGCGTGACCTCATCGTGGCCCGGCCGGACACCCCGATCGCGGACCTGATGATCAAGCGAGTCGTCGCCGTACCGCTGGACGCCAGCCCCGAGGACGTGGCCGCGGTGATCGCCAAGTACAACCTGCTGGCGGTGCCAGTGGTCGACGACGAGGACCGCATGCAGGGAATCGTCACCATCGACGACGCCATGGACGAGGTGATGCCCGCCGGGGTGCGGCGGCGGGCCAGGGCGCTGTGATGCGCGTGCGGAACGGGCGTGAAGACGGCCCCCCGTCAGACCAGCCCGCTGCGCCGCCGGGCCGCACAGGCAGTCGCCCAGCGGCGTGAGCGCCGCCGTGAGCAGCCACGCCGTTTCGGCGGGCTCTGGCGCTACCTCGCGGTCATCGGCCCGGGAATCATCGTCGCCAATGCCGGCAACGACGCCGGCGGCGTGTTCACGTACAGCAATACCGGAGCCAAGTACGGCAACCACCTGCTCTGGGCATTCCTGCCGATCCTCGTCGCCCTGATCATCACCCAGGAGATGGTGGCCCGCCTCGCAGCGGTCACCGGCAAGGGGTTGATGGACCTGATCCGCGAGCGCTTCGGCGTGCGCTGGACCCTCTTCGCCGCCGTTGTGGTGCTCATCGCCAACGGCGGCACGACGCTGGCGGAGTTCGCCGGTGTCGCTGGAGGGTTGGGCCTGCTCGGCGTTCCACTGCCTGTGGCGGTGATCGGCTCAGCGGTGCTGATCGGCGTGGTGGTGATGCGCGGCAACAGGCGCATCGTCGAGCGCGTCTTCCTGGCGCTGGGCCTCACCTTCATCTCGTACATCATCGCCGCGGTCACCGTCGGCCCCCACTGGGGAGAGATCGCTCGCAGCGCGGTGGTGCCGGACCTCAGCCACCCCGCGTCGGTGCCGTCCGCGTCGTACGTCGTCGACGTCATCGCGCTGATCGGTACGTCGATCACGCCGTACATGCAGCTCTTCCTGCAGTCGTCGATCGTCGACAAGGGAACGGGCGAGAAGCACCTTCGCATGGTGCGCGCCGACGTCATCAGCGGCTCCATCTTCTCGGTCATCGTGGCCATGTTCATCGTCATCACCACCTCGGCGACGCTGTTCGGTCCGTCGGCGGCGTACCCGCACGGGCTCGGTGGCGTCGGTGTGTCCTCCGCCCAGCAGGCCGCGTCGGCGCTGGCGCCGCTCGCCGGTGTGCATGCGACGCAGCTGTTCGCCGTCGGCCTAGTGGGGGCGTCGCTGCTTGCCGCCGCGGTGCTGCCGCTGAGCACCGCGTTCGTCATCTGCGAGGCATTCGGCGCGGAGCGCAGCGTGCAGAGCAGCTTCGCCGATGCGCCTTTGTTCTTTACTCTTTTTATTGGCATCCTCGCCATCGGCGCCGGGATCATGCTGATCCCCGGGGTGCCCATCGCGGGAGTCGCCATCGGCACCCAGACCCTCGACGGCATCCTGCTCCCCGTCCTGCTCATCTTCATCATCCTGCTCGCCAACGACAGACGGCTACTGGGCGCGCGGCGCAACGGAGTCGGCTACAACGTCATCGCGGTGGCGCTGGCGACGGTGCTCGTTCTGCTCACCACGATGCTGGTGCTCAGCACCATCTTTCCCGGCTTAATTGGAGGGCAGTGATGCACGAGACCCGGCTGACATTCCTGGCGGCCGCCGCCGAGGCGCGCAGCGCGCTCGTCCACGCCGACGTCGAGGCGCGCTGGGACGAGCCGTCGGCGCTGGCGGAGATGACCATCGGAGAGCTGGCCGCGCACCTTGCCCGTGCGGTCATCACCGTGCAGTCGTACCTCGGCAACCCCGTGTCCAAGACCGAGGAGCCGATGTCGGCGGTGTCGTACTACGCCGCCATGGAAGGGCTCTCCGACGTCGCCTCGCCGCTCAACGCCGGCGTCCGCAAGCGCGCGGCCGAGGGGGCCAGGGACGGCTGTCATGCCGTGATCGAGTCCTTCGACGCCTCCCTGGCCGAGCTGCGCCACACGCTCACCACCGAGCCCGACGATCGACTCGTCGAGATGCTCGGCAACCGCGTCCTGCCGGTCGACGAGTGCCTGCTGAGCCGCGTCCTCGAGCTGACCATCCACACCGATGACCTGTGGGTCAGCATCGGCCGGCCCACGCCGGCGCTCACCGGCATGCAACCGACCATCCGGCTCCTCGTCGACATCGCCGAGATGCGTCACGGGGAGCTCGCCGTCCTGCGCGCGCTCTGCCGGCGCGAGCGCGACCCCGGCGACGTGCTACGGGTGCTGTAGGCCGGCCAAGCCAAACTCTGAGATCGCGTCCGCCGCGCAGCGCAGGCCGGCGTCGAGCGCGGTGATGAAGACGTCGACGTCGTCCCGCTCGGCGGCGGCGCAAGCGCCGAGAAAGCCGCCGGCGAGAGCATCCCCGGCGCCAGTGGGGTCGATCACCCGCTCCACCGTCGCCGGCGGCCGGGAGATGATTCCGTCATCGGTGACCAGCGCGGCGCCGGTGGGGCCACCTTTGACGACCACCGCGCGCAGACGCCCCACCCCGCACATGGCGATCGCCTCCTGGCGCCAGGTGGTCACCGGGGCGCCGGTGAGGCTCGCCAGCTCGCTCTGGTTGAGGAAGAGGACGTCGCAGGCGTGCACGACCTCGCGGACGGCATCGCGCTGCGGACCGGTGTACTCGGTCATCGAGTCCGCCCCGATCAGGCGGGCGCTGCTCTGCCCGAGGACTTCGTGCTGGAGGGACGGTCGCATGCTGGCGAGGAACAGCACTGGCGCGGTGGCGGTGTCCTCGGGAAGGCGTGGACGCCACTCGGGATCACAGCCCTCCTCGCTGCTGGTGTCGACAGCGACCCAATGTTCGAAGTCGTGGCGTGCATGCCAGGTGAAGGTGGCGCGGTCGCTGACCACGAGGCCGCCGCGACGGACGCCTGCCGCATCGAGAAGCGCTGCGAAGGCTGCGGCCCTGTCGCCACCGACGATCCCGTTGAGGTGGACGGTGGCGAACCGCGCGGCGGCGAGCGCGAAATACACGGCGGAGCCGCCGAGCTGACCGGGGCTGTGCCCCGCCGGCGTGGTGATCTCGTCGACGTGGACTGTGCCGGCGACCGCGATGTCCCACGCCACAGCGGGTCGCTGTCAGTTGCGGAAGAGGGGGATGATCCGAGCGGTCATCGGTACGCGCTCGTGGCGAGCACGCTCGAGCAGCAATCCCTGGCTCGAGAAGAGAATGTCGGCGACGTGCCCTGGTTCGCGGTTGATGCCGAGCTCATCGCGCAGGGTGGGATCGAGCGCGCCGACGAAGCGCACCACCGCGCTCCAGAGCTGTGTCGGCAGCAGACGATCACCGCGCTCGCGACAGCGCTCGATGAGGTCGACGAGCGCGTCGGACTCGCGCAGCAGAAGGCGCGTGCGTCCCACGCGCGGCCGTCGCCAAACCGCGTGGCGGTCGATCCGGCGCAGCTCGAGCACGGTGCGCTCGAGCGGGCCTGCGCTCCGGCGCGGAAGCGCTGCGTTCTCCATCCGGGGCATTGTACCCACGGCAACCCAGCCCCACCCCCGTCTTTACAGCGCGACCCGACGTTGTTACAGCGAGCTAGCGCCCGGCAGCCGCGGTCGGATAACAGAGGGACCGCCAGCCGCCCTGGAAGGCGACCAGGTGCACGGTGCGCGGGACGCTGACGCTGCGCGTGCCGTCACCCATCTCGTACTGCACGTCGAGCTCAGCGGCGTGCTCGTGGATCATGCCGGAGTCGGGATCGCGCCAGCTGTCGAGCTGGCGCACCTCGGTGACACGCACGCCGCGCAGCTGCACCAGCGCTCCGATGCGCTGGGCGTCGATGAACGCCTGCAGCGATCCCCAGCTCTGCTGGCACTCGGGGCTGAGCAGCGCGTAGGCGCGGCGGTACTGGCGAGCGCGCATCAGCTCGACGAAGACGGCTTCGCTGAACGCCGGGTTGGCACGCGGCCGCGACGAGGCGGCGACGCCGCGCTCGTGGTCGGCGACCAGCGTGGCTGCTCGCCGTGTGCGCAGCTCGGGAGCGGCGCCGTCGGCCTCCACCAGGGTGGCGGGAGCGATCGCTCCCCTGCTCCAGAAGGTTCGCGTGTGCGCGTCGACGAGATGGGGGCGCTCGGCGGTCGGCAGGCGCCCCATGGGCCGACGCTTGGGCTCCGGCGCGTGCTCGCGGTCGAGCAGCCGCCGCAGCAGACCCGGACCGCGCATCAGTCGTCGGCGGCGCGGATCACGGAGTTGACGTCGGACAGGCGGATTCGATCGTTCTCGAGGAGGGCCTCGAGCGCGTCGCGCACGCGCACCAGCGCGGCCACGGAGAGCTCGGGGAGTCGGGCCTGCAGCCGGCGCAAGCGCGCCGACGCGGCAGGGATGGCAGGCTCGCTGCGCGGCATCGCCAGCAGTGTAACCGGCTCGCTACCATCCGCCCGATGGGTGACGCCGCGCAGATCCTGCTCGCCGAGGACCAGGCGTCGGTCGCCGCTCCGGTGGTGAGCAGGCTGGTGGAGGCCGGCCATCGGGTGCGCTGGGTGCGCCAGATGCGCGAGCTGCGCCAGGCGATGGACGATCACCCTCCCGACCTTCTCCTGCTCGACACCACGCTCGACACCGACGGGCTCGAGTACTTCCAGGCGGTGCGCTTCGCCCCCGAGCATCCGCGCGCTGGTGTGGTCATCCTCACCCCGCCCGGCGACATGCGCACCAAGGAACGCGCCCAGCAGCTCGGTGCCGCAGCGGTGATGGCCAAGCCGCTCGACGGGGACGCCCTGGTCGCCGTGGTCGGCGACCTTCTCTCGATGATCTGAGCCGCGCCTCAGCGTAGGGCCTGGATCACGATGAGCACGGCGCTGTTCGCGGCCCAGAACGCGATCGTGCCGACCACGTAGGCGGGAATCCGGGTTTCACCAACGCTGTACCAGGCGATCACCCGCTGCCCCGTCATGGCGACGATCACCGCCGCATCGACAAGCAGCACAAGGACTGCGCTCAGCGCGCTGACCTGGAGCCCCTGGCCGGGCAGCACGGCGGCGAGCAGCAGCGACACCGCCCCGATGGCGATCGCCGTTCCCAGAGTGACGATCTGGGCGAGGCGCACCCAGCGGTGGCGGCGCGTCAGCAGCGTGGCCAGGATGATGAGAAGCGCCGCGAATGAGGCTGAGGACACCGCAGCGAGGATCTGTTCACCGAGGCCCACGGTGACCAGCCGGCTGCCGACGGTCACCTGCCCGCCGAACGCTGCCAGGGCACCGAGCAGCGCCAGCAACGCGCGCACCATGTCCCAGCTGTAGGCGATCAGGATGGCCGCCGGCCTGCGCTCCTCCTCGGTGGCTGTCGGGGCGGGGCTCTGCACGCGGCGATCATAGGCAGGGACGCGGCTGCGACCGGCGGGGGGACGCAGCTACGCTGTGGCGCGATGAGCGCCACTATCGCAGTCCTCGAAGGGGACCAGACCGGCCAGGAGCTGCTCGATGAGGCGCTGCGGGTCATCGCTCCCGAGGTCATCGGCATCGAGTTCGAGCTGCGCCGCTTCGACCTCTCCTTGGAGAATAGGCGTGCCACCGACAACGGCGTCGTGCTCGAGGCGGCGGACGCCATGGTGGAGTGCGGTTTCGGCGTCAAGGCCGCCACCGTCACGCCCGAGACGGCCGGCGACGTGCGCAGCCCCAACGCCGTGCTGCGCCAGCGAGTCGGCGGCAAGGTGATCCTGCGCACCGGCAGGCGGATTCCGGGCGTGCCCTCGATGGGTGGGGTCAGCGCTCCCATCAGCGTGGTGCGCATGGCGGTGGACGACGCGTACACAGCCAAGGAGTGGCGCGAGCAGTCCAACGGCGACGAGATCGCGTTCCGAACGGAGCACATCTCGCGCGCGACCTGCCGCGCGGTCTGCGAGTTCGCGTTCGCACAGGCCCGGCGCACCCATTCGCGGGTGTTCGGGGGTCCCAAGTACACGGTGTCGCCGGTGTACGAGGGCATGCTGAAGGAGGAGATGGACGCGGCGGCGGCACGCTATCCCGACGTGGCCTATGAGCCTCAGCTCATCGACGCCACCTACGCGCTCTTGCTCACCCACGGTGGTGATGCGCTGGTCATCCCCTCGCTCAACCGCGACGGTGACTGCCTCAGCGACTTCGTGCTCCAGCTGTTCGGGAGCATCGCGGGGGCCGAGTCGCTGCTGCTCGGGTTCACCGAGGACTCAACCAAGCCCGACGTGGTCATGGCCGAAGCGCCGCACGGCACCGCGCCGGCGCTGCAGGGGAAGAACATCGCCAACCCGATGGCGATGATCCTCGCCGCGGCCTCTCTACTCGGTTTCATGGCCGACGCGCAGTGCAAGGTGGTGTCGCGGGCCATCTACGAGGCCACCTTTGAGACCGTCCGCGCCGGCACCCGCACCGCCGACCTCGGTGGCCACGCCTTTACCGACGAGTTCACCAACGCGGTGATTGAGGTGGTGCGAAACAAGCTCGAGCTCTGGGGCTCTCTGGGGATGAGCTGATCGCGCTGCACCGCATCTATCTCGACCACGCGGCCACCACCCCGCTGGCACCCGAGGTGGCCGAGGAGATGCTTCCGTTTCTCGTCGAGCACTGGGGCAACCCGTCGTCGCCACACGGGCGCGGCCGCAACGCACGCAGCGCGGTGGACGGGGCGCGTGATCGCCTGGCCACCGTGCTGGGATGCATGAGCCGCGAGCTCACCTTCACCAGCGGCGGCACCGAGGCGGACAACCTGGCGGTGCGCGGTGTGCTGCAGCGCTGGGGCGCGGAGCGGGGCCGCCACCTCGTGGTCAGCGCCATCGAGCACGAGGCGGTGCTCACCACCGCCGCTCAGCTCAGCGAGCGCGGCGAGGCCGACGTCACCGTGGTGCCCTGCGAGCCCGACGGCCGCGTCGACCCGGAACGGATCGCGGCGGCGGTGCGCGACGACACCAGCCTGCTGTCGCTGATGTTCGCCAACAACGAGGTCGGCACAGTTCAGGACGTGCATGTCGTGGCAGGGCTGGCGCGTGCGCGCAATCCGCGTGTCCTCGTTCATAGCGACGCCGTGCAGGCGCTCGGCAAGGTGCCCATCGACCTCGCCGCGCTCGATGTTGACCTGCTCAGCGTGTCCGCCCACAAGTGCTACGGGCCCAAGGGCAGCGGCGCCCTGTATGCGCGCTGGGGGACGCACCTCACCGCCCAGCTCGACGGCGGCGGCCAGGAGCGTGGCCGGCGCAGCGGCACCGAGAACGTCGCCGCCATCGTGGGCTTTGCCTGTGCGGCCGAGCTGGTCGAGCGCGAGCGCCCCGAGCAGGCGGTGCGTCAGGCGACTCTGCGCGACGGCCTGGAGACAGCGGTGCTCCAAGGAGCGCCGCGTACCCGGGTGGCGGCGCGTTCCGCCGTCCGTCTTCCCAACCTGAGCGCCCTGCTCGTCGACGGCGCCTCGGCGGATTCGCTGGTCGCCGCGCTCGACGTCGCCGGAGTCGAAGTCTCCAGCGGGTCAGCGTGCTCGAGCGGCGCGGCGCAGCCCTCCCACGTGATGGTGGCCATGGGCGAGGACCCGCGCGCCACCGCACTGATCCGTCTCAGCCTCGGCCGCGACACGTCCGCCGAGGATTTGCGCGAGGCGGCGGAGCGGATCATCACCGCTGTCGGCGTGGCCGTCGCGCCCCGCCCGGCGCCGGCCGCGACGTTTCCGCAGGGCTAGCGGCAGCCCAGGGTGAGGAGAGCCCCGGCGCTGCTCTTCGCTGGGGGCGCACTCGTGTTCGTGGTGATCACGGTGACGTACGCGCTCAGCGTCCCGGTGGGCAGCTCCGCCGACGAGCTCGCCCACCTCAACTACGCGCGGCTCATCTCCGACCACGCCGCGCTGCCCGGGGCCACGGTCACCGAACGCCAGCAGCCGCCCCTCTATTACCTGGCCGGCGCGGCGCTGCTGCGCCTCGGTGCCACACCTGTGGCGCTGCGCTTCCTCTCCATCATTCTCGGGGCGCTGGCGTTGGCCTGCGTGGCGCTCACCGTGCGGCGGCTGGTGCCCGGCCGGCCGTGGCTGGCCGCCGGGACCACAGCGGCACTCGCGCTACTCCCCGGCTTCCAGTTCGTGTCCGCTTCGATCACCGACGACAGCCTGGCGACTCTCGCCGGGGCGTTGCTGCTCCTGGTGGCCACCCACGTCGCGTTGGCGCCGGCGCCCACCCGGCGGCTCCTGCTGGCGGTCGGCGGTAGCATCGCGCTCGGGCTGCTCGCCAAGGAGACCGACCTGCCGGTCATCATCGCGCTCGCCGCGGTCGTGGTCTGGCGCTGGCGCCATCTGTTCCGGCCGGCCGACGTACTGCGCGTCACGGCGCCGATCGTGGTGATCGCGGGCTGGTGGTACGTCCGCAACCTCGTCTCCTTTCATCGCCCGCTGCCGCCTCTCACGCCGATCGGCGTGCCACCGCACAAGCTGCGCACCGTCGCCGAGCTGCGCGCCTTCCTCACCCAGTCCCTCCACGGCCTCTTCAGCCCGGAGCGCTACCAGGGCTCGCCGGTGGTGCTGCCGCCGGCCGGTCGCCTGCTCCTGGCAGCGTTTGCTGTGGTGGTCGCCGGCTTGGTCATGATCGGGGTGGTGCTGGTTGCGCGATCCTGGGCGCGATGGGAGTTCTCGCGCAGGATCGCTGTGGGCGCGTACGCGCTGGCCGCGCTCGGAGCGGGAGCGTTCTCGATCGGCAACGCCCTGGTCGTCGTCTTCCAACCCCAGGGGCGGTACCTCCTGGTGGCCGTCGCCGGGCCGCTGCTGGTGCTGGTCTGGGCGATCAACCGCCTGATCCGCGCCCGCGCCGCCATCGTGGCCGTGTCATCCCTCGGCGCGGCCGCAGCCATGACACTGTCGATCATGGGGCTCACCACGGCGATCGCGGCGGGATGACGTGACTGCACGCCTGCCCGAGCTCAGCCTGGTCCTCCCCGCTCACAACGAGGTCGAGAACATCCGCTGGTTGCTGCCGCACCTGGCCACAACTCTGCCAACCCTGGCCGACCGCTTCGAGGTGGTGCTCGTCGACGACGGCAGCACCGACGGCGGTGGCGCCACCGCGACCGGACTGGCCGCGCAGCTCGGCATGGAGCTGCACATCGTGCGCCATGAGCGCAAGAGCGGCTACGGCGCCACCGTCGGCGACGGGCTGCGCGCCGCGAGGCTGTCCCACGTCGCCTTCACCGATGCGGACGGCCAGTTCGAGGTGGCCGATTTCGCACTGTTGCTGCCGCTGCTCGCTGACGCCGACCTGGTGGGCGGGTGGCGCGAAGAGCGCAACGACGCGGCCATGCGCTCGGTGGTGAGCTGGGTGTTCAACACCTTGGTGTTGCTGCTGTATCGGCTGCCCTACCGCGACATCGACTGTGCCATGAAGGTGATGCGTCGCGAGGTGCTCGACTCCATGGATCTGCACGCCCGCAGCGCGCTCATCAACACCGAGCTGTACTACAAGGCTCGCTACGCGGGCTTCCGCATCGCCCAGCACGCAGTCCCGCACCACCCGCGCCGCGCCGGCCGCCGCTCCGGGGCGCGCCCGCGCGCCATCGCGCGGGCCATCAAGGAGCTGATCGTCTTCCGCTGGACGATGCGACGATCGCTGCCGAACCGCCTGCAGTAACTTCTCTCAGAGCGCCGGCGCAGCTACCCGATCGTCCAGCGCGTCCTCGAGTTCAAGTGCCGCTGTGGCGGCTGACTCGGGCGAGCGGTACACCTCCCCGCCCTTGCGCCAGTCGACCGCGGTCACCAGCGTGTGCGGACGGACCCGCGAGGCATGGCGCTCGACGGTGTGGATGACGTCCTCGATGAGGGTCTCGGCGAGCGCGTGGGGATGCAGGCCGAGGTCGAGCAGATGCTGGTGCTTGGCGTTGTAGTAGTGGCCCTCGAGCTCGACGCGCGGGTTGCGCTGGTGGACGATCTGTGTCTCCAGGCCATGGGCGGCGCGGGCGTCGTGGACGCGGTTGGCGAGGTCGAGAATGCTGAACTGCTCGGTGAACTGGTTGAAGACGCGGAACTCGGCGGCAGCCGGTGGGTTGAGGCAGGCGATCTCGACGCAGGCCACGGTGTCGCGGATGTCGAGGAACCCGCGGGTCTGGCCGCCCTTGCCGTGCACGCTGAGCGGCTGGCCGATCGCCGCCTGCACACAGAAGCGGTTGAGCACCGTTCCCCAGATGCCGTCGTAGTCGAAGCGGGTGGCGAGGTCGCGATGCAACGCGGTCTCGGGAGTGTTGGCGCCGTACACCACGCCCTGGTTGAGGTCGGTGGCGCGCAGCCCCCAGATGCGACAGGTGAAGGCGATGTTGTGGCTGTCGTGCACCTTGCTGAGGTGGTACATCGATCCCGGCTGCTTGGGGAACGGAAGCCGGTCGGTGCGCCCGTTGTGGGTGATGTCGATGAACCCCTCTTCGATGTCGATGTTGGGGGTGCCGTACTCACCCATGGTGCCGAGCTTCACGAGGTGACAGTCCGGCGCATGGTCGCGCAGCGCGAAGAGCAGGTTGAGGGTGCCGACCACGTTGTTCACCTGCGTCTCGACCGCGTGGGCACGGCTGATCATCGAGTAGGGCGCCGAGCGCTGCTCGGCGAAGTGCACGACAGCCTCGGGCGAGGTGCTGCGGATCAGCTCGGTGACCGCGTCGGCGTCGCAGAGGTCGATCTTCCGCCAATCGATCCGACGACCGCTCAGCTCCATCCAGCGATCGACGCGCCGCTCCATCGAGGCGATCGGCACCAGGCTGTGGGTGCCGCAGCGGCGATCCCAGCGCCGCCGCACCATGTTGTCGACGGCGACCACGTCGTGGCCTGTGGCAGAGAGGTGCAGCGCTGTCGGCCAGCCGAGGTAGCCGTCGGCACCGAGGACGAGGATCCGCACGTTCAGGTGACTCCCGGGGAAACGGTGGCGGCGACGGCGGGCGCGCGTGACGCGAAGAACTCCGCGGTGCGTGTCAATCCGTCGATCAACGAGGTCTGTGCCCGCCAGCCTAGCCACCGCTGTGCCCGCGACGCATCGAGAGCGGCGCGGCGCACCTCGCCCGGGCGCCGCGGCTGGCCTTCGATGCCCGCGGTCGAGCCGGTGAGCTCGACCAGACCGTTGACGATATCTCGCACCGAGGTCTCCCTGCCGGTTCCGACGTTGACGGCGCCGCTGCGGCGGCTGTTCACCGCCGCCACGGTGGCGTCCGCGACATCCTCGACGTACACGAAGTCACGGGTCTGCAGGCCGTCCCCGTAGATGATCGCCGAGCGCCCGGCGAGCAGACGGGCGGCCGTGATCGCGACCACCCCGGCCTCGCCCGTGCCGTCCTGGCGCGGGCCGTAGACGTTGCCGTAGCGAAGCGCCAGGGTGCGCACCCCCTGCTGGGCGATGGTCGCAAGGTACGTCTCCTCGCAGAGCTTCTCCGCTCCGTAGGCGGAGCGCGGAGCGGGCCGCAGCCGCTCCGGGGCCGGGAGCACCTTGGGATCCCCGTACACCGCACCACCGGAGGACGCGATGACCACCGAGGTGCAGCCGGCCGCCTGCGCCGCCGCGAAGCAGCCGACCGACTCAGCGAGCACGTCCCGGATGTGGCCGGCCGGGTCACGCAGGGCCCGGTTCACCCCACCCTTGGCGGCGAGGTGGACGAGCGCCTGCGGGCGGAAGCCCTCCAGGGCCTTGCGAGCCTGGTCCGAACCGCCGCCGGCCTTGAGCAGCTCCACGCCAGCGGGGAGCGGGACTCCACACGGGTGGGAGAGATCGTCGATGACCAGTACCGTCGATCCGCCCCGCAGCAGCTGCTCGACGACGTGGGTCCCGATGAACCCCGCGCCACCGACGACGGCGACGCGGCCGGGCCGCCGATCGCTCACGAGGCGGCTGCTCGGGCCGCTCCCCCGCTGCTGAGCCGCAGGTACGCGACCGCCCCGACGAGCCCCAGCGGGACGGTGACCGCCAGCCTGGTGAGCAGCGTGATGGCGAGCGCATCCTCCGCGGAGGCCCCGGTGTGCACGAGGAAAGCGAGGAGGACGGCGTCCGCGGGGCCGATGCCGAACGGCAGGCTGGAGACACTGCCGACCACCTGCGAGAGCGCGAACGCCGCGGCCGCGAACCAGAGCGGCAGCGTGACTCCGACCCCGTCAGCGAGGAGCGCGATCTGAAACCCGCTGACCGTCACCACCGCGATGGTCAGCAGGGTGAAGCGCGCCGTCAAACGCCCGTCCCCGCCGAGCCGCCAGAGCTGGCCCGCGGCATGGATGAGGCGATCGCGCCACCCCCGTGAGGCGGCGAAGCCGCCGGCCGCGGGTGCCCCCCGGCGAACCAGTCGGACCACAAGCCACGGGAGCGCGAGCAGGACCAGCCCAGCCGCCGCCGCCCCGGCGAGCTCCGGCCCCTCAGCAACGAGTGGCGCGGCACAGACCGCGCCGAGAACCACGAGCTGGCCGAAGCTGAAGATGCGCTCGTAGAGCACGGTCACCACCCCTGGCGTCAGGGGAACCCCGTCGTGGCGGCGCCACAGATAGGGACGGACGAAGTCACCCGCCGCGACCGGGCTCACCCAGCTCAGAACCTGGCCGGCGAGCTGGGCGGCGGCCATGCGTAGGAATGGAATTCGGTGACCGAGAACCGAGAGCACGGTCTGTGATCGAGTGGCACGCAGCCACGTCGCCACGACGTTGACGGCGATCGCCGCGACCAGAGGTGGCCAGGGTTCCTCCACTGCGATGCGGAGGGCGGCGGGGAGGTCGACGCGCCGGAGCAGGATGGCCAGCGCCGCCAGGGTGACCACGATGGACACGATCCTGGTGATTCGGGCGATGACGACGCGTCGCTGTCTTTGGGTGCCGTCAGTTGGCCCGTCGACCGGCGCGGCGGCGGGGGCGGCAGGGGCAAGGTGGATCAGCGGTGTGCTCACTGGGCGGCGGACCTGCCCGCGAGTATGTCGGATGACCGGTCGCCTGAGCCTGGGACGTATAATTCTGACCGTGACGGTCGGAATTACCCAAGCACAGCATCCTCAGCCCGCCGCGACCCGTCGCGACGCCCCCCTGAGCACCTCCTTCTCAATGCGGGTCAGCTCCAGGGCGCACTACGGGCTGCGGATGATGACCGAGTTCGCCCGTGCCTACGGCAGGGGCCCGCTCAGCATCGCGGAGGTGGCTCGCGTCGAGCATCTGCCGCTCGCCTACCTCGAACAGCTCGCCGGCCAGCTCCGTCGCGCCGCCCTCGTCGCGAGCACCCGCGGGGTGCACGGCGGCTATGCCCTGACCCGGCCACCCGAGCAGATCTCCGTGCTCGAGGTCATCCACTCCGTCGAAGGCGAGGTGTCGCCGGTGGAGTGCGTATCGTCGGAGTATGTGAGCGGTGCGTGCGCGCGCGAAGGCGACTGTGCCTCGCGCGGGCTCTGGCAGCGTCTCAAGGAGAGCATCGACGCGGTGCTGCGCCAGACCACGCTCGCCGAGCTGCTCCACGACCAGTCGTTGCTGGCCGCGATGGCCCCTGCCGATGCCCTCCCGGGAAACGCCGATGTCTGAGAGCAGGGGGACCGCGGCCGACCTCATCGTCCGCGGGCTCACCGTCTCCGTCGAAGAGAAGGAGATCCTCCGCGGCGTCGACCTCTCCGTGCCCGCCGGTGAGATCCACGCGCTGATGGGACCCAATGGCTCCGGCAAGAGTACGCTCGCGTACACGCTCAGCGGACATCCCAAGTACACGGTCACCTCCGGCAGCGCCACCTTCGGAGGCGAGAACCTGCTGGCGCTTCCCGCGGATGCGCGGGCGCGCCTCGGTGTCTTCCTCTGCTTCCAGTACCCGACGGCGATCCCCGGCGTCACCACGGTCAACTTCATGCGCGCCGCGCTCCGCGCCCAGGGCAAGGAGATGCCGGCGCGCGAGTTCATCCGCCGGCTCAACGAGGAGATGGCAGCGCTGAAGATCGACGAGAGCTTCCGCGCCCGCTACATCAACGACGGCTTCAGCGGCGGCGAGAAGAAGCGCGCTGAGGTCCTCCAGATGGCCATGCTGCGGCCCCGCCTCTCGATCCTCGACGAGACCGACTCCGGGCTCGACGTCGACGCGCTGCGCACCGTGGCCAACGGCGTCAACCGGCTCGCCGGTCCGGACATGAGCGTGCTGGTGATCACTCACTACCCGCGCATCCTCGAGTTCCTCAAGCCCGATCGCGTGCACGTGCTCCACCAGGGGCGCATCGTCACCTCCGGTGGCGCGGACCTGGCGCGCCAGATCGAGAGCGAGGGCTACGAACCGATCATCGGGCCGGTCGCCGCGCAGGCCGCCGCATCACACACTTCACTGACCGGCGTGGTCGCGGAGGCACAAGCATGACCGTCCAAGCACACGAGCTGACCAAGGACTACCAGTACGGCTTTCACGACGTCGACATCTCCGTCTTCCGCACCGAGAAGGGCCTGTCGCCCGAGGTGATCGCGGCCATCTCCGACCACAAGAGCGAGCCCGAGTGGATGCTCAAGTTCCGCCTCAAGGCGTACGACCACTGGATGAAGCGGCCCATGCCGACATGGGGCGCGGACCTGTCCGGGATCGACTTCGACGACATCTACTACTACGTCAAGCCTGCCGGTGAGCAGTCGCGCTCGTGGGACGACGTCCCCGAGTCGATCAAGAACACCTTCGACCGCCTCGGCATCCCCGAGGCGGAGCGCAAGTTCCTCGCCGGCGTCAGCGCCCAGTACGACTCGGAGGTGGTCTACCACAACATTCGCGAGGACCTCGAGAAGCTCGGCGTCATCTTCTGCGACTGCGACACGGGGCTGCGTGACCACCCCGAGATCTTCCGCAAGTACTTCGGCACGGTGATCCCGCCCAACGACAATAAGTTCGCCGCGCTCAACTCCGCGGTGTGGTCGGGAGGCTCCTTCGTCTATGTGCCGGCTGGCGTGCACGTCGAGGTGCCGCTGCAGGCGTACTTCCGCATCAACAGCGACAACATGGGCCAGTTCGAGCGCACCCTGATCATCGCCGAGGAGGGCTCCTCGGTCCATTACATCGAGGGCTGCACGGCGCCGAACTACTCGAGCGACTCGCTGCACTCAGCGGTGGTCGAGCTGATCGCCCACAAGGGCGCCAAGATCCGCTACACGACCATTCAGAACTGGTCCGACAACGTCTACAACCTGGTCACCAAGCGCGCCATCGCGCACGAGAACGCCACCGTCGAGTGGGTGGACGGGAATCTCGGCTCCAAGGTGACGATGAAATACCCGGCGATCTACCTGATGGGTGAGGGTGCCCACGGTGAGGTGCTCAGCGCCGCGTTCGCAGGGCCCGGACAGCACCAGGACGCAGGTGCCAAGTGCATTCACGTGGCGTCGAACACCACCAGCAACATCGTCTCGCGGTCGATCAGCAAGGGCACCGGTCGCACCTCGTACCGCGGCCACATCAAGGTGTATCCGAAGGCGCAGAACGTCAAGATCAACGTGCGCTGTGACGCCCTGCTCCTCGACGAGGAGTCGCAGAGCGACACCTATCCCTACATGGACGTCGAGAGCCCCGACGTGACCATCGGCCACGAAGCGACGGTCAGCAAGGTGGGCGAGGACCAGATCTTCTACCTCACCTCGCGGGGCATCGATGAGAACGAGGCCACCGCCCTGATCGTCAACGGCTTCTTCGAGCCCTTCGTGAAGGAGCTGCCGATGGAGTACGCCGTCGAGCTCAACCGCCTGCTGGCGCTGTCGATGGAGGGGTCGGTCGGGTGATCACCGGCGCCGGGATCGCCGCGCCGGACGCGCCGGCGTTCGCGGAAGCGGTCGAGGAACGCATTGCCTCCGCTGACGGCTGGCTGCGCGACCGCCGTCGCGCCGCGTGGGACGCGTTCACCGCCATGCCGATGCCCTCGTCGAAGCGCGACGAGGACTGGCGCCGCACGGACATCTCCAAGCTCCACCTCAACGAGTTCCACCCGGCGGAGGGGGTCGACGAGGCGCTGATCGCCGCCATTCGCCGGCGCCGCGACCGTGCCGCGGCAGAGGCCGCGCTGATGGTCGACGCGTCGCCTGTGACCCGCATCGAGCAGAGCGACCAGCTGACCGCCGCCGGCGTCGTGCTGAGCTCGCTCGACGAGGCCGCCCAGCTGCACCCGGAGCTGGTGGAGCGAGCCCTGGCCGGCGTGGCGGTCGGCGAATCGCCGTTCATGGCGCTGTGGAACGCGATGTGGCAGGGCGGCGCATTCATCTATGTGCCTCGCTCGGTGCACGCGTCGGTGCCGGTCTGGGTGGCGCACGGCGCCGCCGGCGACCGCGCCGCCACCTTCCCCGCGACAGTCGTCCTGCTTGAGGACAACTCGTCTCTGACCCTCATCGACGATTACGTTTCCGCCACCGGCGATGACGAGCTGTTCAGCGACGCGCTCACGATCGTCGTCGCCGGCCGTGACGCGCACCTCGATCACCACGTCCTCCAGCAGTGGGGTGAGGGCGTCTGGCACGTCGCCATGCATCGCTCACTGCTCGCCCAGAACGCGCGGCTGCGCATGTTCGGCGCCACCCTCGGGTCGCGGCTGCAGAAGTCGTACTGGGAGGTGATGCTCGACGGACCAGGCGCGGAGGCGGAGATCGCCGGGCTGGCCTTCGGCGACGCGTCGCAGCACCTCGACCACCAGTCGCTGCAGGCCCACCGCGCACCGCAGACCACCAGCCGGCTCAAGCTCAAGGTGGCAGTGCGCGACCACGCGCGCAGCGTGTACAGCGGCCTGATCGACGTCGATCGCATCGCCCAGCAGACCGACGCGTACGTACAGAACCGCAACCTCATCCTCAGTCGCGGCGCCACCGCCGACTCTGTACCGCGCCTGGAGATCCGCGCCAACGACGTGCGCTGCGGACACGGCGCCACCGCCGGTCACATCGACGATGACCACCGTTTTTACCTGATGGCTCGCGGGGTCACCGCCGAGGACGCCGACCGGCTGATCGTGCGCGGCTTCCTCGACGACGCCCTGGCCCATTGCCCGCATCACGGCGTCGCCGACCTCGTCGGCGAGCTTCTCGATCATGAGCTCGAGGGCGAGACCCAGGCCGGTATCGCGTTGGTGGACTAATGAGGATGGCCACCTGGGTGGAGGTGGGGCGCATCGAGGATGTGCCACCTGGACATGCGGCACGCGTCGAGATCGACGAGGTGCCCGTCGCCATCTTCAACCTCGACGGTGACTTCTACTGTCTCGACGACACGTGCAGCCACGCCGAGGCCTCGCTGAGCGACGGCGACCTCGACACCTCGCGCTGTGCCATCGAGTGCCCCCTGCACGGGTCTGCGTTCTCGCTGCAGACCGGCGAGCCGCTGTCGCTCCCAGCGGTCGAGCCGGTGCGGGTGCACCAGATCGACACCTCGGACGGCGTGATCCGCATCGCGCTCAACGAGGACAGCCGGTGAGCGAGGTGCACGTGGCGACCGCGCCGCTCGACGTCGCCCACATCCGTGCCGACTTCCCCATCCTGCGCCGCACCGTCAATGGCCACCCACTCGTGTACCTCGACTCGGCGGCGACATCGCAGAAGCCGCAATCGGTTCTCGACGCCACCGACGCCTACTACCAGGAGCACAACGCCAACGTGCACCGCGGCGTGCACACCCTCGGCAACGAGGCGACCGACGCATTCGAGAGCGCGCGCCAGCGCATCGCGCGGTTCATCGATGCACCGGCAGAGGGCGTGGTCTTCGTGCGCAACGCCACGGAGGCGCTCAACCTGGTGGCGTCGTCATACGCACGCGAGCTTCTCTCCCCCGGCGATCGCATCGTGCTCACCGAGATGGAGCACCACAGCAACCTGGTGCCGTGGCAGCTGGCCGCCGAGCGAGCCGGGCTGACGCTCGGGTTCCTGCGCGTCCGCGATGACGGCGTCCTCGATCTGTCCAACCTCGACGAGCTGCTCGCCCCACCCACCAAGCTGGTCAGCCTCAGCCACCAGTCCAACGTGCTCGGCACCGTTGCCCCGCTGCACGAGATCGTGGCGGCAGCGCACGAGCGCGACGTGCTCGTGTGCGTCGACGCCGCGCAGAGCGTCCCGCACATGCCCGTGTCGGTTCGCGATTTGGATTGCGATTTCCTCGCCTTCAGCGGTCACAAGATGTGTGGACCGATGGGCGCGGGCGTGCTCTGGGCGCGCCCCGAGCTGCTCGAGCGGATGCCGCCGTTCCTTGGCGGCGGCAGCATGATCCTGCGCGTTTCGCTGGAGCGGTCCTCGTGGAGCACCGTCCCCCACAAGTTCGAAGCCGGCACTCCCGACGTCGGCGCCGCCACCGGTCTGGCCGCCGCGTGCGACTACCTCGACGCCATCGGCCGCGATCGCATCCACACCCACGAGCTTGAGTTGACCGGCCACCTGCTGGCGGTGCTCGAGGAGATCGACGGTGTCGACGTCTACGGACCTAGGACGCTCGATGCCCGGGGCGGGGCGGTGGCTTTCAACGTCAGCGGCGTGCACGCCCACGACGTCGGAACCATCCTGGACCGGGAGGGCGTGGCGGTGCGCGCCGGCCATCATTGCTGCCAGCCCCTGATGAAGCGACTCGGCGTCGCTGCAACGGCGCGCGCGTCGGTGTACCTCTACAACACACACGACGAGATCGACGCCCTCGGCGCGGCGCTCGGTGAAGTGCGCCGGATCTTCGGATAGCTGCATGGAACAGCGCATCTCGTTGATAACGCTGGGTGTCGGGGACGTCGAACAGGCCAAGGCCTTCTACGAGGCGCTCGGTTGGTCGGGCGAGTCACCGGACGGTGAGGTGGTGTTCTTTCAGGCGGGTTGCATGGTGTTCGCGCTCTGGGGCCGCGGCCAGCTCACCGCCGACAGCTCGGTGAGCGACAGCGGCGGCTGGGGCGGGGTCACGCTCGCGCACAACGTCGCGTCGCCTGAGGAGGTTGACCGCGTGCTGACCCAGGCTGAGGCGGCCGGCGCCACCATCGGCCGTCCGGGGGCCGAGAACTTCTGGGGTGGCTACTCGGGCGTGTTCATCGACCCTGACGGGCACCCGTGGGAGGTGGCGTACAACCCGGGCTGGAGACTCGCCGAGGACGGCTCCGTCCACCTCCACTGACGATGGGCGAGGACGCGCGCAGCCAGCGCGATCGCATGCTCGCCGGCGATCTCTACGACGCCGTCGACCCGGAGCTCGCTGCTGAACGCTTGCACGCCGCGACCCTGCTGCGTGCCTTCAACACCAGCCACCCAGCAGACCGGCCACGACGCAGCCAGCTGCTGCGCGAGCTGCTCGGCTCCTTCGGAGAGGGCGCGCAGATCCTCGCCCCGTTCCACTGCGACTACGGCTACCAGGTCCACATCGGTGCACGCAGCTTCGTCAACTGCGGCGCGGTCTTCCTCGACGTCGCCACCATCACACTCGGTGAGGACGTGCAGGTCGGTCCCAACGTGCAGTTCCTGACGCCGACCCACCCGTTGGAGCCGGACGAGCGGCGAACCGGAGCCGAGGCTTCTCGGCCGATCACCCTCGCGAACACCGTCTGGCTGGGCGGCGGCGTGATCATCCTGCCGGGCGTCAGCGTCGGCGAGAACACAGTGGTGGGAGCAGGCGCGGTGGTCACCAAGAGCCTACCGGCGAACGTCCTCGCGGTCGGCAACCCCGCTCGGGTGATCCGCACGCTGTAGGCGAGCCCCGTGACCCGCTGTGACAGTGGGCGGCTCACGCCTCCAGTGGGTTGAGGGCCGCCTGCTCCGCGGTGACCGCCCCCCCGTGCAGCGGGCGCGCCGGGAGGGCGACGGCGCACAGGACTGCTGCGGCGACCAGCACCCCGGCAGCTCCCCAGAACGAGATTCGCTCGTCGACGCCGTAGAGCGCGCCTAGGACCAGGGCGCCAAACGACATGCCGGAGAACTGGAACAGGCCACCGATGCCCATCGCGCGACCGCGCTGAGCGGCGCTGCTGTTGTCGCCGATGACCGCGAACAGGGTCGGCTCGATCAGGACCACGGCACAGGCCTCGAGCGTGCCCACGGCGATGATCGGTACCAGCGATCGAAGTGCCGGGTACGTCGCCGCGCAGACGCCGGCGACCGCGAAGGAGGCCAGCATCAGCCAGCGCCTGTTGAATCGATCCGACGCCCGTCCGGCGGGCGCGGCCAGTGCCAGGAGGGGCGCGGCGAACAGGCTCACGGTCAGGCCGATGACGAAGGCGCCGTTGCGCCGCGCGGAGAGGTACAGGGGCCAGACCACGTCGTACATTGAGAACACCGTGCCGATCGCCAGCAGCGCCAGGCACGGCACCAGGATCCCGCGTGTGCGCCACCAGCGCAGCCGCACCTCCCGCTCGCCGGCCGGGCGCTCCACGCGCGTCTCGGGAACGCGCCGCATCGCGAGCAACCCGACCAGCACGGCGGCGCCGGTGACGCCGAACACCGCGGAGTCCCGCCAGAGTGCGACTGCGCCGCCTAGCAGCGGGCCGATCAGCAACCCCACCATCTCGCACGCCTGCAGCTGCGCGAATCGCTGACCGCGCTGCTCGGGAGTGCTGAGGTCGACGACGGCGGCGCGGAGCGCGGGGACGTAGGCCCCGGAGGCGGCCCCCTGGAGGGTGCGCAGCACAGCGAGCAGCCAGAGCGGTCCGATGTCGGCGAACAGCGCGAAGGCCAACACCGCGAATACGGCCCGCGAGCCGAGCAGCATGGGACGGCGCCCGATCCGGTCGGTGAGCCGCCCCGCGGGCACCTGGACGAGCATGTTGGCGATGAACGGCGCGGCGATGAACAGCGCGATGGCGAGGGAGCTCCCCCCATGACGGCGCACGTACAGCGGGGCGATCGGGAAGATCGCGGCATAGCCAGTGAACATGATCAACTGGCCGCTGAGCAGCCAGAAGATCGGGGACGTGCGCGGACGGCGGAATTTCGGCACCCGTGGATTGTCGCGCCGAGGGCGGATGCCGACGCAGGGGTACAATCCCTACCATGCAAGTCGGATTTACACCGGTGGCGGATGACCTCTATCGCGAGATCATCCTCGACCACTACCGCCATCCCCGCCATCGCGGCCGGCTCGATCCCGCCGACGCCGTGGTGGAGGCCGACAACCCGCTCTGTGGAGACCAGATCGACCTCTCGGTCCGGTTCGACGGTGATCAGCTCGCCGGGATCGCCTTCGAGGGCACCGGCTGCTCGATCAGCCAGGCCGCCTGCAGCATGCTCTGCGATGAGGTGAGCGGCGGCACGCGGGCGCGGGCGCGAGACGTCGCCGCCCGCTTCCGGGCGATGCTCGTCGATGGCGGCAGCTCCGAGGACCTCGGCGACCTCGAGGCCCTTCAGGGCGTTCGCGCCTACCCGGTGCGCGTCAAGTGTGCGACCCTGCCCTGCAACGCGCTGCTGCAGGCGCTCGGGCAGGCGGAGGATCGACCATGACCGACATCGACACCGCGGTGAGCGTCGATTCGCCCGCCGGTGAGGCGCAGACCGCCAAGGCCTCCCCGGAGTTAGTGCTCGCCGCCCTGAGCGAGGTCTACGACCCCGAGATCGGCATCGACATCGTCTCGCTCGGCCTCATCTACGGCTCGGACATCGACGACGACGGCCTGCTCACCATCAGCATGACGCTGACCACCCCGTACTGCCCGATGGGCAGCATCATCCAGGGACAGGCCCATGCCGTCTGCCATGGTCTTCCCGGGGTGAAGGACGTGAAGGTCGAGCTGGTGTGGTCGCCCCCGTGGGACCCGCGGACGATGGCGTCCGAAGAGGCGCGCCTGGAGCTGGGCATCTACTGACCGTGCGCGACGGGCAGTGATCCATGTGCGCCTGGTCTGCGTATCCGGGTGCGTGTGCGAAAGAACCGCGAGACCATCGCGGCCGGCGGAGTGAACGTCTCCGACGACCGGATGCTCGACCTGCTGGCGCGAGCCGAGCCTGAGGGCATCGAGATGCTGTACGACCGCTATTCGGGCTTGGCCTACACCCTGGCACTGCGTGTCGTCAACGACTCTGCGACCGCCGAAGATGTCGTCCAGGAAGCGTTTCTGAGCATCTGGCGGCGCGCATCGACGTACCGCAGCGACCGCGGCAGCCTGCGCACCTGGGTGTGTTCGATCGTCCACCACCGTGCTCTCGATCGGTTGCGCGGACGAGCCGGCCGCGCGCGCCAGGACGTCGACCTCGAGCACGCCCCGATCGAAGCGACGTCGGTGTCCGATACGTGGGATCAGGTGGCCGACGAGATCGAGCGCGCGGAGATCCGCACTGCGTTGACCCAGCTCTCCGTGGAGCAGCGGGAGACCATCGAGCTGGCGTATTTCGGCGGCTACTCCCAGACCGAGATCAGCCAGCTCATGCAGGTGCCCCTGGGAACGGTCAAAGGGCGGACCCGCCTCGCGCTGCGCAAGTTGCGCGGGGTGCTCGAGTTCCGGCTTGCAGAGGGAATGGCGTGATCAGCCATCCGGAGGCCGAGGTCCTCGCCGCGGCGCTATCGGTCGGCTCCCTCGATGCAGACGAACAGTCCGCTCTGCAGCTCCATCTCTCGGGATGCGCTGACTGTCGGCGCGTGGCCGGCGAGTACATGGAGGCAGCCGCCCGGCTGCCGCTCGCGCTCGAGCCGCTGCAGCCGTCGCCCGAGCTTCGCGGCCGGTTGATGCGCGCGGTGTACGCCGAGGCGACGCAGGCGGCTGAGCAGGCCGCCAGGGCTCAGCCGGCACCGTGGTGGCGGCGTCTCTGGCAGGCAATCCCCGCGTCGCGCGGCCTCACCGTCGTAACAGCGGCGGCGGCGGTCGCGGTGATCGCTCTGTCCTCGTGGGCGGCGCTCAACCGCCAGAACGGTGCCTCGGCGCCGGTCGCGGTCGCGCTCACCGCCGCACCCTCCGCGCCGCACGCGAGCGCCCATTTGACCTACCAGCGCGGCGGCGACGAGGCGGTGCTGACGGCCAGCGGGCTGCCCAGCCCAGGCGCGGTGTCGTCCGGTGGCTCCGTGTACGAGGTCTGGCTCATCCACTCCGATGGCTCGGCCGTGGCAGCCGCCTACCTCAGCCACAACCCGGATGGCACCTGGAGCGCGGCGGTCCACGGCGACCTGACCGCGTACAGCGCTGTCGCGGCCACGGCGGAGCCGGCCGGCGGCAGCTCGTCCCCGACGGGGACGAGGGTGATCCAGGGAGCAATCCGCTCATAGGCTTGCGCGCAGCGAATCGTCGGCCGTTATTTCCCTTGTGCGGCAAGCCGATTCGGCAGCTGACGCGTCGCTTCGCATATCCGCCGAGGCCCCACGCGAGGGGCCGGCTTGAGGTGATCTGGCCAGCTCTGGCCGTAACGCGAGGCCCCTGGCGCGGACGCGGGCTGTAGTGGGCTGCCCCCGAGGCCGTTACACTGGCGGTGCGTCTCTCGGCCCCGCCTCCGCCCGTATTCATCCACCGACGCACGCGGACCGGCGCCGGGGCACTCTGAGAAAAGGAGGGTCCTGCCCATGACCGATTGTTCCGGTAGTACTCAGCCGACCCGCGCCGGAGTGGCGGGCTGATCGCCGGGGCGGATACCAGGT